>JBBRCD010000001.1:0-124038 GCA_038205245.1 Burkholderiales bacterium
GTCCCCGCCAGGGTCACCGCAATGGTCTGGGCGCGCGCCAGGGCGAGCGCCGGGGCCAGCGTCCTGGCCTGGGTCAGCGCCCGCTGGTTGGCGCGTGCGGTCGCCTTGATGGCCCGCGCGACGATCAACCGCTTGCCGGACCTCGGCGGCGTCGCCGAGGCGAAGCGCATCATACTGATGTCGCGACGCCCCGCTTTACCGCTGCGATGCCGCGCCGCGGTCAGACCGGGTCGGTGCGTTCCACGGCCACGACAGCGGCAGCAGCAGCGGCCACCGCGGCAACCTTGGGCACCCGTGCCACCAGCTTCTCGCGGATCCGTGCCGATTTGCCGGAACGGTCGCGCAGGTAGTACAGCTTGGCCCGCCGCACCGCGCCGCGCCGCTTCACCTCGACATTGGCAATCACCGGGGAGTAGGTCTGGAACGTCCGCTCCACGCCTTCGCCGGACGAAACCTTGCGCACGATGAAAGAGGAGTTCAGTCCCCGGTTGCGCTTGGCGATGACCACGCCCTCATAGGCCTGGACACGCTTGCGATCGCCCTCGACCACGTTCACGCTGACGATCACGGTGTCACCCGGGGCGAAGGCCGGAATCTTCTTCGCCAGGCGGGCGATCTCTTCCTGTTCGAGCTGCTTGATCAAGTCCATTTTTTTCTCCTTCGGTCGACATAGGTTCCACTGCGCCGCACCCCTGCGGGTCGCGCATGAACATGCTCCACCGGTTAACGATCGGCCTGCGCGGCGCGCGGGCCCTTCACTTCGAGTCCCATCTGCTCGCGACGATAGTCGTCGAGCAGCCGGGTCTCGCTTTCACTGAGGCGGCGCCGTTCGATCAGGTCGGGACGACGCTGCCAGGTTCTTCCAAGCGACTGTTTGAGGCGCCAGCGCGCGATCGCCGCATGGTCGCCGGACATCAGAACCGGCGGCACGCTGACGCCTTCATAGATCTCCGGACGGGTGTAGTGCGGACAGTCGAGCAGCCCATCGACGAATGACTCCTGGCGCGCGGAGTCAGCGTCGCCCAGGCTGCCGGGAAGCTGGCGGATCACGCTGTCCATCAGCACCATCATCGGCAACTCGCCGCCCGAGACGACGAAGTCACCGAGCGATATTTCGTCGTCCACCTGGCGCTCGATCACCCGCTCGTCCACACCTTCATAGCGGCCGCCGAACAGCACCAGCCCGGACTCGCCGGACAGCTCCATCACCTTGCTGTGAGTCAGCGGCGCGCCTTGCGGGGTGAGGTGCACCACCCGTGAGCGGCGCACACCGGTGCTCTTCTGCCGGTCTCGCGCCGCGGTCAGCGCGGCCTCCAGCGGCCCGGCCATCATCACCATGCCCGGCCCGCCGCCGTAGGGGCGATCGTCGATCGTGCGGTAGCTGTCGCCGGCGAAGTCGCGCGGGTTCCAGCAGATCAACTGGTAACGCCGCTCCTCGCGCGCACGCCGAGTGATGCCCGACTCGGTCAGGGCATCGAACATCTCCGGAAACAGGGTGACTGCATCGAGTTGCAACATGGCACTAAACGGGCTCTTCCCAATCCACCACGACTTGCCGTTTGCCGAGGTCGATCTCACCGACATGCCGCTCGACGAAGGGCACCAGAATCTGATGCGGCCGTCCCGCGGCCGTCTTCAACGGCGTATCGATCACCAGCACATCATGGGCGCCCGATTCGAGCAACCCGCTCACCACACCCACTTTGTTCCCCTCATGGTCGACAGCGTCGATGCCGATCAGGTCTTCCCAGTAGAACTCGCCTGCTTCAGGCTCGGGCAACTCGCTTCTGAACAGCCCGACTTCGGTACCGCGGGCCCGCTCCGCCTGGTCGCGGTCACCAATGCCTTTCAGTTGCGCAATCAGCCCGCCGCCATGGGCCTGGGCTTCCAGCACTTCGATCTCCCGCCATTCGCCCTCGGCGACTGCCGGTGCGCCCGGTCGCAGCGCGCTGCGCGCCGCCTGTCTCACCCACCAGCGATCGAAGTCGAGCAGGGTGTCGGGATCTTCAGAATAGGTCTGTATCCGCACCCACCCCTGCACACCGAACGGGACGCCGATGCGCCCCATCACCACCCAGCGTTCAGGCGCTGGCGCTTGCGGTGACGCTGGATACGGGGGCGGCTGCATTGACGGTCGGGAGGGCGCGGAACTTCTTCACAAGCCGGATCACCGTGTCGCTCGGCTGCGCGCCATTCGACGTCCAGTGCGCGAGGCGGTCCAGCGCGATGCGCAGGCCTTCCTCTTTTTCAGACGCCTTCGGGTTGTAGAAGCCGATGCGCTCGATGAACTTGCCGTCACGAGGGCGACGCGAGTCGGCCACGACGACATTGTAGAACGGACGGTTCTTGGCACCGCCGCGAGACAGACGAATGACTACCATGGTGACTTGGCCTTCGAAAGTGAGGAAAAGGAACTTTCAGGGCCGGAACCCTCGACGGGATTCCGCTGAACAGCCGAGAAGAATAGCGGTTTGGCCGCGAAAATGCAAAACGAAGGTTTCGGGGCCGCAGACGCCCGCGATGACTGAATCCGCACGCCTGAATCCGCAGGCCCCCGTTGGTCGTACCATCGACACCATGAAACCTGACTACGACCTGTGCGTGATCGGCGGCGGCGCCGCCGGTCTGGTAGTGGCCGCCGGTGGCGCCGGCCTCGGGGCCAAGGTCGTGCTGGTCGAACAAAACCGCCTGGGCGGGGACTGTCTTTACTACGGCTGCGTGCCGAGCAAGGCACTGCTTAAAGCCGCCAGCGTGTTCCACCAGCAGCATGACCGTGCCCTGTTTGGCTTGCCACCCCTGGACGGCCCGCCCGGCGCCGGCAGCCAGCCCGAAAAGGCGGTGGCCTCGATTCCGGCGGTGATGCAGCGCGTGCAGGAGGTGATCCGCGGCATCGAACCGCATGACAGCCCGGAGCGCTTCCGCGCGCTCGGCGTGGAGGTCGTCCAGGCCCGGGGCCGGTTCACCGATCCGCGCACCTTCGAAGCCGATGGACGCCAGTTGCGCGCACGCCGGTTCGTGCTGGCCACCGGTTCGCGCCCGGCGTTGCCGCCGATCCCGGGGCTGGACAGCGTGCCTTATCTGACCAATGAAACGATCTTCTCGCTTGCTGAAGAAGTAGCGTCTCTGACCGTGATCGGCGCCGGTCCGATCGGCTGCGAGCTCGCCCAGGCGTTCGCGCGCCTCGGCACCCGGGTGACACTGATCGGCCGCGAGCCCCGGCTGCTGGCGCGCGAAGACGCCGATGCCGCTGAGGTCGTGCGCGCATCCCTCGCCCGCGACGGCGTGCAGTTCGAGCTGGGCGCGACACCGACGGCGGTGTCCGGCGAGGCCGGCCGTATCCGGCTCGAATTCACCCGCGCTGGCGACGGCTCGGCTGGCAGCATCGAGTCCAGCCACCTGCTGATCGCCGCCGGCCGCAAGGTCACGGTCGACGGCCTGGGTCTGGCCGAGGCCGGCGTCGAGGTGGTCGACGGGCGGATCGTCAACGACGACCGTCTGCGCACCACCAATCCGGACATCTATGTGGCCGGCGACGCAGCCGGGCGCCAGATGTTCACCCATGTCGCGGAACACCACGCCGGCGTCGTATTGAGGAACGCGCTGTTCCATCTGCCGGCCCGGGCCGAGTCCAGGGTCGTCCCCTGGTGCACCTTCACCGATCCGGAACTCGCGCGGGTCGGCATATCGGAGGCCGAGGCGAAGGCCGCGCGGCTGGACTTCGAAAGCTACCGGTTCGATTTCGCCGAACTCGACCGTGCACGCACCGATCGCGAGACCGAAGGCTTCGCCCGCATCATCACCGACCGCAAGGGCCGGCTGCTCGGCGCGACCATCGTCGGCCCGCATGCGGGAGAGGCGATCGCCGAATACGCGCTGGCGATGGCGAAGAAGATGAAGGCCGCGCACATATCGGGCGTGATTCATGTCTATCCGACCTTTGCCCAGATCAACCGCCGCGTCGCCGACCAGCGACTGAAGGCCACACTCACCCCGACGATCAAACGCTGGATGCGCTGGCTGTTCGGCTTGCGCGGACCGCAATGAGCAGCGTGCCGGCAGCAGGCGCCCGGGGTTCGATCGCGATCAAGGTCGTGATCGCGATCGTCTTCATCGGCGCAATCGCCGCGTTCTTCGCGTTCGGCGGCCCGAAGTATCTTTCGCTGGAGGCGATCAAGGCCAATCGCGATCAACTGCTGGCCCTCACCGAGGCGCACTACCCGCTGGCCATACTGATCGCCTTCCTGGTCTACCTCGCCGCCACTACCCTCAGCCTGCCAGGCGCGGTGCTGTTGTCGCTCACCGTCGGCATGCTGTTCGGCCGCTGGGTCGGCTCGGCGATCATCCTGCTTGCCGCAACCCTGGGATCCACCCTCGCCTTCCTCGCCGCGCGCTACCTGTTCGCCGACCTGGCGCGGCGCAAGCTCGGGCTGGATGCCCCTGATGGCACCGGCCTGGCGGCACGGATCAACCAGGGCTTTACCGACGGGGCGTTCAGTTACCTGCTGTTCCTGCGACTGGTGCCACTGTTCCCGTTCTGGCTGGTCAACCTCGCAACCGCGTTCACCAGTGTGCCGGTACGCACCTATGTGGCCGCCACCGCGATCGGCATCCTGCCCGGGGTGTTCGTGTTTGCCAACCTCGGCCAGTCGCTCGGCCGGATCGAATCGACTGCGCAACTCGTTTCGCCAGCGACCCTCGGCGCCTTCGCCCTCCTTGGCGTGTTCGCCCTGGTGCCGGTGCTCATCCGCTGGCTGCGCCGAAAGCAGGGACCCGACAAGACGCCGGCCGCCCCGCGCGCCGCAGACACACCCGATACTCGAGCTCCCTGAAAGGACACGGCCAGATGCACCCCACCTTGCCCAGACTGCAACCGAGCGACTTCCCGGCGATCAGGCGCGGCGCCCTGGACACCCTGCAGGTGAACCTCGGTTACCTGTGCAACCAACAGTGTCTGCACTGTCATGTCGCCGCCGGCCCGAAGCGTACCGAGGTAATGACCCGGGAGACGATCGATCAGGTGATCGCCTTCCTGGACGCCTCGCCGGTGTCGACGCTGGACCTGACCGGCGGCGCGCCAGAGATGAACCCGCACTTCCGCGACCTGGTGCGCGCCGCGCGCGAGCGCGATGTGCGGGTGATCGACCGCTGCAACCTGACCATCCTGCTCGAGCCCGGGCATGAGGATCTCGCGGAGTTCCTCGCGCAGCAGTCGGTCGAGATCACTGCCTCGCTACCCTGCTATCTCGAGGACAATGTCGATCAACAGCGCGGCAGCGGCGTCTTTGCCGCCAGCATCGAGGCGCTGCGCCGGTTGAATGCGCTAGGCTACGGCATCGACGGTACCGGCCTGGTACTCAACCTCGTCTACAACCCCCTCGGCCCGTCGCTGCCCCCGGCGCAGGCGCCGCTCGAGGCGGCCTACAAGCAGGAACTCGCCGCGCGTTTCGGCATCGTGTTCGACCGCCTGTACGCGCTGGCGAACATGCCGATCCAGCGCTTCGGCAGCACGCTGATCTCCAAGGGTACGTTCGATACCTATGTCGACCTGCTCAAAGGCGCGCACCGTCCGGAAAACCTCGACGGCGTGATGTGCCGCTCGATGGTGAGCGTCGACTGGCAGGGCTATGTGCATGACTGCGACTTCAACCAGATGCTCGGGCTGGGCATGCGCATCGGCGCGAGCACCCGGGTGCACCTGCATGAACTGATCGGCGTGAACCTCGAAGGCCGGCCGATCCAGGTGCGCAACCATTGCTACGGCTGCACCGCGGGTCAGGGCTCGAGTTGCGGCGGATCGCTCGGCGCGGCTGCGACTGAAGCTGCGACTGCGGCTGGGACTGTGGCTGAGACTGCGGCTGGGACAGTGGCTGAGACAGTGGCTGAGACAGTGGCTGAAACTCCGGCGTCAGTCGCCTGAACGCTGTGACTGTTGCGCCACCCCGGCGGACATGAGCACCACAGCCGCACTGTCGATCGTGATGCCGGTGCTCAATGAAGGCGCCCATATCGGTGCAACCCTCAGCGCGTTGGCGCCGATGATCGCGCGCGGCGCTGAACTGATCGTGGTCGATGGCGGCAGCGAAGATGACACCGTGCTCATCGCCCGCGAGCATGGCGCACGGGTGACCGTCGCACCCCGTTCGCGCGCCACGCAGATGAACGCCGGCGCCGCGCTCACCCACGGCGAGGCGCTGCTGTTCCTGCATGCCGACAGCGCGCTTCCCGCCGATGCCGACCAAAGGGTGCTGGAAGCACTCGCCTCGCGCAGCTGGGGACGTTTTGATGTCACCCTCGAGGGCCGGCACTGGATGCTGCCGGTCGTCGCCACGCTGATGAACCTGCGCTCTCGGCTCACCGGCATCGCGACCGGTGACCAGGCGATGTTCATGCGGCGCGCAGCCTTCGATCGCGCTGGCGGCTTTCCCGCGCAGCCGCTGATGGAAGACATCGCCCTGTCGACGCGGCTGCGCCGACAGGGCTCGCCCGCCTGTGTGCGTGCACATGTCGCCACCTCCGGTCGGCGCTGGGAAACACAGGGTGTCTGGCGCACCGTCCTGCTGATGTGGCGCCTTCGTCTGGCATACTGGCTGGGCACTTCGCCAGCCGAGCTGCATCGCCGCTACTACGGCCCACAGCCATGAAGCGGGTGCTGCAGGTGTTCGCCAAGGCACCGGTGGCCGGGCAGGTGAAGACCCGGTTGCATCCGGCGCTGGGGTCGGACGGCGCCGCCGCGCTGCAGCGCGCGCTGATCGAACGCACGCTCTCGCTCGCCACTGCCGCTTGCCCCGGCACAGTCAGCGAGATCGAGCTGTGGTGCGCGCCGCATACCACGCACCCGTTTTTTTCAGAATGCGCCCAGCGGTTCCCGGTCGCGCTGCGTACCCAGCCACCCACCGACCTTGGTCTGCGCATGCGGCATGCACTCGCCGATGCCCTGGCGCGCGACTGCCTTCCGGTGCTTATCGGTACCGACTGCCCGGCCCTGACCGTCGCCGAGCTCGCCCAGGCGTTCGATGCACTGCACGGCAGCCAAGCCAAGGGCGTTGAGAGTGCTTTCTGCGCGGCGGACATCGTGCTGCTGCCCACCGAAGATGGCGGCTATGCCTTGATTGGTGCCCGCCGGCTCGATGCCGCACTGTTCGACGGTATCGCCTGGAGCACCAGCGAAGTGTTCGCGCAGACACGGTCACGCATCGCCGCGCTCGGCTGGCGCCTGCATGAACTGGAAACCGGCTGGGATGTGGATCGTCCAGACGATCTCGCCCGGTTGCGCGAACTCGCCCCCGCCCTGTTGGACCACATCGAAAGCCGGATGACCCGATGACCCGCCGCCTCCCCTGTACTACCCGCCATGCCCTGGCGGTCGCGCTGCCGATCGCGCTTGCCTGGCTGCTTTGTCTGCCCGGCGTATCTATAACCTCAGCGATCAGTTCAGCGGTGACCCTGGCGGCCACCGCATCGAGCACCACAATAAGCACCGCATTGATATCCCCAGCGCACGCGCAGTCAGTCGCGCAGCCCCCCCAGGCGCTCACGCTTGAAGTCGGACGCTTCTCCGCCGAGCGCGAAGGCAGTGCGCTGCCGACCGGCTGGAAGCCCCTCACCTTTCGCAACATCGAGCGCCACACCCGCTACTCGCTGGTGCGCGAGTCCGGCAGCGTGGTGCTTCGTGCCGACGCCGAGGCATCGGCCTCCGGCCTGGTACTCGAACAGACGATCGACCTGAAGACGTTCCCGCTGATCGAGTGGCGCTGGCGCACCAATGGCCTGCTGGCCAAGGCCGATGTGCGCTCACGCGGCGGCGACGATTACCCGGTGCGCCTGTACATCACCTTTGCCCATGATGCGAACTCGATCTCGCTGGCCGACCGGGCAGCGCGCGCGCTCTACGGCCAGTTGCCGCCACGCGCCGCGATCAATTACATCTGGGACACCAAAGCACCTACGGGTACGGTGGTCGCCAATGCCTATACCGACCGGGTACGCATGATCGTGGTCGAGAGCGGCAGCGAACGGGTCGGTCAGTGGGTCGGCTACCAGCGCAACCTCGCGGAGGATTTCCGCAAGGCCTTTGGCTATGACGCACCACCGGTGTCCGGCATCGCGGTGATGACCGACACCGACAACACCGGTGAGTCGGTGACCGCGTTCTTCGGCGACATCCGGTTCCGGCGCCAGGCCGCTACGCCGTAGACCGCGCCCCCACTACTCTGTCTGGATGCGCGCCTCGCGGATGGTCTGCTGCCAGCGTTTCAGCTCCGACTCGATCAGCCGCTGGAACTGGCCGGGCGACTGCGCCGCGGGCTCCAGCCCGGTGGTCTGCAGCCGTTCGCGTACGTCGCTCGCCGCCAGTGCACGGCCGACTTCGTCAAACAGCCGTTGCACGACTGGCTTCGGTGTGGCAATCGGCGCCACGATGCCGTACCAGTTGGTCACCACCACATCCAGGCCCAGCTCGGTCAGCGTGGGCACCTTCGGCAGCGCCGCGCTGCGCTTGCTCGCGGTCACCGCCAGCGGGCGCAACCGGTTGTTCTGCACGAACTGCAGCGAGCCACCCATGCCGATGAAAGTCGCCTGGATCTGCCCGGCCATGGTGTCGTTCAACGCCGGGCCGCCGCCCTTGTACGGAATGTGATTCAGATCGAGCCCGGCCTTGAGCTTGAACAATTCGAGCGTCAGATGCAGTCCGCCGCCGTTGCCCGACGAGCCGACATTGAGCTTGCCAGGTTGTGCCTTGGCCAGCGCGATGAACTCCTTGATCGTCTGCGCCGGCACTGCGGGATTGACCATCAGGATGTAGGGCGTCTCGGCCACCAGTGCGACACCGATGAAGGTCTTGACCGGATCGGCCGGGGGCTGCTTGACGTAGTAGGCCGCATTGATGGCGAGCGCCAGATCGGCGAGCAGCAGGGTGTAGCCATCGGGCGCGGCGCGGGCGACCAGATCGGTGCCGAGCATGCTCGCTGCCCCCGGCCGGTTGTCGATGATCACCGACTGGCCCAACTGCTCCGAGAGTTTCTGGCCGACGATGCGGCCGGTGACATCGGAGCCGCCGCCGGGAGCGAACGGAATGACCAGACGGATCGGCCGCGTCGGGAAGGTCTCGGCCGCGATGGCCGACCCGCCCTGGGCGCCGATGGCGAACGACAGTACCGAAACAACACCGCGCAACACTGCATGCATTGGAGAACGCCTCGATCGGAACGAAGGGTCGAAGATACCGCGGATACTGCGGTAGTTGCCTGGCCACGCGCAAAGGTAAGCTTGGCGTTGACCGGGATGCTGGCGGTCGTCCCGGCCAACCCTGCGCCGGACAGAAACCGCGGGCCGTTCTCGCGACAGGAAAGCTGATGCCGCTCCACCGTAAACTCCTGCTGCTCGGCGGCGGGCACAGCCACCTCGCCGTGCTGGGCGCCGCGCAACACTGGCCGTCCGGGTGCCGGGTGATGCTGGTGAGCCCGGACGCGGCGACCGCTTATTCGGGCATGGTGCCCGGGGTGATCGCTGGCCACTATGCGGCGGCCGATTGCCTGATCGATGTCGAGCGGCTGTCCCGCGCCGTCGGGGTGCGCTTCGTGAACGCCAGCGCCATCTCGCTCGACCCTCAGGCGCGCACGGTCACACTCGACACCGGCGACACGCTCGGTTACGACATCCTGTCGATCGACGTCGGTGCCACGCCGCATACTGAACCCGGGATGGCGCAAGCGCTGCACGATGGCGGCTGCGGGCAGATGATTCTGGTGCCCGCCAAACCATTCCCGCTGCTGATGGACCGGTTGGGCGGGTTCCTCAAGTCGATCGAGTCGGCCTCGAGCCCGGCAGCGTGCGACATCGTCGTGGTCGGTGCCGGCATCGCTGGCATCGAGCTGGCGCTCGCGCTCGCCCATCGGCTGGGCGTCCCCGCAGCCGGGGAAAGAACACCGGCCCGCATCCGGCTGGTGGCCGAAGGCGCGCGGGTGGCGCAGGGCTCTGCACCCGCCGTAGGCGCTGCACTCGAGCGTGCCTGCGCAGCTGCCGGCGTCGAGGTCGTCCCGAACACCCGTGTCGTGGGTGCGCAACCTCCGGGCGAACTGGTCACCGCCAGCGGCCACCGGATCGCCGCCGACCTCGCGCTGTTCGCCACCGGAGCGTCCGCCCCAGCCTGGCTGGCCAACAGCGGGCTGGCCCTGGACCCGCGCGGCTTCATCTCGGTGGACGCCACCCTGGCCAGCGGCTCGCATCCCGAGGTGTTCGCCGCGGGCGACTGCGCCTCGGTCGACGCCCATCCGCGGCCGAAAGCCGGCGTGTACGCGGTGCGCCAAGGTCCGCCGCTGGCCGTCAACCTGCGCCGAGCACTGGCGGGCGAGGCACCGCTGCCGTTCACACCCCAGCGCCAGGCGCTGGCGCTGGTCGCCCTCGGGCCACGCACGGCGATAGCAGCGCGCAACGGGCTGGCGGTGGGCGGACCGGCGAGCGCGCCCTGGCTCGGGCGCACGCTTGCAGAATGGACTGCCACATGGCTGTGGGCCTGGAAGGACCGCATCGACCGCGGGTTCGTCGCGCGCTACCGCCGCTAGCCTCCAGGCGCGGAGAACGGTCGAGATGAAGAAATCCGGCCGAAAACGGCGTTTCGTTAGTCCTTTCGGACTAACGACTAGCCGAAATGCAACGGAACACGCCTATACATGGCGTGTCAGCGCGGTTACCATTTTTCCAGCATCAATCAGACGACTTTTCATCAAGGGAAAAACCGCCATGCCTCAGATCAGACACGCCTTGGCTGTTGCCACGCTCGCCATCTCCGCGACCCTTGTCGGGCCGGTTCATGCCCAGGCGATTCGCGATGCCGCTTCGTTCACCGGCAATACCCTGCCAGCCAACGACGATGGGTCCACCGGCCTGGTTAGTCTCGGCTTCAGTGCCAACTACTTCGGCACGAGCTTTACCCAGACCTACGTCAACAACAACGGCAACATCACGTTCAACAACTCCCTCAGCCAGTTCACACCCGTCAATCTGACGGCAGCCAGCGCGTTTCCGATCATCGCGCCGTTCTTCGCCGACGTCGATACCCGAGGTGCGGGCTCGAGTCTCATGCAATACGGCACCTCTGTCGACGGCGGTGGGCGTAACGTTTTCGGCGTCAACTGGATCAACGTCGGCTATTACCAGAGCGCGTCCGACAAGCTCAACTCGTTTCAGCTGATTCTGACCAGCCGTGCTGACATCGCAATCGGCGACTTCGACATCGAGTTCAACTACGACCGCGTCCTTTGGGAGACCGGCAGTGCATCGGGTGGCGTCAATGGGTTCGGCGGCACCTCCGCAGCCGCCGGCTTCGCCGCGGCCAACGGAGTCGACTTCTATCAACTCCCCGGCTCACTGATCAACGGCGCATTTCTGAACGGTGGCCCGAACGCGCTGATCAGCAACAGCCTCAACTCGAACGTGCTCGGACGCTACATCTTCGAGGTGCGCAACGGCACTATCATCACGCCGCCGGTCAGCCAGATTCCGGTGCCAGGCGCGCTGCCGATGCTGCTCTCCGGGCTTGCGTTGGCTGGTCTGTTCCTGCGCCGACGCAAGACGGCCTGACGCAGGTACGGCCAGTAGAAGCAGAAAGAGCTCGCGCGCGCGGGCCGGCATGCACTACCTGCTGTCGACCCCGTTCCGCTGTCCGTCACCGCACCCGCCGCCAGGCATCGACGGCTGATTCGTCTCAAAGCACTGCATCCAGCCCAGCCACCAGGCGGCCAATCGCTTCCGTCACCTCGTCGCGGGTAAGCGCGCCGTACGACACCCGCAGCAGGCACGGATCGTCGACCCCGAACGCCACGCCCGGGATCACCGCCACCTGGTGCTCGGCGATCAGCCGCAACGCCAGCGCCAGTGAATCATGGCGTCCGGCCAGCCGCAGCAGGCAGTAGAAGGCGCCCCGGGTGCGCGGAGCCTGCACGCCGGGTGCAAGCGTACCCAGTTCGCGCAGCACCTGCTCGCGCACCGCGGTCAGCGCAGCAATGCGCGGCGTGCACCAGACACGTCCTTCATTGAGCGCGGCCACCGCCGCCAGTTGCGACACCACCGGCGGACAGATCAGGTTGGTGTCCTGGATCTTCGCCATCGCCGGGTACAGGTGCGCCGGTATGATCATGTAGCCCACGCGCCAGCTGGCAAAGCCATAGGCCTTGGACAGTGAATAGAGCGAGATCGTGTGTCCCTCGGCATCGGGCAGCGACCCGGGCGAGAACGCCGGCTCGCCCTCGTGCACGAAGTACTCGTAGGCCTCGTCGCTCACATGATAGAGGCCGCGCTCCCGGCACAGCCGGTTCACCGCTTCCAGGCTCTCGCGCGAATACACCGCACCGGTCGGGTTGTTCGGCGACACCGTCACCACTGCCCGCGTCTTCGGCGTGATCGCGCGAGCGATGGCAGCGATATCGAGCTGGTAGTCGGCATCGGTCGCCACGCATGCCGGCCGCGCGCTGGCGAGCGTGATCGCCATCTCCTGGTTGAAGTAGTACGGCAGCGGCAGGATCACCTCGTCGCCCGGGTCGCAGATCGCCAGCACGACGTTCAGAAAGGCCATGTTGCCGCCGGCGGTGACAATCACCCGCTTGCTGGCGCCGATCGCGATGCCGTTGTCCTGCGCGAGCTTGTGCTCGATTGCCGCCAGCAGCGCGTCCATGCCATGCACCGCCTGGTACCGGTTCAGGCTGGGCTGGCGCCCCAACTCACCAATCGCCTCGAATACCGAGGCCGGCGGTGGGTAGTACACCACGCCCTGCCCGAGCGAGAGTGTGCCCGGGTGCTCGCGGATCGCCTGCGCGATCACCGGGATGATCGGGCTCTGTACCGCTTCGGCGCGCCGGGACACTGCAGGTGGCTTCATTCGATCGGCGGCCGGTGTCGGAATGGCAAGGCAGGAGGGCAGGAGGGCAGGAAGGCAGGAAGGCGGGCGCGCGGACGCTGGCGATCAGGTCTTCAGCGTGAACGGATTGAAGTCGGTGCGGCGGTCATAGTAGTCTTCCTGCTCGGCCCGCTTGAGCCAGGCGATGATCCGATAGGTGAATGGCAGCGCGACGATCTCCCAGCCTACCTTCAGCAGGTAGTTGGCGAACATGACCTTGAGCAGTAGCTCGTTCGACCAGACACCGTAGAAGGCGACCGGATAGAAGATCAGCGTATCCACGCCTTGCCCGACGCCGGTCGAGCCGAGCATGCGCAACCAGAGCGAGCGCCCCTCGGACCAGACCTTCATCCGCGCAAGCACATAGGAGTTGACGAACTCCCCGGCCCAGAACGCGATCAGCGAGGCAGCGACGATACGCGGGGTCGCGCCGAAGATGGTCTCGTAGGCCGCCTGGTTCTCCCAGCCCGCCGCCGGTGGCAACTGCACCACGATCCAGGCCATGAATGAAGCGAAGGCAAGTGCCCCGAAGCCAGCCCAGACCACCTTGCGGGCCCGGGCATAGCCGTAAACCTCGGTCAGGATGTCGCCGAAGACATAGGAGATCGGAAAGAACAGCACCCCGGCACCGAAGACGAAGGTGCCGATCAGTGGCAGGTCGAGCTCGGCCACCTTGGCCGGGCCGATCAGGTTCGAGCAGAGCAGCACACAAACGAACCCGGCCATGGCCAGGTCGTAGTAGCGGTAGGTGCGCCGTGCGGGCTGC
This sequence comes from Burkholderiales bacterium, assembly GCA_038205245.1. Lineage (GTDB taxonomy): Bacteria > Pseudomonadota > Gammaproteobacteria > Burkholderiales > CAIKXV01 > CAIKXV01. The sequence continues at coordinate 13,656 of JBBRCD010000001.1, forward strand.
GCCTGCGGCGCGGCGGACGGGTTCTCCACCGCTAGCGCATGCCGGGCATCATGCCCTTCATCCCGCGCATCATCTTCGCCATGCCACCCTTGCTGACCATCTTCATCATCTTCTGCGCCGACTCGAACTGATTGAGCAACTGGTTCACCTGCTGCACGCTCACGCCGGCGCCGGCGGCGATACGCCGCTTGCGCGATGCCTTGAGCAGTTCAGGCCTGGCCCGCTCGGCCGCTGTCATCGACAGGATGATTGCCTCCTGGCGCGAGATCATCCGGTCGTCGACCTTCGCCCCCTGCGCCATGCGTGCCAGGTCGCCCGGCAGCTTGTCCAGCATCGCCCCCAGGCCACCCATCTTCTTCATCTGGCCGATCTGCTGGCGGAAATCCTCCAGATCGAAGCCCTTTCCGGACTTCATCTTCTGCGCGAACTTCTGCGCCTCGGCGACATCGACGTTCTTCTGCGCGTCCTCGATCAGCGACAGCACATCGCCCATGCCCAGGATGCGCGAGGCCATCCGCTCCGGGTGAAATGCCTCCAGACCGGTCAGCTTCTCGCCAACGCCGACGAACTTGATCGGCTTGCCGGTGACCGCGCGCACCGACAGCGCCGCGCCACCGCGCGAGTCGCCGTCGAGCTTGGTCAGGATGATGCCGGTCAGCGGCAGGGCCTCGCCGAAGGCGCGCGCCACATTGACCGCGTCCTGCCCCTGCATCGAGTCGACGACGAACAGGGTCTCGATCGGCTTCACCGCGGCATGCAGCGCGCGGATCTCGTCCATCATCGCCTCGTCGATCGACAGCCGGCCAGCGGTGTCGACGATCAGCACATCGAAGTAGTGCCGCTTCGCATGGTCGAGCGCACCGGTGGCGATTTCTACCGGCTTCGCCTCGGGCGGCGCCTCGTAGAAGCCGACCTCGACCTGGCTGGCCAGGGTACGCAGCTGCTCGATCGCCGCCGGGCGATACACGTCGGCCGAGGCGAGCAGCACTTTCTTCTTCTGCGCGGCCAGCAGCTTCGCCAGCTTGCCGGTCGAGGTGGTCTTGCCCGAGCCCTGCAGGCCGGCCATCAGCAACACCGCTGGTGGCTGGGTGGCCAGATCGAGCCCGACGCCGGCCTCGCCCATCAGAGCAACCAGTTCCCGGTGCACTACACCGACCACGGCCTGGCCAGGGGTGAGGCTGGTCAGCACGTCCTGGCCAAGCGCCTTCTCGCGCACCCGGGCGATGAAGTCCCGGGCTACCGGCAAGGCCACATCGGCATCGAGCAGCGCGAGACGAACCTCGCGCAGCGCCTCGGCGATGTTGTCTTCGGTCAGCCGCGCCTGGCCCTTGAGTGTCTTGACGACACGCGACAGCCGGTCGGTCAGCGAGTCGAGCATTTTCAGCCCCGGGCGCAGGCGCAGGGGAGCTGGCGCGTCAGCCGTCCAGGCAGCAGTTCACTACCGGGATCATCGCCTCCAAGCGTGTCACCCAGAACGAAAACAGCGTTCGTGTAGACTCGAATCATGACTGGAAGTCTACCGTATCTGTTGAGCGCGCTCGCCTATGGCTCGTTCGCCGCATACCTCAGCCGCCGGTTGTCGCGCAGGCCGGCCGAGCGCAGTGCAGCCGTCGGCGGAGCGCAATCGCCCACAGCGCGGGCGTCCTGGCAACCCGCCTGGGGCGAGCAGGCGATCGTCGCCGGCATCATCGTGCTTCAGGCGTTCAGCGTGCAAAGCGCAGTGTTCAGGGACGGCGAGGTGTTTCTCAGTGTGGGTGCGGCGCTGTCGGCGATCATGCTGGTGACCGTGATCATCCACTGGCTGGGCAATTTCTTCTACAACCTGCGCGGGCTGCAGCTGCTGGTCTTCCCGGTGGCCGCACTGTGCGCACTGGCACCGGCATTTCTGGGTACGCGCGACCCGATACCAAACGTCGGCATGTGGCTGCTAACCGCGCATATCGTGGTCGCCCTGCTCGCCTACGGTCTGCTGACCATCGCAGCGCTGCATGCGATGCTGCTTTCGGCACTCGACCGCCGCCTGCGCACCGGCGCAGTGCCGCCGATTCTCGCCGGACTGCCGCCGCTGCTGACGATGGAGAAACTGCTGTTCCGGATAATCATCGCCGGCTTCTCCCTGCTGGCCGCCACCGTGCTCAGCGGCCTGCTGTTCTCGGAAGAGCTGTTCGGAATCCCGCTTACCTTCACCCACAAGAACGTGTTTGCCCTGATCTCGCTGGCGATCTTCGCCGCACTGCTGATCGGGCGATTCCTGTTCGGATGGCGCGGACGCGTCGCGCTGCGCTGGACGCTGTGGGGCTTCCTCGCCCTGGTGCTGGCCTATGTCGGCAGCAAGTCCGTGCTCGAGATCATGCTCGGGCAATGAGCGTCCGGTGGCTCGTCGCCCGCGAGCGCACCCGTTGCGACTGCACCCTTTCCTTCACCGTTGATCCGATGTTCACCGCCCGAGAGGCCAATTGGACGAGATTCCAGTACAGACCCTGCTGATCGGTCTGTTCGTGCTGCTGCTGTTATCCGGCTTCTTCTCGATCGCCGAGACCAGCATGATGGCACTCAACCGCTACCGGCTGCGCCATCTGGTGAGCACCGGAAACCGGGGCGCCATCCTCGCCGCGAGCCTGCTCGACCGTACCGACCGCCTGCTTGGCGTGGTCCTGCTCGGCAACAACTTCTTCAACAGCCTGTCGGCGGCGCTGTTCACGGTGATCATGTTCAGGGTGTTGGGCCAGAACGAGTGGGCGCTCTGGATCGGCAGCGCCGGGGTGACCTTCTTCATCCTGGTGTTCTCCGAGATCACGCCGAAGATCATCGGCGCGACCTATCCGGAGCGGATCGCGCTCGCCTCCTCCTATGTGCTCACGCCGCTGCTCAAGGTGGCCTATCCACTGGTCTGGTTCGTCAACCTGTTCGTGCAGGCGATCCTGCGCATCCTGTTCCTCAAGCCCAAAGGCGTCGAGCAGCACAAGCTGTCAGCCGAGGAGTTGCGCACGCTGGTGCTGGAAGGCGGCCAGTACATTCCGCAGAAGCACCGGAGCATCCTGGTCAACCTGTTCGAGCTGGAACAGGTCACGGTGGATGACGTGATGATCCCGCGCGGCCAGGTCGAGGCGCTGGACCTGGATTCGCCGCCGGAGCAACTGATCGCCGAGATCGCCACCTGTTACCACACACGGCTGGTGGTCTGCCGCGGCGAGCTCAACAACGTGATCGGCATCCTGCATGTGCGCCGGGCGCTGTCGCTGGTGCGCCAGGGTGGTCCGATCGAGGCCAGCGATATCGAGGATCTGCTGACCGAGCCCTATTTCGTGCCGGCCGGCACCGCGCTGTTCACCCAGCTCGCCCATTTCCAGGAGCAGCATGAGCGGATCGGACTGATCGTCGACGAGTATGGCGAGCTTCAGGGGCTGGTGACCCTGGAAGACATTCTGGAGGAACTGGTCGGCGAATTCACCACCACCGCCCCCGGCCGGGGCGACACGGTCACCCGCAACGAAGACGGCAGCATGCTGGTCGAGGGCACAGCGACCCTGCGCAGCCTGAACCGCAAGCTCGGGCTCAAGTTGCCGCTGGAGGGGCCGAAAACCCTCAATGGATTGATCGTTGATTATCTGAAGGAGTTGCCCGAGCCGGGTACCACGGTGAAGATCGCCGGCTACCCGCTGGAGGTAGTGCAGACCCAGGAGCGGGCAATACGCTCGGTCCGGGTTTATCCGCGGGTGGACGACGGCGCCCAGGAAATCGCTCTTGACCGCAGCGGCTAGCCCATCACCGGGTTGTCGCCCAGCCGCAACCGGACCGCAACCAGAACCCCGTCTTTAGGTACCGCATCCCTTTACAAACCGGGGTTTAGTCAGCACTATCGATGTAGTTCCTTATCTCTATTGCTGTCGCATCACGCGGAGTGCAGTCGATGGCCACAACGATCACGCAGGGCCGCCGGAAGGAAGTCAAGGACTACCTCTACTCCTGGGTCGGCCAGGACAAGAGCGGCAAGGCGGTGCGCGGCGAGATGCGCGCAAACGGCGAGAATGTGGTGGTCGCCCAACTGCGCCGGCAGGGCCTGTCGTTCGTCAAGGTGCGCAAGCAGCGGATCGGCACCGGGCGCAAGATCACCGAAAAGGACATCACCATCTTCACCCGCCAACTGGCGGTGATGATGAAGGCCGGGGTGCCGCTGCTCCAGGCATTCGATATCGTGGGCAAGGGTCACTCGAACCCTTCGGTGCAGAAATTATTGATGTCGATCAAGACCGACGTCGAGACCGGCTCCAGCCTGAACCAGGCGTTTCGCAAGTTCCCGGACCAGTTCGACGATCTGTTCTGCAACCTGGTGGCTGCCGGCGAACAGGCCGGTATCCTCGATTCGCTGCTCGACCGGTTGGCGACCTACAAGGAAAAGATCCTCGCCATCAAGGGCAAGATCAAGGCGGCGCTGTTCTATCCGGTGTCGATCATCATCGTCGCGTTCATCATCACCGCGATCATCATGATCTTCGTCATCCCGTCGTTCAAGACGGTGTTCTCCAGCTTCGGAGCCGAACTGCCGGCCGCCACGCTGATCGTGATGGCGATCTCGGACTTCTTCGTCAGTTACTGGTGGGCAATCTTCGCCATCATCGGCGGCGTCTTCTATACGCTGGGGACCGCCTACAAGAAATCCGAGGCGATGCGCAACACGATGGACCGGCTGATGCTGAAGGTGCCGGTGTTCGGCGACATCGTGCGCAAGGCATCGATCGCGCGCTGGGCGCGCACGCTGTCGACCATGTTCGCCGCCGGCGTGCCACTGGTCGAGGCGCTGGGCTCGGTGTCCGGGGCCGCGGGCAATGCGGTCTATGCCCAGGCAACGAAGAAGATCCAACAGGAGATCTCGACCGGCACCAGCCTGACCGTGTCGATGCAGGGCCAGGACGTGTTTCCGAACATGGTGATCCAGATGGTGGCGATCGGCGAGGAGTCAGGCGCGCTCGACGGCATGCTGTCCAAGGTGGCCGACTTCTACGAGGCCGAGGTCGACGACGCGGTCGATGCGATGTCCAGCCTGATGGAGCCGATCATCATGGTGGTGCTGGGCACGCTGATCGGGGGCATGGTGGTCGCCATGTACCTGCCGATCTTCAAGCTGGGGTCGGTGGTCTGATCCTCAATCCCGGCCGAGGGCCGCGATGACCGAAGTGCTGGAGCTGCTGCGCGCCCAGACCGCGCTCTGGGTCGGCATCTGCGTGCTGTTCGGGCTGGCCATCGGCAGCTTCCTCAACGTGGTCATCCATCGCCTGCCGAAGATGATGGAGCGCGACTGGCAGGCGCAAAGCGCAGAACTGGCCGGCACGGCTGCGGCCGAGCATCCGGTGTACAACCTGGCCACACCGCGCTCCGGCTGTCCGTCCTGCGGAGCCAGGATCAGCGCCCTGCAGAATCTGCCGGTACTGAGCTGGCTCATGCTGCGCGGCCGCTGCGCCGGGTGCGGCGCCAGAATCTCCCTTCGCTATCCGCTGGTCGAACTGGCGACCGGGCTCGTCGCCGGCTTCATTGGCTGGCACTATGGTGTGACGCTGACTGCGGTGCTCGCCTTCGGGTTCTGCGCCACGATGCTGGCGCTGGCGGTGATCGATTTCGACACCCAACTGCTGCCCGACAGCCTCACCCTGCCGCTGCTCTGGGCGGGGCTGCTGGTCAACCTCTGGGGCGGGGGTTTCGCCCCGCTGCCCGCCGCGGTCGCCGGCGCCGCGTTTGGCTATCTGTCGCTCTGGAGCGTCTATTGGGCGTTCAAGCTGATCACCGGCAAGGAGGGCATGGGCTATGGCGACTTCAAGCTGCTGGCGGCGATCGGCGCCTGGCTCGGCTGGCAGGCCCTGCCGCTGGTCATCATGCTGTCCTCGGTGGCCGGCGCGCTGATCGGGATCGCACTGATCGCCGCCGCCCGCATGGGGCGTAGCGTGCCGATGCCGTTCGGCCCCTACCTGGTGATCGCCGGAGTGGTCGCCCTGATCTGGGGTGATGCGATCATCGCTGGATATCTCAAGCTGCTGGGCTGAACGCGATGCCGCAGGCGACGCCGTTTGTCGTGGGACTGACTGGCGGCATCGGCAGCGGCAAGTCCACGGTCGCCAGCCTGTTCGAGCAGCGCGGCGCCGCACTGATCGACACCGACGCCATTGCCCATGCGCTGACGGCTGCCGGCGGCAGCGCGATGCCGGCCCTGATCGCGACCTTCGGTACGCAGGCCGCAAGCGTCGGGGGCGCGCTCGACCGGACCTGGATGCGCGAGCGCGCCTTCAGCGATCCGGCGTCCCGGGCGCGGCTGGAGGCGATCCTGCACCCGATGATCCGGACCGAAGCCGAGGCCCGACTGACGCAGGTGAGCGCACCCTATGTGCTGCTGGCCGTACCCCTGTTGAACGCTGCGAGCACGTGGCACCAGCGGATGGACCGGGTATTGGTGGTAGACTGTTCTTCGGATCGGCAGATGGCGCGCGTGGTGCAGCGAAGCGGCCTCACACGCGAGCAGGTGCTGGCCATAATTGCAGCACAGGTCACACGCGAGCAGCGTCTTGGGTTGGCCGACGACGTGATCGACAATGACGGTGCGCAGTCCGCGCTGCCACCCCAGGTCGACGCGTTGCACCAGAAGTACCTGCGCCTTGCGCAATCGCACCGGACGGCTTGGCCTCCAGGCAAACCGGGCGATTGAACATATCAGCCATGCATCCCGGATCGTCGTAACGCGAGATACGGCAACTCACAGGCCCGCATGTTCGAGTCGCACACGCTACCCACGCAGAACGCAGCTATCGTGATCGACTACGAGTTTCCACTGAACGAGCGCACGCGCACGCTGCTCAGATTGGAAGGCCTCTACAACAAGCTCGCCTTCTTCGTTGCCCGCGATCATCCGCTCGAGCACCATACCGCACTGGTGACCCTGTTCGAGATCATCGAGGTGGCGAGCCGCGCCGATCTGAAGTCAGATCTGCTGCAGGAACTCGAACGGCAGAAGCAGTCGCTGGAGGCGTTGCGCAACAACCCGCAGATTTCAGTGGAGGCGCTCGACTCGGTGCTGCGGGACATCGATCACGCCTCGGGCAGCCTGTTCAAGCTTACCGGCAAGATCGGCCAGGACGTGCGCGACAACGAATGGCTGATGAGCATTCGCCAGCGCTCGAACATCCCCGGCGGGGTCTGCGAGTTCGATCTGCCGACCTATCACTACTGGCAGCACAGGCCGATCGCCGAGCGCCGCGCCGACCTCGACCAGTGGATGGCGCCGTTTCTGCCGTTGCGCGACAGCCTGACCATCGTGCTGCGCATCCTGCGCGACAGTGGCAAGTCGTCGCAGCGCGTCGCGGCGCAGGGCGTGTTCCAGCAGATGCTGGCCGGACGCGCGGTGCAACTGGTACGGGTGCGGGTATCCCGCGAGTACCCCTGTGTGCCGGAAGTCAGCGCCAACCGCTACATGCTGAACATCCGTTTCACCCAGCAGGTGGCGGGAAGCGAGCGGCCGAAGGCGATCGAGGCGGACATTCCGTTCGATCTGACCTTCTGCAACCTCTAGGCGCAGGCGGGACCCCTGCCGAAGATGACCGCCAGCGCCCCACCCGCAGGCGGCGTAGCCAGAGTCCGAAAAGTCGCCTGCCCGAGATGCGCCACGATTGTTGAGTGGCGGCTGGATAACCGCTTCCGCCCGTTCTGCTCGGAGCGATGCCGCGTGATCGATCTGGGCGCCTGGGCGAGCGAATCCTACCGGGTGCCTGACATGGTCGAGCCGATGGACGAGCAAGGTGACTGAGGCCGCGGCCGGTGCACCGAAGCCCGCACCGAAGCCCGCCCCGCAGCCCGCCCCGCAGCCCGTCGAGCCGCCTGTGCCACCCCTGCCGCATGCGGTGAGCGGTGAGCGGATCGAGATCGAGTCCAGCGCCGGCCGACTGAGCTTCTACCGGGCCGGCCCACCACCCGACCTGCCCCCGCGGCCGCCAATGCTGCTGGTACACAGCATCAACGCCTCCGCATCGGCCTATGAAGTGCGCCCGCTGCATGAGCACTTCGCCTGCCATCGCACGGTGTATTCGATCGACCTGCCCGGCTACGGATTTTCCGAGCGCCGCCCGGGCGAGTACACGCCAAGGCAGATGACCGATGCGCTGCATGCGCTGGTCGCGCGCATCGCCCTGGAGCAGGGCCCCGGGCCGATCGATGCCTTCGCGCTGTCGCTGTCCAGCGAGTTCCTGGCGCGCGCAGCGGTCGAGGCACCCACCGCGTTTCGCAGCCTGGCCCTGGCCAGCCCGACCGGCTTCAGCGGCCGCACCCGCCGCTACGGCCCGCCCGGCAGCACCCGCAAGGTGGGCTGGCTGTACCGGTTCCTGAGCCGCCCGTCGGTCGGCCCGACCGCGTTTCGCTGGCTGACCCGCCCGGGCGTGATCCGCTACTTCCTCGCCCGTACCTGGGGCTCGCCGAACATCGACGAAGGCTTGTGGGCCTACGATCTGATCACCACCAGGCAGCCCGAAGCCCGCCACGCGCCGATCTCGTTCCTGAGCGCCTGCCTGTTCAGCGCCGATATCAATACGCTCTACGAAGCACTGGCGCTTCCGGTATGGGTGTCGCACGGCGTACGCGGGGACTTCGTCGACTATCGGGGCTTGTCGACGGTGCGTGCGCGCGGGAACTGGCAGGTCAGCGTGTTCCAGGCCGGAGCCCTGCCTTACTTCGAGGTCGGCGCGGCGTTCATCGCGGATTACGAACGCTTCCTCGACAGCATCGGTCGCCCCTGAGCGACCAAGACCAAGACCAGGACCAGGACCTCCCATGCATGCGCTCAAGGGCGAAGACTTCGGCCGCTTCCTTTTCCGCTTCGCGGTAATCGCCGACACCCATGTCAATCCGGAGGATGGCCGGACCTCGTCGCCGTTCGCCACCAATGCCCTGTCCAACGAGCGGGGCCGTTTCGCGATCGCCGACATCAACCGGCATGACCCGTTGCTGGTCGTGCATGTGGGCGACCTGGTGCATCCGGTGCCGGAACTGCCAAGCTTCGCCCCCGCCTGCGAACGGTTCAAGGAACTCGCCTCGGCCCTGAAGGCGCCGCTGTATCTCGCCGCAGGCAACCATGATGTAGGCGACAAGTCGGTGGACTGGATGCCGGCCGGCACGGTCACCCAGGCCTTCGTCGACACCTATCGACAGATCTTCGGGCCGGACTTCTACTCGTTCGACGCTGCTGACTGCCACTTCATCGTGATCAATGCGCAGATCATCAACTCGGGCCTGCCGGCCGAAACCGGGCAGCGAGTCTGGCTGGAACAGGACTTCGCCGCTCACCAGGGCAAACGTACCTTCTTCTTCACCCACTATCCGCCCTTCGTGTGCGATCGGCACGAAGCGAGCAACTACGACAACATCGATGAGCCCGGCCGCAGCTGGCTGCTCGACCTGTTGAAGACCTATAGGCCGGAGGCGCTGTTCGCCGGCCATGTCCACCACCAGTGGTACGACATCTTCGAGAACACCGAGTGCTACATCCTGCCCTCCACCGCCTTCGTGCGGCAGGACTACACCGAACTGTTCAAGCTCGCCCCGGGGGGCCAGGAGCATGGCCGGGACGAAACACCCAAGCTCGGCTACTACCTGGTCGAGGTGCACGAGCATGGCCATGTCGCCCACTTCATGCGCATGAACGGGCGGATGTGCTCAGCCGATGCCGCCCCGCCGGCACAGCCGGCGGCACTGCCGGTGGCACCGCGGGTTGCACCTCCGGTGGCGCTGCCGCTGGTGCACAGCCGGACCAACCTCATGGCCCCGGTCGGTGTCGACCTGCGCCATCCCTGGGTCGAGTGGATGGACATTGCCGCCACCGGTGGCGTGCAGGAGTTCGAGCGCAAGCGCACCCGCAACGACTACCCGCTGGTCGCGCTCTGGGAGACCGGTGTACGCAAGTTGCGTGTGCCAATACAGGATCTGCTCGATCCCGGGGTGCGCAGCCGGATGGCGCTGCTGCGCCGTCTTGGCCACCGCTTCACCGCATACGTGTTCGGCGCGCCGAACGGCGCCGCGACCACCGCGCTGTACGAACATCGCGGCCTGATCGAGGCGCTCGAGGTGGTGCTGCCGTGGCGGGATGCGGTGGCCGCCCTGCCCGCCCTGTCGCGGTTGCGGGCCGAACTCGGCCTGCGGCTGTTCCTTTCCAAGCTGCGGCTGCATGAAGACGCCCAGTTCGACGGCAGCACGTTCAATCACTTCATCAACCATGGTTTCGTCGCGGCGGAACACGGGCAGATGCAGGCGTTGCTGGAAACCCGTGGCGCGCGCGCGGCGTTCGACGGCTACGTCATGCGGGTCGTGCGCGACCATGCCCCGGCAGCGGACATCAGCGCGGCACGTGAGCTGGCAGCTTCGCTCGGCATCGAAATCGCGCTGCAGGTGCGGCTCGCCGGCGACAATCCGGCCGACCCGCTGTTCGACGACCTGGCGACCGCGAATCGGGTGGCGGAAACCCTGTTCGCCGCCATCGCCAGCCCGCAACTCGAGATCTTCTTCGACACCTTCGTCGATGTCGATCGCGGCTACTTTCCCCATGCCGGGTTCGTCGACCGGCGCTACGACCCGCGCATGGCGAGCCTGGTGATGCGCCATATGCATGCTGCGCTTGGCGAGACCAGCGACCCGCTCACGCTGTGCGCAACGAGCGAGGCAAGCGATGGGCGCTGGATCGAGGCGCATGCAGGGACAGCCAACTGGCTGCTGTTCATGCCGGCCAGCCCGCTGCCGGGCTTGCCTGCATTGCCTGCGGCACCGCTGGCGGGGCAGGCGCAGGGACCGGGACCGGCAGAAGTCATCGATCTGAGTGCAGGCGTGACGCTTGCCGCGCAACTCGGCGCAGACCGGTCGCTGAGGCTGAGCCGGGAGTGGCTTTTGCAAGGGCCGGCGCTGTTCAGGTTCTGACCCGGTGCAGGCGGTCAGCCCGCCCACGCCGAACGCTGAAAGCCGATGCCTTGCGCCCCATGAAGCCGCGCGCATTCGAGCAGCGCAGGCGTCATCCCGCCCAGGGCATACACCGGTATCGATGACGCCTGGGCCAGTTCGCCGAACCGCGCCCAGCCGATAGGTGTCGCCTCAGGATGGGTACGGGTCGGTGCGACGGGGCCGAGCACCGCGAAATCGCAGCCCAGGGCTTCGGCCAGTGCAAGCTCGCTCGCGTCATGACAGGACGCGGCGATCAACGGCAGCGTCGGGCGTGACTTGATCATGCCAAGCTGCGCCGCGCGCAGATGCACACCATCGGCGCCCAAAGCAAGCGCAAGTTCGACATCCGAGTTGATCAGCACCCGCGCGCCGGACTGGTGAGCGCGCGCGATCACCTGCCGGGAGAACGCCTCGAACATCGGCCGCGGCATTTCGGGCTCACGCACCTGAAGCAGGCGCAGTCCTCGCGACAAGGCTGTATCGAGCGCACCAAGCTGGACCTCGACCCCGACTTCCACCGCCTGGGTCAGGGCGTAGTACAACGGCAGTCGAAGCGCGTCCAGGATCGGCCCGTTCGCCGGCAGCATCGGGGTGACCTGCGGCGCGTCGGCGGACTCCCAGCTGAACGCCTGGCCTTCACAACCGCGCACCTCACCGTGCCACTTCGGAATGCGGAAGAAGCGCAGCTCGACCGTCGCATGCGGATAGGCAAAGCGGCGGCGCAGCCAGGGGTAGGCGAGCTCGACATCGATCGCCAGCTCCTCCTTCAACTCGCGCCTGATCGCCGCCTGCGGCGTCTCGCCGGACTCGACCTTGCCACCCGGAAACTCCCAGTAGCCGGCGTACACCTTGCCCGGCGGACGCTGGGTGATCAGCACCCGGCCATCGTCCCGCTCCAGGATGCCGGCGACAACATGAAGCAAAGGCGCGGGCTGCGGCCTGCTGGCGGCGGCCTCGCCCATCGCCTAGCCGCGCGACCGGATGTGCTGCCGTCCTGCCCAGTCGCGCGCGAAATGCCAGGCGATACGGCCGCTGCGCGAGCTGCGGCCGAGCGCCCATTGCAGTGCGGCTGCGCGCACCTCGGGCGCATCGATCTGCTGCACACCGAAATGGCCGAGCCAGTGCTGCACGATGGCGAGGTACTCGTCCTGACTGAACGACCAGAACGAGACCCAGAGTCCGAATCGCTCGGACAGCGAGATCTTCTCTTCCGAGGTCTCGCCCGGGTGGATCTCGTCGCCGACATGCCGGTACTCGAGGTTCTCGTTCATGAACTCGGGCATCAGGTGGCGGCGGTTGGAGGTCGCGTAGACCAGCACATTCTCCGAGGCCGCCGAGATCGAACCGTCGAGCACCGTCTTCAGCGCCTTGTAGCCTGGTTCATCCGCCTCGAACGACAGGTCGTCGCAGTAGAGAATGAAGCGCTCTGGGCGGGCACTGATGGTCTGGACGATGTCCGGCAGATCGAGCAGGTCCTGCTTGTCGACCTCGATCAGGCGCAGCTTCTTCGGCGCGTACTTGTCGAGCACTGCCTTCACCAGGGACGACTTGCCGGTGCCGCGCGCACCGGTAAGCAGCACGTTGTTCGCCGGATAGCCCTGCACGAACTGCCGGGTGTTCTGGTCGACCAGCTTCTTCTGGTTGTCGATGCCATGCAGATCGGCGAGGCGGATGCGGTGCCGATGGGTGACCGGCAGCATCTGCCCAAGCCCGCCATGACTTCGCCAGCGGAACGCCGGCGCGGCTGTCCAGTCGATCGGCGCCGCCACCGGCGGCGCAAGGCGCGCCAGGTGCTCGACCAGGGCTTCGGTCGCTGCCGCGATTCGCGCGAGGTTGGCGAGTGCCTCGGTGGGCAACCCGGACGCTGCCTCTGCCTTCGCTGCTGGGGTCTTCGCTACTCCGGCCTTCCCTGATCCAGTCTTCGCTGCCGCCCCTGCTGTAGCGGCCTTCGCCGCGACCGCAGCTTTCGCACCGGTGCGGCGCGCCTCAGGTGCGGTATTCGGCATTGATCTTGACATAGTCATACGACAAGTCGCAGGTCCAGACCGTGGTGGAGGCAGTGCCACGCCCGAGGTCGATGTCCAGGGTGATCTCGTCCGCCTTCATCACCCGTGCGCCGTCCTCCTCGCGGTAGCTGCTTGCGCGTCCGCCGTTCTCGATCACCGTCACCTCGCCCAGCCTCAGCTGGACGCGCGAGGTATCCAGACGGTCCACCCCGGCGTTACCGATGGCCATCAGCAGCCGGCCGAGATTCGGGTCGGACGCGAAGAACGCAGTCTTCACCAGCGGCGAGTTGCCGATGCGGCGCGCCACGCTCAGCGCCTCGCCCTCGTCCGCCGCGCCGCGCACTCCGATGGTGATGAATTTGGTGGCGCCCTCGCCATCGCGCGCGATCGCCTGGGCGAGCCGGGCAGCCACATCGACCAGCCCCGCCTCCAGCACGGGCAGCCTCGGGTCGGCATCGCTGGCGATCGGCGCCATCGAGGCGCGGCCGGTGGCGATCAGCACGAACGAGTCGTTGGTCGAGGTATCGCCATCGACAGTGACCCGGTTGAACGAACGGTCGGCCACCCGCCTGACCAGCGATTGCAGCACCGGTGACGCGATGGCCGCATCGGTCGCCAGATAGGCAAGCATCGTTGCCATATCCGGCTGCAGCATGCCCACGCCCTTGGCGATGCCGGTGATCTTCACCTGCACCCCATCGAGCGCCAGTGACGTCGACGCGCCCTTTGGCACGGTGTCGGTGGTCATGATCGCCGAGGCGGCCTGCGCCCAATGCGCCGCCCCCAGGCTCGCCATGCACCCGGGCAGCGCGGCCTCGATCTTTGCCATCGGCAGCGGTTCCAGGATCACCCCGGTCGAGAACGGGAGCACCTCAGCGGACGTGCAACCGATGGCGGCTGCGACCAGATCGCACGAGCGGCGCGCGTCAGCGAGCCCCTGGGCACCAGTGCCGCAATTGGCGTTGCCGGCATTGACGATCATCGCGCGGATGCCCCCGCCCAGCCCGAGATGCTCGCGACAGACCTGTACCGGGGCTGCAGCGAAGCTGTTGCGGGTGAACACCCCTGCCACCCTGGAGCCTGGCGCCAGGCGCACCAGCATCAGGTCGCGCCGGCCGGCCTTGCGGATGCCGGCTTCGGCAAAGCCGAGTTCGACACCGTCGATCACCTGCAGTGCGGCAGGATCCGGGGGCAACAGGTTCACTGGCATGGGTACCCTCGTGATTGAAGTCCGACCCGCGGCCAGGCGTGCGCGATCAGCTCAACCGGCCGTGACAGACCTTGTACTTCTTGCCCGAGCCGCAGGGACACGGGTCGTTGCGCCCCACCTTCTGCATCGGACGCACGAACGGTTGCGCCTTCTCGCCACCCATCGCCAGTTCGCTGCCATAGTCCGGCATCCGCTCGACCTCGCCTGCGTCCGCTGCCGCGAGTGCCAGCGCCTCGATCGCCTCGGCATGCTGGTAGGTCACATTGCGCAGCTGCGCCGGTTCGTCGACCTGAGCGACTTCCTCGGCACTGCGAATCTGCACCAGCATCAGGGTGCGGGTGACGTCGGCCTTGATCCGGTCCAGCATGTCGCTGAACATGGTGAAGGCGTCAGACTTGTATTCCTGCTTCGGGTTCTTCTGGGCATAGCTGCGCAGGTGAATGCCCTGGCGCAAGTGATCCAGCGCTGCCAGGTGCTCGCGCCAGTGCGAATCGAAGCTCTGCAGCATCACCGCGCGCTCATACTGGCGCATCACCTGGGGTTCGATGTTGGTCAGCTTCGCCTCGTACTGCGCAGCGGACGCCTGCATCACCCGCTCGACCAGCGCGTCTTCATGCAGCTCGTCGTCCTTGGCCAGCATGTCGACGATCGGCACATCGAGGTTGAACTCCGAGGCGAGCAGCTTCTCGAGCCCGGACGGGTCCCACTGCTCATGCACGCTGCCCGGCGGGATGTACTGACCGATCGCCGCAGCGAGCACATCGGTGCGCATTGCCGCAACGCTTTCCTGCATGTCGTTGGCGGCCAGCAGCTCGTCGCGCTGCTGGTAGACCACCTTGCGCTGGTCATTGGAGACATCGTCATACTCGAGCAACTGCTTGCGGATGTCGAAGTTGCGCGCCTCGACCTTGCGCTGCGCGTTCTCGATCGCCCGGGTCACCCAGACATGCTCGATCGCCTCGCCCTCGGGCAGCTTCAACCGGGTCATGATTGCCGCCACCCGGTCCGAGGCGAAGATGCGAAGCAGGGGGTCTTCCAGCGACAGATAGAACCGGCTCGAGCCTGGGTCGCCCTGGCGCCCGGAACGCCCGCGCAGCTGATTGTCGACCCGGCGCGACTCGTGCCGCTCGGTGCCGATGATATGCAGCCCGCCCGCGTTCACCACCTGCTCATGCAGGCCCTGCCACTCGGTGCGCAGCGCGCTGATGCGAGCCTCCCTGGCCTGATCGTCCAGGCCCGCGTCCGCGCGCACCCTGGTGATCTCGCGCTCGACATTGCCACCGAGCACGATGTCGGTGCCCCGGCCGGCCATGTTGGTGGCAATGGTGATCATCTTCGGCGCACCAGCCCCTGCCACCACGTCTGCCTCGCGCGCATGCTGCTTGGCATTGAGCACCTGGTGCGGCAGCTTCTGCTTGTCGAGCAGGGTCGACACCAGTTCCGAGGTCTCGATCGAGGTGGTGCCGACCAGCACCGGCTGGCCGCGCTCGTAGCAGTCCCGGATGTCCGCAGTGACCGCGTCATAGCGCTCCTTGGACGTGCGGAACACCTGATCCATGTTGTCCTTGCGCACCATCGGCCGGTGCGTCGGGATGATCACCGTCTCCAGCCCGTAGATGTCCTTGAACTCGTACGCCTCGGTGTCGGCTGTCCCGGTCATCCCCGAGAGCTTGCTGTACATCCGGAAATAGTTCTGGAAGGTGATCGAGGCAAGCGTCTGGTTCTCTTTCTGGATCGCCACCCGTTCCTTGGCCTCCACCGCCTGGTGCAATCCGTCCGACCAGCGGCGCCCGGACATCAGGCGACCGGTGAACTCGTCGACGATGACCACCTCGTCATCCTGCACCACGTACTGCTGATCACGATGAAACAGCGAGTGAGCACGCAGCGCGGCGTTCAGGTGATGCATCAGCTGGATGTTGGCCGCGGCATAAAGGCTGGACCCGGGCTCGAGCAGACCAGCCTTGGCCATCAGTTCCTCGGCATGCTCATGGCCAGCCTCGGACAAAATGATCTGGTTCTGCTTCTCGTCGACCCAGAAGTCGCCTTCGCTCTCTTCTTCCTTCTGCCGCACGAGCTTCGGCACGATCACATCGACCTTGTTGTACAGGTCGGTAGTGTCGTCTGCCTGGCCCGAGATGATCAGCGGCGTGCGTGCCTCGTCGATCAGGATCGAGTCGACCTCGTCGACGATGGCGAAACTGAGCGGCCGCTGGCGCTTGTCGACCAGCTGGTACTCCATGTTGTCCCGCAGATAGTCGAAGCCGAACTCGTTGTTGGTGCCGTAGGTGATGTCGGCCGCATAGGCGAGCTTCTTCGTCTCGGTGTCCTGCTGCGAAAGGATGACCCCGACCTGCAGGCCGAGGAACCCGTAGACCTGCCCCATCCAGTCGGCATCCCGCTTGGCCAGGTAGTCGTTCACCGTCACCACATGCACGCCCTTGCCGGAGAGCGCGTTGAGGTAGGCGGGCAGGGTCGCCATCAGCGTCTTGCCCTCGCCGGTACGCATCTCGGCGATCTTGCCGTTGTGCAGCGTCATGCCGCCGATGAGCTGGACATCGAAATGGCGCATCTGCAGGACCCGGCTGGACGCCTCGCGCACCACCGCAAACGCCTCTGGCAGCAGCGCCTCCAGGGTCTCGCCGCTGGCGACCCGGGCCTTGAAGGCAGCGGTCTTGCCGGTCAACTCCGCGTCGGTGAGCGCCTTCATCGCGGCTTCGAGGGCATTGACCCGCGTAACTGTCTGGCCGTAACTCTTGAGCAACCGCTGGTTACGGCTACCGAAAATCTTCTTGAGGAAGTTTGAGAACATCAGTCGCTCGAGGGGTGGCCGGCAGCGGCCGAAGCGGCCGCAAAGCCCTGGAGTTTAACCGGGTCGGCCCGGTTGGTCGCGCCGCTGATCGGCGAATCGTGCAGATGATGGCGCACTGGGCGGATCTCAAGGCTGGTACGTTCAACGCTGGTAAGTCAGGACTGTAAAGTCAGGGCTGTAAAGTCAGGGCTGTAAAGTCAGGGGAGCAACGTCAGGGGAGGAACAGCCGGGCCGGAGTGTGAAGCCCACAGCTTTGCGCCCGGGGGCCACTCTGCCGGAGCATCAAGCCTGATGAAGTGCCACCCGGAAGCGCCCGGGATGGCACGGGGCAGTGCACCCCGCACTGCCGGGAATCGGCGCCTAACCGGCAGGATTCAGGAAGCGGTTCGGGTTCTGCGCCAATCCCCTGTGGCGCACCTCGAAATGCAGGTGCGGCCCGGTCGAGCGACCGGTAGAGCCGACATCGGCGATCCGTTGCCCGCGGCGCACCACATCGCCCACCTTCACATGCACGGCCGAAGCGTGGGCGTAGCGGGTCAGCAGGTCATTGCCATGCTCGATCTCGACCATGTTGCCGTACTGCGGATGGAACTCGGCGGCGACGACCACGCCGCTGGCCGCAGCCAGGATGGGCGTACCGCTTTCGGCGAAGAAATCGACGCCTTCATGGAATGCATTGCGGCCGGTGAACGGATCGATCCGCCAGCCGAAATTGGAAGAAAAGTTTCCGCCGGCCAACGGCTGACCATTGGGCACGAACGACTTGCGGGCGAAATTGAAACTGACGATCGACTCGATAATGCCAAGACGCTCGGTCCGGTCGTCTACCTGGCGCGACAGCAGATCGAGCTTCTCGCCCAGCTCGCCGACAGACAGTTCGCGCGGGATCAGCCCGGATGCAGAGGGCGCGGCACCACCGCGTCCGGGCGGCTGGTCGAACATGAATTCCTGTGGCTTGAAACCGGCAGATCTGGCCAGGCGCTCGCCGAGTGTGTCCAGGCGCAGCAGCCGGGCCTGCATCTCACCCAGCTTGGTAGCCATCATGTCCAGGCTGTTCCGCAGTACCGCCTGCCCATCGTCGGCCCGGCCGGCCGCGGTGTCACCGATGATCGAACTCTTCAGCGGGTTCGAGGGCGCCAGACCGGCACGGGCCATGCCCATTTGCAGGCCAGTGACCAGCAGTGCACAAGCCAAGGCCAGCGCTGCCAGCAGCCCCGCAACCTGGTACCCGTTAAGTGCTATCGTTTTTCCGCTGCCCAGACTTCCTGAAACGATGATGATATTCAAATGGCGTGCCTCCGCTTCGTCCCGCTCCTGTAGCCGTACCGGACCGTCCGGTCAACGGCGCGATGCGCGATGACCTCGAAATCCGTTGACGATGTTCTGCAGTCGGAAGACCGGCTGCGGATGCTGCAAGGAGAAGCCCGGCGGCTGGGTAGGCTGCAGGGTCGACTGGACGAACTGCTTCCGGTTGGGGTTTCGGGGTGTTGTTCGGTCGCCGCGTTGCGCGACGGCGTACTGACACTCGTGACTTCAAGCCCTGCAGTAGCGACCTCAGTGAGTCAAACCGCACTGAGGCTGGCGGTAGAAATCCGCAAAAGCGAAGCGGAGGTTACGTCAATAAGGGTGGTGGTGCAACCCGAGGACGCCCGCCCGCGCGCACTCGCCGTTCTGCCAGCGCCGCCCGCCCTGTCCGACGAGAGTCGTGCCGGACTGTTGAATCTGGCTGCGAACGTTCGCGATCCTCGGTTAAAAGCGGCCTTGAACGCGCTGGGAGCGAAGAAACGTCCGCAAATGTGACAGGAACCTGATGGCTCGGCACAGCCTCACCACAGCATTTCGGATCGGGTTTCGACCAGCAACACCCGTTTTCCAGCCAGGTGCCGAAGCCCCGAAGTTCAAAGGACGGTAATCGTGCGCTCCAGGATGATCAGCAGTGCGACCGCCAGCAGGAACACCAGGGTGAACTTGAACGTCACCCACGCGAAGGTGAGGTACTTGCGTTGCCGGGTGAACACATACGCCACCAGTGACACCCCGATCGTGGCGATCACCGCGAACACGACCAGGCGCAGGATCACCGCCATGTCAGCCGAGGCTCCGGACCGATCGAGGAAGCACGCTCGCAGGCGCCGCCAGGCGCAGCCGGCGGGCGATCAGCCGTACGCCGGTTGCAGTTGGGCGAATGCCGGGGCCTGCTCCGACTGGTCGAAAGTAACCGTCTCGAACGCGTCGGCGTCGGCCAGCAGGGCCCGCAACAGCTGGTTGTTCATTGCATGCCCGGACTTGTGACCGAAGAACTCGCCGACCAGCGGGTGGCCAAGCAGGTACAGGTCGCCGATGCAGTCGAGCACCTTGTGCTTGACGAACTCATCGGCATAGCGAAGGCCATCCGGGTTGAGCACCCGGAACTCGTCCATCACCACCGCGTTGTCCAGGGTGCCGCCCAGGGCAAGCCCCTGGGCGCGCATCGCCTCGACATCCTGCATGAAGCCGAAGGTACGCGCGCGGCTGACCTCGTTGACATAGGACTGCCGGGCAAAGTCGATGGTCGCTCGATTGCCGGATCGCTCGAACACCGGGTGCTGGAAGTCGATCGACAGGGTGATCCTGAAGCCGTCATAAGGCTCGAGCCGGGCGCTCTTGTCCCCTTGGCGAACCTCGACCGGCCTGCGGATACGAATGAAACGCTTGGCTGCCGGCTGCTCTTCGATGCCCGCTGACTGGATCAGGAACACGAACGGCCCCGCGCTGCCATCCATGATCGGCAGTTCCGGGCCGGACAGGTCGACACGCGCATTGTCGATGCCCAACCCCGCCAGGGCAGACATCAGATGCTCGATCGTCCACACCTTGTTCTCGCCCTCGCCCAGGCAGGTGGCAAGGCGGGTATCGGTCACCTGATGCGCCAGCGCCGGCAGATCGGCCGCATTCTCCAGGTCAACCCGGTGGAACACGATGCCGGTGTCCGGCGCAGCCGGACGCAGAGTCATCTCGACCTTCTTCCCGGTATGAAGGCCGACGCCGGTGGTCCTGATCAGGGTCTTGAGGGTGCGCTGTTTCAGCATTTTTTGTGGGTTCGACTCGGGGCTTCGACTCGTGGCGTCGACTCGGGGCGTCGACCGGTCGTTCGGCGTAATGATCCGGTCCGGCCGACTGCAGACAAGCCGCTGATTATAGCGTCCGTCTTGTGCTGCAGCAGCCGGACCGTTCAGTCTGCCTGCTTGCGCAGGAACGCCGGAATATCGTAGGTCTCCAGTCCGGAATGCTTCATTGCCTCGACTGTGGCCGCCGCGTCCTTGTTCTTGCGCCGGAACACCACCGGGACATCGAGCTCGCCGTAGTTGACCCCGCCTGCGCTGCCGACCAGTTCGGCCGGCCCGTTGTCGGTACCGGTCTTGACCACGATGAACGGCTTGGGCTGCGCCCGGTTGACCGCCGTGCCCAGGCCGGTGGCGACGATGGTCACCCGCAGCGAGTCGCCCATTTCCTCGTCGAACACCGATCCGATGATCACGGTCGCATCGTCGGCGACGAACTCGCTCACCGTGTCCATCACCTCATGGATCTCGCCAAGCTTGAGCTTGGACGGCGAGCCGGACACGTTGACCAGCACGCCGCGCGCATTGTTGAGATCGATGTTCTCCAGAAGCGGGCAGGCGACCGCCTGTTCGGCAGCGATCTTCGCGCGGTCCACCCCCGAGGCACTGCCCGACCCCATCATCGCCATCCCGGTCTCGGACATGACCGTGCGCACATCGGCGAAGTCGACGTTGATCATCCCGGGCAGTGTGATGATCTCGGCGATGCCGGCCACTGCACCGTGCAGCACCTCGTTGGCCGCCTTGAACGCGTCCTGCATCGTCACGTCCGCGCCGAGCACTTCCATCAGCTTGTCGTTAGGGATCACGATCAGCGAGTCGACATACTGGGACAGCGCCTCGATACCATCCTGTGCGACACGCACGCGCTTGCGCTCGAAGGTGAACGGCTTGGTCACCACGGCGATGGTCAGAATGCCCATCTCCTTGGCGATCTCGGCCACCACCGGTGCGGCGCCGGTGCCGGTGCCCCCGCCCATGCCAGCGGTAAGGAACAGCATGTCGGCGCCGCGGATCGCCTCGGCGATGCGCTCGCGGTCTTCGATCGCCGCCTGCCGGCCGATCTCGGGGTTGGCACCCGCACCCAAACCCTTGGTGAGCGTGCTGCCCAGATGAAGCTGGTTCTTCGACTGGCAACGCTTCAGCGCCTGTGCATCGGTGTTGGCGCAGATGAACTCCACACCATGCACGCCGCTCAGAACCATGTGATCGACCGCATTGCCGCCGCAGCCGCCCACACCGATCACCTTGATCACCGCCTCTTGATTCGACGCATCGAGAATCTCGAACATCGTGCTCTCCTCTTGCCGGGTTGAATTGATTCGGAACCGATTACCTTGTACGTCCTGCACGCCTTGCACGTCCTGCACGTCCTGCTTTCTCAGCCGATCTGCCGCCCTCGTCATTTGCACCGCCACAGCGCCGGGTCCATCCGCCGCGATACCGTCAGAAATTTCCCTGGAACCACCCTTTCAGACTTGCCAGCGCATGGCCGACCGGGCCGCGCGAGGCGCGTGTACTCGACATCCGGACGACCTGCCGCTGGCCGGCGATCAGCAGGCCGACACCGGTGGCGAAACGCGGTGTGCGCACCACCTCGGACAGCCCGCCCACGTACTGCGGTACCCCGGCGCGCACCGGCATGTGGAACACCTCTTCGCCCAGCTCGACCATGCCGAGCATCGCGGCGCTGCCACCAGTGATCACGATGCCCGAGGACAGCAGCTCCTCGTAGGCGGTGCGGCGCAGCTCGCCCTGCACCAGCGAGTAGAGTTCCTCGACCCGGGGTTCGATCACCTCAGCCAGCGTCTGGCGCGACAGCTCGCGCGGGCCGCGATCGCCCACACCCGGCACTTCGACCATCTCGCGTGCATCGGCGAGCTTGGCCAGGGCGCAGCCGTAGCGCACCTTGATGTCTTCGGCGTCCTTGGTCGGCGTGCGCAGCGCCATCGCGATGTCGTTGGTGATCTGGTCACCGGCGATCGGGATCACTGCGGTGTGACGGATCGCCCCCTGCGAGAACACCGCGATGTCGGTCGTGCCACCACCGATATCGATCAAGCAGACGCCAAGATCCTTCTCATCCTCGGACAGCACTGCCCAGGCCGAGGCCAGGGGCTGCAGTATCAGATCGGAGACCTCGAGCCCGCAGCGGCGCACACACTTGACTATGTTCTGCGCCGCCGACACCGCGCCGGTGACGATATGTACCTTCACCTCGAGCCGTACCCCGCTCATGCCGAGCGGCTCGCGCACATCCTCCTGCCCATCGATGATGAACTCCTGGTTCAGGATGTGCAGGATTTGCTGATCGTTGGGAATGCTCACTGCCTTGGCGGTCTCGATCACCCGGTCGACGTCGGTCTGGGTGACTTCCTTGTCCTTGATCGCCACCATGCCATGCGAGTTGAAGCTCTTGATGTGGCTGCCGGCGATCCCGGCATAGACATCCTTGATCTTGCAGTCGGCCATCAGCTCGGCTTCCTCGAGCGCGCGCTGGATCGAGTTCACCGTGGAATCGATGTTGACCACCACGCCCTTCCTGAGGCCGCGCGACGGGTGCTGTCCCATGCCGATGATCTCGAGCTCGCCACCCGGCTTCACCTCGGCGACGATCGCGGCGATCTTCGAGGTGCCGATATCCAGGCCGACAATCAGGTTCTTGCTGTCTCTGGTCTTGCTCATGACCGGCGCTCCACGGGTTTCGGTTCGACCGCGCGCGGAGCCGGCTTGATGCTGCTGCGCGCATCGTTTCGTGGCTCGTTACGGGCGTCGGCAAGCCGCACAGCGAAGCCGTTCGGATAGCGCAGGTCGACATAGTCCAGCCGGGTCGAAACCGGCGCGACGGTGCGCTCATACACCGACAGGAAGGTGCCCATCCGCTCGTTCACCTGGTCACGACCCAGCTTGAGAATCAGCCCGCTGGACAGGCGTATCTCCCAGGACCGGCGCGGCGACAACGTGATCTGCGCCGGGGTCAGCCGCACAGGCGCGAGTGCATCGCGAAACACCATGTATTGGCGAGCGATCTCCTTCGCACTGCCCGGCGGGCCTTCGAACACCGGCAGCTTTGCGTCCGAGGCCGCGGAGAACACCTCGCCGTGGGTGTTGACCAGCCCGGAGTCGCTCCAGCGCGCGAGCGCCACATGCTCGTCCAGAACCACATGCAGGCGATCGGGCCAGACCCGCCGCACTTCCACACGGCGCACCCAGGGCAGGCGCTCGAAAGCGCGGCGGGCACCGGCCAGGTCGACGGTGAAGAAGTTTCCGGTGAGCTGCTTGCGCACGGTTGCGTCGACCTGCTCGCGGGTCACATGATTCAGCGTACCGAGCACCCGCACTTCCTTCACCGGGAACACCGGCAGGTGAACGACCAGAAAGAACAGCGCGTACAGCCCGAGTACGGTGGCGATACCGTACAGCGTGTTTGCCGTCGCGTTGAGCAGTGCGGGACGATCCCAGGCGTCAGCCAACATGGGCCGTCTCCAGGATGCGCAGCACAAGCTGCTCGAACGACAGCCCGGCCTGACGCGCAGCCATGGGCACCAGGCTATGGCCAGTCATGCCGGGCGAGGTGTTCATCTCCAGCATCTGCACCGAGCCATCATCACGCAGGATCAGGTCGGCACGGCCCCAGCCTTCGCAGCCAAGCAGGGCCGAGGCGCGCATGGTCAGCGCCTGGATCGCCGTCTCGGCCTCGGCATCGAGGCCACTCGGACAGTGATAGCGGGTCTCGTCGCTGAAGTACTTGTTCTGGTAGTCGTAGTTGCCCTGCGGCGCCTCGATGCGGATCAGCGGCAATGGCTGATCGCCGAGGAACGCGGCGGTCAGCTCGCGGCCCTGGATGAACTGTTCTGCCAGCACCAGACGGTCGAACGACGCCGCATGGGCATGGGCGGCTTCGAGTTGCCCGGCCGCGGTGACCTTGGTCAACCCGAGGGTCGAGCCTTCCCGTCCTGGCTTCACGATCAACGGCAGGCCGAGCTTTCCGGCCACTGCGCTCCAGTCCGCGTCCGGCGAGAGCACTTCCCAAGCCGGGGTAGGCACGCCGCCGGCCACCCAGACCAGCTTGGTACGCAGCTTGTCCATCGCCAAAGCCGAGGCGGCCACGCCGCTGCCGGTGTACGGAATGCCCATCAACTCGAGCGCGCCCTGCACCGTTCCGTCTTCGCCATAGCGCCCATGCAGCGCGATGAACACGCGGTCGTAACCGCCGCTCGCGAGTTCGAACACGCTTCGCTCGGCCGGGTCGAACGCATGCGCATCGACGCCGCTGGTACGCAAAGCGCCGAGCACGGCGTTCCCCGAGAGCAGCGAGATCTGGCGCTCGGCACTGCGTCCGCCGAGCAGCACGGCGACCCTGCCGAAACTGGTCATCGCTTGTCCCCCCGCACTGGCCCGTCGGCCGGTCGCCCGGACGGCAACGGGTCGCCCACGACCCGAACCTCACGCACCAGGTCGACCCCGGACAGCTTCAGAACGATCGCCTGCACCTCATCCATCAGCGCTTCGATATCGGCAGCGCTGGCGCCACCGCGGTTGACGATGAAGTTCGCATGCTTGACCGACACCTCGGCGCCACCGATGCGCCTGCCCTTGAGCCCGCAGGCCTCGATCAGACGCGCCGCATGGTCGCCGGGCGGGTTGCGGAACACCGATCCGGCATTGGGCAGCTGCAGCGGCTGGGTCGCGATACGCTGAGACAGGAACGCCTTGATCCGCGCGCGCGAGCGCGCGCCGTCACCCGGGTGCAGCCGCATGACCGCTTCGACGAACCAGTGGGTTTCGCCCAGTTCCGGCCGCGCCGCTGCGGGGTCGGCATCGGTGGCCGGGCTGCCGTGCAGCGCGACATGCCGATAGCCGATGTCGAAGGCATCCGGATGGCGGTTGCACAGCACGCCGCGACGGTCAAGCAGGGTCACCTGAGTCACCCGCTCCCAGATCTGCGCGCCGTAGCAGCCTGCATTCATCGCCAGCGCGCCACCCATGGTGCCTGGAACGCCGGCGAGAAACTCCGCGCCCTCCAGCCCGTGCATCGCGGCAAAGCGCGCGACCTTGGGGCAGGCGACTCCTGCCTCGACCCGAATCGCATTCACGGGGCCAGGCATGTCCGCGGCCCGCGCTTGCTTACCCTGCAGGTCCATGGCTGGTACGTCCGTGGCGGGTATGTCCACCGCGAGCGCTCCCAGTACCTGATGCAGCAGGATCACGGTGCCGCGAAACCCGCCATCGCGCACCAGGAGATTGCTGCCCAGGCCGGCCATCAGCACCGGCTCATTCGGTGCGAGCAAGCGCATGAACGCGACCAGATCGTCGCGATCGGCCGGGGTGTAGACGCGATCGGCAACCCCACCGGCGCGCCAGCTCGTATGCCTCGCCATCGACACTGCATGGCGCTCCAGACCACGCAGGTCCGCGGACTGGCTGTATATCGGAGCGTCCGACTTTCCCGCTCCCAGATTGTGGACGTCGGCCATGTTCATCCCGCCGCCATTTCCAGCGCGCGAAGCTGCGCGGGCACGGCACCAATCGAGCCGGCACCCATGATCAGCACCACATCGCCCGGCTGCACCAGCGCCGCCAGCACAGGCGGAATCTCGCTGGCCGTCTCGACGAACACCGGCTCGACCCGGCCGCCCACACGCACTGCACGTGACAGGGCCCGACCATCAGCGGCGACGATCGGTGCCTCGCCGGCTGCATAAACCTCGGTCAGCACCAGGGCGTCGACTGTCGAAAGCACCCGGGCGAAGTCCTCGAAACAGTCGCGGGTGCGGGTATAGCGATGCGGCTGGAAGGCGAGCACCAGCCGGCGCCCGGGGAAGGCACCGCGCGCGGCCGCGAGGGTGGCCGCCATCTCGACCGGGTGGTGCCCATAGTCGTCCACCAGCGTGTAAGTGCCGGTGCCGCCAGGCACGGTCACCTCACCCCAACGCTGGAAACGCCGGCCGACCCCACGGAACCCGGCGAGCGCGCGCACGATGGCGGCGTCGTCCACCCCGACCTCCATGCCGACGGCGATCGCGGCAAGCGCGTTCTGCACGTTGTGCACTCCGGGCAGATTGAGAACGACATCCAGTTCGGGCCAGGGCGCGCCGTTGACCCGGGTGACCTTGAAGCGCATCTGACCGCCGACCACATGCTCGATCGAGTGCGCCTGAATCTGTGCCCCCGGTGTCAGGCCGTAGGTGGTGATCGGCTTGGCCACGCGCGGCAGGATCTCGCGCACATTCGGGTCGTCCAGGCACAGCACCGCGTTGCCGTAGAACGGCAGGTGCTGCAGGAAGTCGACGAACGCCTGCTTCAGGCGACCGAAGTCCTGCCCATAGGTCTCCATGTGATCGGCGTCGATGTTGGTGACCACCGAGATCACCGGGGTGAGATAGAGAAAGGAGGCGTCCGATTCGTCCGCCTCGGCCACCAGGAACTCGCCGCGGCCGAGCTTGGCGTTGCTGCCAGCGGCCTCGAGCCGGCCGCCGATGACGAAGGTCGGGTCCAGCCCGCCCTCGGCCAGCACGCTTGCGATGAGACTGGTGGTGGTCGTCTTGCCATGAGTGCCGGCGATCGCGATGCCCTGCTTAAGGCGCATCAGTTCGGCCAGCATCAGCGCCCTGGGCACGATCGGGGTGCGCGCGGCGCGGGCAGCGACCAGTTCGGGATTGTCGTCCTGCACAGCGGTGGACACCACGAGCGCGTCCGCGCCCTGCGCATGTTCGCCAGCATGACCGATGTCCACCCGGATACCGACCTTCTGAAGCCGGCGCGTGGTCGCGCTCTGCGCCAGGTCCGACCCACTCACCGAATAGCCCAGATTGGCCAGCACCTCGGCGATGCCGGACATGCCACTGCCGCCGATGCCGACAAAGTGCACGTGACGGACCTTATGGCGCATCGTGGCCTCCGGCACCGAATGCAGCGGCGGCTCGTGGGATCGCGCCGATGCCGACGAAATGCACCCGACGGACCTTATCGCGCATCGTGGCCTCCGGCACCTGATGCGAGCTCCATGCACACTTCGGCCACCCGGCGGGTTGCCTCCGGCTTGCCTACCGCGCGCGCCTTGCCGGCCATCACCAGCAGTTGTGCCCGGGTGATCGCAGCCAACTCGCGCGCCAGCCGTTCTGGCGTGAGCTCCCCCTGCGGAATGAGCCATGCTGCCCCGCGTGCGACCAGGAACCCTGCATTGACCGTCTGGTGATCGTCGACCGCATGCGGGAACGGCACCAGCACCGCGGCCAGACCTGCGCACGCCAGCTCCGCAACGGTAGTGGCACCAGCGCGGGCGATCACCAGATCGGCCTCGGCGTAGCGCGCCGCCATGTCGTCGATGAAGGCAACCAGGGTCGCCTGCACGCCTGCCTGCGCGTAGTGCCCCTTGAGCGTCTCGATATGATCGCGCCCGGACTGGTGCACGACGATCGGCCGCTGCCCGGCCGGCATCCTCGCCAGCGCCGCCGGCACACAGGCGTTGAGCGCCTGGGCGCCCAGACTTCCGCCAATCACCAGCAGGCGCAGCGGTCCGCTGCGCTCGGCGAAGCGCGTCTCCGGCGGTGCAACCTGGGTGATCGACGCTCGCACCGGATTGCCGGTCCACTCGCTGGCGACCGACTTGCCCAGCGCATCCGGGAACGCGCACAGCACGCGGTCGGCCACCCTCGACAGCACCCGGTTTGCCAACCCGGGCACCGAATTCTGTTCATGGATGACCAGCGGACGGCGCAGCAGCGAGGCCATCATGCCGCCGGGAAAGGCGATGTAGCCGCCCATGCCCAGCACCACATCCGGGCGCCAGCGGAAGATCGCGCGCGCGCACTGCCAGAAAGCGAAGTTGAGTTCGATCGGCAACCTGAGCAGCCGAAGTGCGCCCTTGCCGCGTACACCGCTGAAGCGCACCGGCTCGAGTTCAAACCCGTGCTGCGGAACGATCGATGCCTCCATGCCGCGTGGAGAACCGAGCCAGATCACCTTCCAGCCGGCCTCGCGCAACCACTGGGCCACCGCCAGCGCCGGGAAGATATGCCCACCGGTACCTCCGGCCATCACCATCAGGGTGCGTGGCGCACTCATACTGGAAGCCCCTTCATCAGGCGGCGGTTCTCGTAGTCCACCCGCAGCAGCAGTGCCAGCGCGAGACAGTTGGCAAGCACCGCGCTGCCGCCGAAGGAAAGCATTGGCAGGGTCAGACCCTTGGTCGGCAGCACGCCCATGTTCACGCCGATGTTGATGATCGCCTGGACCGAGATCCACAAGCCGACACCCTGCGCCACCAGCGCCTGGAAGCCGCGCTCGAGACGGGCCGCCTGGGCGCCGATCGAGAACGCGCGCCAGGCGATCCAGGCGAACAGCAGGATCACGGTGACCACGCCGACGAAGCCGAGTTCCTCGGCGATCACTGCCAGCACGAAGTCGGTGTGCGCCTCAGGCAGGTAGAACAGCTTCTCGACGCTCGCGCCCAGGCCCACTCCGAACCACTCGCCGCGGCCGAAGGCGATCAGCGCATGCGACAGCTGGTAGCCCTTGCCGAACGGATCGGCCCAGGGATCCATGAAACCGATGATCCGCTGCAGGCGGTAGGGCGAGGTCACGATCAGGGCAACGAATCCGACCGCGAGCATCACCAGCAGGCCGGCGAACAGGCGCCAGTTCATGCCGCCAAGGAACAGGATCCCCATCGCTATGATGGTGATCACCGCGAACGCGCCGAAGTCAGGCTGGCGCAGCAGCAGCGCACCGGTGAACAGCATGACCACCAGCATCGGTAGCAGACCCCGCTTCAGGCTGTCGACGTAGGCCGCTTTGCGCACCGTGTAGTCGGCTGCGTAGACCACCGCGAACAGCTTCACCAGTTCGGATGGTTGCAGGTTGAACACGACCAGCGGCAGCCAGCGCCGTGCACCGTTGACCTCACGGCTGACACCCGGCACCAGCACGAGCACCAGCAACAACACACCGAAACCGAACAGCCATGGCGCTGCACGCTGCCACACCACGGTCGGCAACTGGAAAGCGACGATGGCGGCGAACAGCCCGATGGCCACGAACGTCGACTGACGCATCAGATAGAAGTGGGCGCGGTTGCCGGTGAAGCGCTCCGCCTCGGCGATCGCGATCGATGCCGAATAGACCATCACGATGCCGATCGCCATCAGCACCAGTACCGCCCAGACCAGACTCTGGTCATAGTCGGCCATCACCCGGCGCGGCCGCGCCGCTTCGTAGTAGACCGCGCTCAACTGGCACCTCCGCGGTCGGTGCCCGTCGTGGCAATCGACGCCGGACCGGCGACCGGCGCCGACCCGCCGCTTGACGGCATCGCCGCACCCAGCGCAGTGACCTCCCGCAGGAAGATTTGGGCGCGATGCACGTAGTTGCGGAACATGTCGTAGCTCGCGCATGCGGGCGACAGCACGACTGCATCGCCCGGGCGCGCGAGCGACTGCGCCAGCGCGACAGCCTGCGCCATTGAAGTGGCGCGTTCGACTACGACACCGGTGCCGGCGATTGCCTGCGCGATGCGCTCGCCATCGACCCCGATCAGCACCACTGCACGCGCCACCCGCGCCACGACTGGCGCCAACGGCGAGAAGTCCTGACCCTTGCCGTCGCCGCCGGCGATCAGGACGACCGGCTGCGGGAAGCCGGTCAACGCAGCGACCGTCGCGCCGACATTGGTGCCCTTGGAGTCGTCGTAGAAAGCAACACCACCGATTTCGGCAATGCGCTGCATCCGGTGTGGCAACCCGCGAAACGCACGCAACGCATCCAGCAGCGGCGGGTAGGGCAGACGGACGGCCCGCACCAGCGCAAGCGCGGCCAGCGCATTGGCCACGTTGTGCATGCCCGGTACCGGCATCTGTTGCACCGGCATGAGGCGGGCCGCGCCCTGGGCCAGCCACAACTCATCCGGGCTGCCGGCCAGTCCCCAATCGTGATCACTTGCTGGACGATCGACGCCGAACGTGCATGCCGCCCGATCATCGATCTTCATCGCCATCGACTGCGCATCGGCGCGGTTGAGCACCTGTATGCCCCCGCCTTCGAAGATGCGAGACTTCGCCTGGGCATACTCGGCGAGGCTCGCATAGCGGTCGAGGTGATCCTCGGACAGATTGAGCATGGCTGCAGCGTCAGCCCCCAGGCTGGCGGTCGACTCCAGCTGAAACGACGACAGCTCCAGGACGATCGCCTGCGGCGGCGCTCCGCCATCCCGGGCTTGCGCTTCGATGTCGGCGAGCGCATCGAGTACCGGCAACCCGATATTGCCGGCGACGAGCGTCTGCATCCCGGCGGCGCGCGCCATCTGGCCAGCCATCTCGGTGACCGTGCTCTTGCCATTGGTTCCAGTGATCGCGATCGTTCTCGCCGAGGGCATCAGCGATCGCCGGTGGCGCGCGAAGATCTCGATGTCGCCGATCACCGGTACGCCGCGGGCAATCGCGTTGGCAACCGCCGGTTCGCTTCTGGGCATTCCAGGCGACAGCGCAACCCAGTCGACATTGCCGAGCGCGTCTGCCGCGATCGGTCCCAGGTACAGCGGGACCTCGGGCAACTCGGTACGCAGGTCACGTGCGCCAGGCGGATCGCTGCGGGTGTCATAGGCCGATACGGTCGCGCCGTGACTGGCGAGAAAGCGTACGCAGGACACGCCGGTCGCACCCAGCCCGACCACTGCAACCCGCTCGGCATCATGGCGCAGCAGGGCCGCACCAGTGAGAGTGAAGGGCACATGCAGCTCGGGGGTGGGCAGGTGCAGGGTCATCGCTAGCGCAGCTTCAGCGTCGACAGGCCCGCGAGCACCAGCAGCGCGGTAATGATCCAGAAGCGAACGACGACCTGGTTTTCCTTCCAGCCCTTGAGTTCATAGTGGTGATGCAGCGGCGCCATGCGGAACACCCGCTTTCCGGTCAGCTTGAACGACGCCACCTGGATGATCACCGAGAGCGTCTCCACCACGAACACCCCACCCATCACGAACAGCACGATCTCCTGCCGGGTGATCACAGCGATCGTGCCGAGCGCCGCGCCCAGGGCGAGCGCCCCGACATCGCCCATGAACACTGCCGCCGGGTAGGCGTTGAACCAGAGAAAACCGAGACCGGCCCCGGCGATCGCCGCGCAGAACACGGTGAGCTCCCCAGCCCCGGGAATCAGCGGGAAACCGAGGTACCTGGCGAACACCACGTTGCCGGCGACATAGGCGAAGATGCCCAGCGCGGAGCCGATCATCACCGTGGGCAGGATCGCCAGCCCGTCCAGGCCGTCGGTCAGGTTGACCGCGTTGCTGGTGCCCACGATCACGAAATAGGTGAGCACCACGAAACCGATCGCACCCAGCGGGTAGGCGAAGTTCTTGAAGAACGGCACGATCAGTTCGGTCTGCGCGGCACCGCCGCTCCAGGCGAGGAAGATCGCTGCCGACAGCCCGATCACCGACTGCCAGAAGTACTTCACGCGCGCGGGAAGGCCCTTGGGGTTGCGGTGGACCACCTTTCGATAGTCGTCCACCCAGCCGATCGCGCCGAACCCGAGCGTCACCACCAGCACCACCCAGACGAATCGGTTGGTCAGGTCGGCCCAGAGCAGCACGGTCACCGCGATCGATACCAGGATCAGCGCCCCGCCCATGGTCGGCGTGCCGGTCTTTGCCAGATGTGACTTCGGTCCATCGTCGCGCACCGACTGCCCGATCTTGTACAGCGTGAGCTTGCGAATCATCGCCGGCCCGACGAACAGGCAGATCAGCACTGCGGTGATCGTCGCCAGCACCGCGCGCAGCGTGAGATAGCTGAACACGTTGAACGAGCGATCGAACTGGACGAGCCACTGACTCAGGGCGAGGAGCATGGGTCAGTGCGCTCCTGACACGGCACGACCGGCGACTGATCCGTCCGTCTCGACCCGCGCGTCGGCTCGCGGTTCGGCCCGCAGGTCGGCCCGCAGTTCGGCCTGCAGGTCGGCCAGTGCGTCAACCACACGCTCCATGCGCATGAAGCGCGAGCCCTTTACCAGCACACTCACCTGCGACCCGAGCAGGGTTTGAACCTCTGCCACCAGCGGATCGATCTCGTCGAAATGCCGTGCTCCGGCACCGAAGGCCTCGCTCGCGCGCGCCGAGTTCACACCGACCGTGAACAGCCGGTCGACCCCGAAGTGCTTCGCGGCAGCGCCCACCTCGGCGTGCATCTGCGCCGCCTGGACGCCCAGTTCGCCCATGTCGCCCAGCACCAGAATACGAACGCCTTCGCGCTCGGCCAGAACTTCGATCGCGGCCAGGGCCGAATCCGGGTTGGCGTTGTAGCTATCGTCAATCAACAGCGCCCCATGCTGCGCCGGGCGCAGGCGAAGACGGCCGGCCACCGCGCGAAACGCGCTCAAGCCATGCAGCACCGCATCCAGCCCGGCACCGCAGGCAATTGCCGCCGCGGTGGCGGCGAGCGCGTTGCGCACGTTGTGCAGCCCGGGCGCAGGCAACCTTACCTGCACCTCACCCATCGGCGTGCGAAGGCTGAGGTCAGCGCCGGTTGCGTCCAGCTGCCAGCGCGCGCTGACCTCTGCCGCATGCTCGAGTCCGAAATCGATGATGCGGTTGGCACCGGCGAGTGCGCGCCAGGACGCGGCGAACCGGTCGTCTGCATTGATGACCGCAGTTCCGCCAGCCTTCAGGCCTTCGAAGATCTCGCCCTTGGCCGAGGCGATCGCCTCGCGCGAACCAAGATTCTCGATGTGTGCGACACCGGCATTGCCGATCACCGCGACGTCCGGCTGCGCGATCCGGGTCAGGCGCGCGATCTCTCCCTGGTGATTCATGCCCATTTCGATCACCGCATAGCGATGCGCACTGCCGATCGACAGCAGGGTAAGCGGCACGCCGATCTCGTTGTTCAGATTGCCCGGGGTGGCGAGCACGGAAGCGGCCGCAGCCGCCTCCAGCGCCGCCGGGTCGGCCGCCACGGCGAGCGGCGTAGAGCCGTGCAACGCAGACTCGGCGCGCAGGATCGCCGCGGTCATCTCCTTGATCGTGGTTTTGCCGTTGCTGGCAGTGATGGCAACCAGCGGTCCACGCAGCCGCCTGCGACGGACGCTGGCGAGCTGACCCAGTGCGGCCAGCGTGTCCTCGACGATCGCCAGCGGCAGTCCGAGTGCCGCGTTGGCGCAACCCGCGTCGTAGGCCTGCGCGCTCACCATGGCGGCTGCCGCGCCAGCCTGCGCCGCCTGACCGATGAAGTCGTGGCCGTCAAAGCGGTCACCACGGATGGCCACGAACAGCGCGCCGGGCGCAAGACGCCGCCCGTCGATCTGCACAGCCTCGATCGGCACATCGGCACCGTGCTGCCTGCCGCCGGTGTCGCGCACTGCTTCCGAGAGTGTCATCATCGCCATCGGCTCAGTCCCCTGCCCGCTTCAGCGACCGCAGGACCTGAACTGCAACCACACGATCGTCGAAGGGCTGTTTCACGCCGGCGATCTCCTGCCAGGCCTCGTGCCCCTTGCCGGCGATCAGCACGATGTCCCCGGGCGCCGAGTCGGCCAGGGCCGCCTCGATCGCGCGCGCTCGATCAGCGTCGCGGCGCAGGACTGCATTCGATACAGACACACCAGCCAGCACCTCGTCGATGATCCGATCCGGTGCTTCACCGCGCGGGTTGTCGCTGGTCACCCAGACCCGGTCGGCAAGTCGCGCAGCGATCTCGCCCATCAGCGGCCGTTTGCCCGGGTCGCGATCACCGCCGCACCCGAACACGCAGGCGAGCCGGCCTCCGACTGGCAGCATTGCACGCAGCGTGGCGAGTGCGTTGGCCAGCGCGTCCGGCGTGTGCGCATAGTCGACGATGACCAGCGGCTGCGCAGAGTCGTTGCCCGCCACCACCGGTTGCATTCGCCCGGGCGGCGCGTTCACCGCACCCAAAAGCGTTGGCAGCCTCGCGGCCGGGATGCCGTCGAGCATGAGCACACCCGCAGTGGCCAGCAGGTTGGAGGCATTGAACGCGCCGAGCAGGGGGCTCTGGATGCGTACCGGTGTGCCTTGCGCAACGATCTCCAGCTGCATGCCTCGGCTGCCAAGCCTGAGATCGTGACCCGCGATGACCGCGTCCGGCGTGTTCAGGCCGAAGCCGAGCACCGGCACGCCGCGGGCATGCAGCCGACGGGAAAGCTCGCGCCCGAATTCGTCGTCCAGATTGATTACGGCGCCGGCCAGCGTGGGCCAGTCGAACAACCGGGCCTTGGCGGCGCCATAGGCTTCGAAGCTGGCGTGGTAGTCGAGGTGATCCCGACTCAGGTTGGTGAACACCGCCACGTCGACCTTCACCGCGTCCAGCCGGTGCTGATCCAGTGCAATCGATGAGGCTTCGAGCGCGACCGCCCTGGCGCCCTCGCGAACGAAGCGCGCCAGCACCGCATGCAGCGTCACCGCATCCGGGGTGGTGTTGGCGAGCGCTGTCATCGGCGCGCCGTCAACGGGCGCTTTGACGCTGCCATCGATCGCCGTCGCGTTCGGCACGCCGCCCGACCCCCCGGCTGACCCACCCGCGGCCTCGTCCGGGTAGCCCGCACCCAGGGTGCCGATCACCGCGCACTTGACACCGCTTGCGGTGAGCGCCTGGGCGATCCAGCGGGTGACCGATGTCTTGCCGTTGGTGCCGGTGACCGCGACCACCCAAAGCGATCGCGATGGATGCCCGTACACATGGCTGGCCAGCGCGCCGAGCTGCTCGTGTAAACCCGCAAGCGCAAGATTGGGCACCGGCCAGGCCGAGTTCCAGCGAAAGTCGTCCGACGCCTCCCACAACACCGCCTTCGCGCCGCGCGCGATCGCCTGGGCGATGAACGCGCGGCCGTCGTTCGCGCGGCCCGGGCAGGCGACGAACACATCGCCGGGCTGGACGCTGCGGCTGTCCAGCGCAAGCGAAGTCACCGGCACACCGAGTGCGACCAGGGCAGCCGGGTCGAACGCCGCGCTGCCTGCGGGCACCGGGTCGGCACAGGCGGCGCTCACACTTCCTCCTTCACTTCGGAGCCCGGCGGCGGCAGCACGATGTTGTTCACTGGCGCGTCATGCGGAACACCAAGCATGCGCAGGGCGCCGGCGACGATCTGGCTGAACACCGGGGCAGCCACCTGGCCACCGTAATACTGGCCCGCGGAAGGCTCGTCGATCATCACCGCCACGATCACCCGCGGCGCGGACGCCGGGGCGAAGCCGATGAACGAGGCGACATAGCGGTCGACATACACGCCGTTGTCCAGCTTGTGCGCGGTGCCGGTCTTGCCCCCGACCCGGTAGCCGGCGACCTGGGCGCGCGGTGCAGTGCCACCTGGCTGGGTCGCAAGTTCGAGCATCCGGCGTACCGCCATCGCGGTGTCTGCCGAGATCACCCGGACCGGCGCCGGTGGCGTGTCCACACGCACGATCGAGATCGGCCGCATCTGGCCATCGGTGGCGAAGATCGAATAGGCGCGCGCGATCTGCAACAGGGTGACCGAAAGGCCATGCCCATAGGACATGGTCGCCTGCTCGATCGGACGCCAGGTCTTGGGCGAGCGCAGCCGCCCATGCCCCTCGCCCGGAAAACCGATCCTGGTCGGCACTCCGAAGCCTGCATCGCTGAACGACTGCCAGAGCTGCAGAGGCGGCATCTGCAGGGCGATCTTGGCCGCGCCGATGTTCGATGACTTCTGCAGTATCTGGGTGACGGTGAGCGCACCGAGCGGATGCGCATCCCGGATCGTGTTCGGACCGATGGTCATCGAGCCGGGCGCGGTCTGGATCACCGTGTCTGGCCTGACCACGCCAGCCTCGATCCCGGCGGCAACGGTGAACGCCTTCATCGTCGAGCCCGGTTCATACAGATCGATGATCGCCCGGTTGCGAGTCTGCTGGCCGGACAGCTTGCCCCGGTTGTTCGGGTTGTAGGCGGGCAGGTTCACCAGCGCTAGCACCTCGCCGGTGACCACGTCGATGACCACCGCGCTGCCCGCCTTCGCGCGATGGGTCACCACTGCGTTCTTCAGTTCCCGGAAGGCGAGGTACTGGATCTTGCGGTCGATCGACAGCGCCAGATCGCGCCCCTGCTGCGGAACGCGAAGGCTCTCGATGTCCTCGATGATCTGGCCACGCTTGTCCTTGATAACCCGCCGGCTGCCCGGCTTGCCCGAGAGCCAGTCCTGGTAGGCGAGTTCGATGCCTTCCTGCCCGTTGTCGTCGACGTTGGTGAAGCCGACCAGATGGGCCGCCACGTCGCCAGCGGGGTAGTAGCGGCGGTACTCGCGCTGCAGCAGCACCCCGGGAATCTTCAGCGCCAGCACCCGCGCCGCCTGGTCCGGCGGCATCTGGCGCTTGAGGAATACGAAATCCCGGTTGCTTTCATTGATGCGCTTCTTCAGCGCAGGGACGTCCATGTCGAGCAAGCGTGCCAGCGCGGCGGCCTGCGGCTCGGTCATCTTGACGTCTTCAGGGCTCGCCCATACCGATTCGACCGGTGTGGAGATTGCCAGTGGCTCGCCATCGCGATCGGTGATGATTCCGCGATTGGCCGGAATCTCGAGCACACGGGTAAACCTCGCCTCACCACGCGCCTGCAGAAAATCGTTGTTCATGCCCTGCAGGTAGAACGCCCGGCCGATCATCAGCGCAAACGCTCCGAGCAAGCCGAACAGAACCAGCTGCGCGCGCCAGCGCGGCAGCTTGAGTGCCACATTCGGCACCGACGAGGCCCTCATCGCGCGCCTCCGACCGTTGTTTTCGTTCCCGCGGCTGTCGTTCCCGTGGCTGTCGTTCCCACGGTCGACGTTCCGCTGGCCGGCGCCCCGGCGCGGTCAGCATCGCGCTCGACCACCTGCACCCTGGAGGGGGTCGGCATCAGCATCTTCAACTGGGTGAGCGCGACCTTCTCGATACGCGCGTGCATCGCCCAGGTGCTCTGTTCGAGCTGAAGCTGCCGGAACTCGATCACGAGCTTGCGCTGAGCCGTCTGCTCGCGCTCCAGTTCCGAGAACAACCGCCGCGCCTTGTGCTGAGCTGAAACCGTACCCAGCGCCGAGACGATCAGCAGCGCGAGCAGGATCAGATTCACCCGGGTCATGGCGCGCTCAGTGCCTGGCCGGAAGACCGCTCGGCTGCCCGGACACCGGCGCTGGCGCGCGCTCGGCCCAGCGCATCACCGCACTTCTGGCGCGCGGATTGGCCTCGATCTCCGCGGCGTCGGGCCGCGTCGGCTTGGCCAGCCGGGTTACCTTTGGCAACGGCAGCTCGGCGGCGCGTATCGGCAGCCGGGCTGGCGGCTGGGCCGGTTGCGCAGCGGTGCGCAGCGCGTGCTTGACGATCCGGTCTTCGAGCGAATGGAAGCTGATCACCACCAGCCGACCGCCCGGGTTCAGCGCGTCGATGCATCTGGGCAGCGCTATCTCGAGCTGCGCAAGCTCTTGATTGACGTGAATCCGTAGAGCTTGAAAGGTGCGTGTCGCCGGGTCCTGGTGAGGCTCGCGCGTGCGGACCGCAGACGCCACGAGTGCGGCAAGTTGGCGGGTACGAGTAATCGGCTGCTGCGCTCTTGCCGCAACAATCGCTCTTGCAATCGATTGAGCATACCGTTCTTCGCCATAGTCCCTGATCACCTCGCGGATGTCGCGTTCACTGGCACGGGCGAGCCAGGCACCGGCTGTCTCGCCCCGGGTTGTATCCATCCGCATGTCCAGCGGACCGTCGTGGCGGAAGCTGAAGCCGCGCTCCGCGGTATCGAGTTGCGGAGACGAGACGCCCAGATCGAGCAGGATGCCGTCCACACCGGCGATGCCGCGCGCCCGCAGCCGCTCGTCGATCGAGTCGAAGCTCGCATGCTCGATGTGCAATCTCGCATCCATGATCCCCTGCGCGTTCTCGATTGCGTCCGGATCCCGATCGAACGCAATCAACCGCCCTTCGCTGCCAAGACGTCCGAGCAGCGCGCGGCTGTGACCGCCGCGCCCGTAGGTGCCATCCACATAGATTCCAGCCTGCCGGACTGCGAGCGCATCGATGGCGGCATTCAGAAGAACCGGCTCATGCTGCGAGCTGGAACTCACAGCGCGAAATCCTCCAATCCCGGTGGCATCCCACCGACCGGAAAGCCCAGGGCGCGCTCGCTCTGCTCGTTCCAGCGGGCGCTGTCCCACAATTCGAACTTCGAACCCTGACCGACCAGAGTCACCGAGCGCGACAACGCGGCGAAATCGCGCAGTGCCGGGCTCACCAGGATTCGTCCCTGGGCGTCCATCTCGACATCGTCTGCATAGCCGCCGATCAGCCGCTGCAGGCTGCGAGTGCGCTCATCGAAGCTGGGCAGGGCCATCAACCGGCGGTAGATCGGCTCCCAGTCGGGTAGCGGGTAGAGCAGCAGGCACTTTCCCGGGTCGGCAGTGATCACCAGACGCCCGTCGCCGCGCGCGAGCAGCGCATCGCGATACTTGGTCGGGATCGCCAGCCGGCCTTTGCCGTCCATGCTGAGCTGTGCGACGCCTCGAAACACCCGTACTCCTTGTCGAGCCCGACGGCCCGGTCATCAAACGGGAAAAGGGTGCGGGCAGACATCTCAGCCAAACTATCGGCGAAATTTCCCTAAAACACCACTTCTCACCACATATCCACACGTTAACCCTAAAAAATCTACCGGTCAACGCTGAAAACGCGATTTTTCGTCTGTGAACAAGGACTTAAGCCGCGTTCTTTCGACGGGGCCTAAACTCATAACTCGAATGAAAAGAGCGAACTACCGTAGGAACTGAAGGTGTTACCTTAAGTTCTCACGTTATTCGCACAGTCGAGTCCAAAAGCGTGGCGAAATCGGCACACTTTTTCCGCCCTGCAGGGGCGAAGGGTGCGTGAAGTCAGCCGATAAGCCGGGTTCTGTCGTGGACAGTCATTCCTCTGGGCCGGCAGTTACCCGACGGCTCTAGCGATCTACCCGGGAGCGACGCGAGCAGCGTCAACGCCCCCCTATTTGATCTTGCTCCGGATGGGGTTTGCCGTGCCGTCCACGTTACCGTGGACGCGGTGCGCTCTTACCGCACCGTTTCACCCTTGCCTGTGCCTTGCGGCCATCGGCGGTCTGTTCTCTGTGGCACTTTCCGTCGCCTTGGGCAATGGCGCAAACCATCGCTTGCTGCGCCCGGCGGTTAGCCGGCATCCTGCTCTGCGGAGCCCGGACTTTCCTCTGCATCGAATGAACGACACAGCGACTGTCTGGCTGGCTTCACGCGATCGCAGTCTAACATCCGGCGCACCCGGTGCCCGCCGTGTCAGAGGACGAACGTCCAGCCGCCAACGAATACGACAACCTGACCGCGCGGATCGGTGAAACTGGAGGGGGCACTCATGGTCGATCTCCTGAAGGGGTATTGCGGCTGCGGCGCAGGACTGCACCGCAGCAGAGAAAGCTATTGTCTGCCTTTACGGTGACGCCGTCGGCTAATCGACAGTCCGCGAATGACGAAATCGTGCAGCGCAGGCACCATGGTGATGGAATCCATCATCTCCGATCTTACTCAGGCGCCTCAGTGTCCAGATCGCCCCCGGCCCGGCCGTCATCAGCGCAGTCACCCTCTGCCCGTCCCCCCTCAGCCCGGCCCTCACCGGCCAGGTCGGTGGCGCCCCGACTTGACGCGTTCGACCTCGCCCTGCTTGACCTCATGCAGCGCGACAACCAGTTGACCAGCGAGCAGCTTGCACAGGCAGTGGCGCTGTCGCCGGCCTCATGCCTGCGCCGTGTGAGACGGTTGCGCGAGGCGGGCGTGATCAGTGCGGACGTGTCGCTGGTCGACCCGGCCCTGGTCGGACACCGCTTGTCCAGCCTCGTACTGGTCTCGATGGAACGCGAAGATCCCCAGCGGCTCGCGGCCTTTCGGGAATCGATCGCCGCCTACCCGGAGGTGACGCAATGCTACTACGTGACCGGTGAGGCGGACTTCGTGCTGATGGTCACCGTCGCAGACATGAGCGAGTACGAGCGTTTTGTCGCGCGCGTGCTGACCGCCGACGCGAACGTGCGCACCTTCCAGTCGCTGATGGTGATCAGCAAGGTCAAGTTCGACACCCGGGTGCCACTGCCTCGCGGACCAGACTGAAAGGGGTCCGCGCCGGCTCGAGCAGGGCGGTCGCGATCAGGCGAGTGTCCAGTGCAGTGGCTCGCCTGCGCGCAGCGGCACCAGCGTGTCGTCGCCGTAGGGAATCTCCTTAGGGGCCATCCACGACTGGCGCACCAGCGTGACGGTATCCTGGTTACGCGGCAGGCGGTAGAAGTCGGGCCCGTGAAAACTCGCGAACCCTTCGAGTCGGTCGAGCGCGCCCGCCGCATCGAATGCCTCGGCGTAAAGTTCAAGTGCGGCATGCGCGGTATAGCAGCCCGCACAGCCGCAGTCCGCTTCCTTTGTCTGCCTCCCGTGCGGCGCGCTGTCGGTGCCCAGGAAAAACTTCGGACTGCCCGAGATCGCCGCGGCTACCAGCGCCTCACGGTGGACCTCGCGCTTGAGTACCGGCAGGCAGTAGTAGTGCGGACGGATACCCCCAAGGAAGATCGAGTTTCGATTCATCAGAAGATGATGTGCGGTGATGGTGGCCGCGATCTGCGGCCCGGCGGCATGGACGAAGGCCACGGATTCCCGGGTGGTGATGTGCTCGAGCACTACGCGCAGGCCAGGCATCGTGCGCACCAGCGGCGCCAGCACCCGTTCGATGAATACCTGCTCGCGGTCGAACACATCGACCACCGGGTCGGTCACTTCGCCGTGGACCAGAAGCGGCAATCCACAGCGCTGCATTGCCTCCAGCGCAGGGTAGGTGCGCTCGACTGCGGTCACGCCGGAATCCGAGTTGGTCGTCGCGCCAGCCGGGTAGTACTTGACTGCCTTCACCAAACCCGAGGCAACCGCACGCTCGATCTCTTCCGGCGAAGTTCGATCGGTCAGGTAAAGCGTCATCAACGGCTCGAAGCGCACCCCAGGTGCCAGCGCCGCCAGGATGCGCTCACGATAGGCCAGGGCGAGTGCCGTCGTGGTCACCGGTGGCTTGAGGTTGGGCATCACGATGGCGCGGGCGAACTGGCGCGCGGTGTCGGGCAGGACCGCGGACAGATACGGACCATCGCGCAGATGCAGATGCCAGTCATCCGGCCGGATCAGGGTGAGACGGTCCACCGGGGATAGGCTGTTGATAGCCGCCGGGGCAGTAGCAGCAGGAGAAATATCGGTCAAGGTCCGGTTCCTGTAACGGTCGTTGGCGTGAGGCGCGATAAGCGAAGTGAAAACATCAACCGCAAACATCAACTGCAAGGGCGAATCAGCTTACCGGCTCTTCATCGCGAGCGCGAGCCGGTAGGCATGATCCCGCTCGACCCGGCACAGCCGTGCGGCAACATGCGCAGCCCGGCTTGCCGGCAGTTCAGCGAGCAGCGCCGCGAGCACCCGTTCTGTTTCGACATCTTCTGCGGCCACCGCCTGCGCCGGCGCGTCCACGATCACCACGAACTCGCCGCGGCGGTGATTGGCGTCGGACTCCAGCCATCCGACTGCCGCGTCCAGCCGACAAAGATGCACCGACTCGAACAGCTTGGTCAGCTCGCGCGAAAGCACCACGGTTCGATCACCGCCGAGGATGGCGCACAGGTCGGCCAGGCACTCGAGCACCCGGTGCGGCGACTCGTAGAAGACCAGCGCCCCGGGCGCATTGCGGAGCGCCTCGATCGCGTGTCGGCGCGCCTGCCCGGTGGCCGGAAGAAAGCCACAGAAGGTGAAGGCAGCCGGCTCCAGTCCGCTCACCGACAGCGCGGCAATCGCCGCGTTCGGCCCCGGCACGGCGAACACCTTGCAACCGGCATCGCGCGCGGCCCGCACCACACGCGCACCCGGGTCGCTGATCGCCGGAGTGCCGGCGTCGCTGACCAGTGCGACCCGCGCGCCGCCCTGCAGCAAGCCGACGACGCGTTCGCCCTGCATCCGCTCATTGTGCGCATGCAGCGCGATCAGCCTGCCGTGCGGCGCCGAGCTGCCGTCGGCAGTCGAGAACAGCCGCCGCGTCACCCGCGTGTCCTCGGCAGCTATCCAGTCGACCGAGGCCAGGATCGACCGCGCCCTCGGCGAAAGATCACCCAGGTTACCGATCGGCGTGGCCACCACATACAATCCGCTTTCAATAGCCGCTCGCGCCGGATAGTCCTTCTCCGGATCGTCCTTCTCCGGATGATCCTTCTCCGGATCGTTCCCTTCCGGGTTCTCCTCATCATGCATCATCATGTAGCCCTTGCATCGCGCCACCCAGTCTGGGGCATACGCCCGCTGCTCGCCAGCGTGCGCGGCCTGCCCTGGTTGCTTGGTCTTCTGTGCTGCCTCGCCGGCACGGCACTGGCGCAGTCACCGCCGCACACCGCCCCGCCGGCTGCGGCGCCTGCCCGGGTGGTCGCCGTGCTGCTACCGCTGGACTCACCGGTGTTTGGCCGGGCCGCCGGCCATGTACGCAGCGGCATCACCGCTGCCTGGGCGCATTCTGCCAGCAAGGCTGGCATCGAGTTGCGCTTCATTCCGGTCGGGGACCAGCCGAACGACATCGTCGGGGCCTACAATCAGGCGCTCGCCGGCAACGCCCGGGCGATCGTCGGCCCACTGATCCGCGATCAGGTGAACGCCCTGGCCGCAGCGTTGGGACAGAGCGCCGCTGTCAACGTGCCGACCGTGGCGCTGAACGTGGTCGATGGCGACCCGAGGCTTCCGCAGAACCTGTTTCTGTTTGGCCTTTCCACCGAAGCCGACGCACGCCAGGTTGCCCGCATGGCGCTGCGCGACGGTCGCAAGCGCGCGCTGGTTCTGACCCAGCCGAATGCATTCTCGCGGCGGGTACAGCAGGCGTTCATCGACGCCTTCGCCGACGGGGGCGGGGCAGTCGGTGCCCAGCACCCTGCGCTGACCGACCTGACCGCACTCAACAAGCTGCGTGCAGCCGCCGCGGCCGCGAACGCGGACATGATCTTCATCGCCGCCGATCTGGTGGTCGCGCGCACGGTGCGCGCTTTTCTGGATTCGAATCTGCCCACCTATGCAACCTCGCAGGTGTGGGCCGGGCCGATAGATCCGAACGCCAGCCTGGACCTGAACGGCACCCGGTTGCTCGACATGCCCTGGCTGCTCGAGCCAGATCATCCGGCGGTGATGGTCTACCCACGCTCTCAACCAGCGCTGCTGCCCGAGAACGAGCGACTCTATGCGCTGGGCATCGACGCTTACCGGCTGGTGGAGCTCGCGCTCGAGCGCGGGCTGCTGCCCGGGCTCTCGCTCGACGGGGTGACTGGCCGGATCACGCTCGAGCGCGCGCACTGGCTCACCCGCGAGGCAAGCCCGGCGCAGATCTGGCAGGGTCAGCTGTTGATCGGCACCGGCAAGAAATGACCGGCAGATCGATGCAACGACCGCCTGTACCGTTGCGGTCAGCGCGCCGCTGACCCGGCACCGGACCGGACGCGGGCACCGATGGCGCACACGACAAGACAGCGGACCGGTGCCGACGGCGAAACGAGGGCAGCCGCGCATCTTGAGACTTCAGGGCTGGCGATCGTTGCGCGCAACTGGCGCTGCCGTGCTGGCGAACTCGATATCGTCGCCCGTGAGCCCGGGGCTTCCGGCGGCCTGGTGTTCGTCGAGGTCAGATCGCGCGCGTCGAACAGTTTCGGCGGTGCGCGCGCCAGTATCACCCCGGCCAAACAGATGCGGCTTGCCCGCGCCGCCGAACTTTTCCGGCAGGTCACGCGCAGTGAACACCTGCCCTGCCGCTTCGATGTTGTGGTGATCGAAGGCGGCGCGCTCGAATGGATACGCGACGCTTTCCAGCTCGGGAGCTGAAGCGGCTGCAGCGCGTCATCCGGAAAAGCGCGCTGCGCAGGCAGCCGACGTAGAATGCGCGCCATGACGCCTGAAGACAGTCTCCTTGCACGTATTCACGCCCGATTCGAGGAAAGTGCGCGCCTGAAGCGTGATTCGGCTGCGCTGCTTGGCGAGCCGATCCTCGCTGCTGCCAGCGCCATGGCGGAGGCACTTCGCGCAGGAGGTCGGGTGCTCGCCTGCGGCAACGGCGGATCGACCGCCGATGCACAGCACTTCGCTGCCGAACTGCTGAACCGGTTCGAAACCGAGCGCCCGCCGCTGGCGGCAATAGCGCTGACGACCGACAGCTCGACCTTGACCTCGATCGCCAACGACTACGACTACCGACAGGTGTTCTCCAAGCAGGTACAGGCGCTTGGACGCACTGGTGATGTACTGCTCGCCATCTCGACTTCTGGCAACTCGCCCAATGTGCTGGCAGCAATCGAAGTCGCGCAGGCCGCCGGCCTGGTCGTGGTTGCATTGACCGGGCACGATGGGGGCACCATCGGGCGCGCGCTACGCACCGACCGCTCGCCACCGGTCGATATCGAACTCAGGGTGCTACATTCGAGCACCGCTCATGTGCAGGAGGTGCATATCCTCGTATTGCACTGCATCTGCGACATCATCGATCAGCTGCTGTTCCCGAAGGAGCCCGGATGAATCCGTCAACGAATCGAAGCCTTTCCCGGTGGGTTCTGGCGTTCGCCAGCCTGCTGATTTGCGCAGTCACCAGCGGCTGCCTGCCACTTTTCGTCGGTGGCGTGGCCACTGGTGTGATGGTCGCCGACGACCGTCGCAGCACCGGCACGATGGTGGACGACC
Source organism: Burkholderiales bacterium (assembly GCA_038205245.1). Lineage (GTDB taxonomy): Bacteria > Pseudomonadota > Gammaproteobacteria > Burkholderiales > CAIKXV01 > CAIKXV01. The sequence goes on from JBBRCD010000001.1 coordinate 58,446, forward strand.
AGAGCATCGAACTGCGCCTGGCTAACCAGATCAGCAGTGCCTTCGGCAAGGTCGCGAACGTCAATGCGACCTCATTCAACCGGGTCGTATTGCTCACCGGAGAGGCGAGCACGGGGACCGTACGCGCAGATATCGAGAAGACTGTGCGCGCCGCAACCAATGTGCGCCATGTGCAGAACGAGCTGCAGATCGCCGGGCCGAGCTCGATCGGTTCACGCAGCAACGACACCTACATCACTGGCCGGGTGAAGGCGCGGATGGTGGACAACCAGGCACGCGGCAAGTCGCCGCAGGTACAGGCGAACCATGTCAAGGTGGTGACCGAAGCCGGCGTCGTGTTCCTGATGGGCCTGGTCGGCGCTCAGGAAGCCGATCAGGCCTCCGAGATCGCACGCACGACCAGCGGCGTTCTGCGTGTGGTGCGGGTGTTCGAGATCATAAAGGCTGCGCCTGCAGCCCAGACCGCCCCGCCGGCGAAGTGATCGTCGCAGCGGCGTCTTTCAGCTGGCGCGCAGGCGCCCCTTGATGAAACGCAGCACCCCGCCCAACAGTGGAATTGACTCGTAGAGTTCTTCGGCCGTATCCCAGTAGTCCCGATGCCAGGTGACACGGCCATCAGCGGCAAACCTCAAGTGGGATGCCCCGTGGATGCGTTGCACCGGCTTGCCAGGACGCAGCCGGTACTCCAGGTTCCAGGTGAGCCAGGCCTGCTCGCCGTCGACCGCGCGCTCGATGATCAGAAACCGGGGTTCGGTCAGCTGAACGAACATGTGCGCGAAGATGCGTGCAATCGCGGCACCGCCGCGCACCTGGTTGAACGGATCCTTGAAGCAGGCGTCCGGCGTGTAGAAGTTGGCGACCTCGCCAACCGTCTCCGGGCTCAGCCCGGTGAACATCGCCTCCAGACGCGCCAGAGCCTCAGTGGTGTGCTCAGTGGTGTGCACCGTGGCCTGCGCCGTGGTCTGCATCGCTACAACCCGGTCACGCGCCGGATCAGCCGGAAGTACAGGCCGTAGGGCAGAAGGCGGAACAGCTTCAGCCAGCGGGTGAATCGCTTCGGGAAGTGAATCTCGAAGCGGCCGCTGGCCAGCCCGTCGACGATCTGCTGCGCAGCCTCCTCGGCGCTGATCAGCGCCGGCATCTTGAACTCGTTGCGATCGGTCAGCGGCGTCTTCACGAACCCGGGATTGACGACCCAGACGCCGATGCCGCGCGGGGCGAGATCGAGATACAGGGTTTCGGCGAGGTTGATCAGCGCTGCTTTGGTCGCGCCATACACCAGGCTGGTCGGCAAGCCACGATAACCCGCCACCGACGAGCAGATCGCAACGCCACCGGAACCCTGCTTGAGCATCTGCGGAACGACGACGGTCAATGCGTCGATCACCGACAACAGATTGGTTTCGACCAGCCGGTGCGCCACCGCGGAGTCCAGTGTCCAGGCGCGCACCGACTCGTGTGTACCCTGCAGGAACAGCGCGACATCGATGCCGCCCCAGGCATCCAGCATCTGCTCGAACCCGGCTTGGAGCTGCTCGCGGTTGGTGGCATCCAGCGGCAGTTCGAGCACGTTGGCCGGTCGGGTGGCAGCTGCGAGTTCATGCAGGGCCTGCGCGTTGCGGGCGGACACCGCCACCCGCGCGCCGTGGGCAATCAGCAGCTTTGCGAGGGCAAGCCCGATACCGCTGCTGGCGCCGATCAACCAGACCCGCTTGCCTTTCCAGTCCCGGATCGGTGTGTTCAGCATGGCAGCGATTCAGACTCGATCATCTTGTCGATTCAGGCACGCATCGCGGTCGCGAGCGAAGCCAGCAGTAGGGACAGCAGTACGACCGAGGTCAGCACAGAGCGCAGTGCAAGGTACCACGAGGGTAGCGACAACACCGCCGAGACGCGGAAGTCCACCGCCAGTTGCGCGATGAAACCCAGGCCGAGCATCGCCAATGCAGGCACGAACCCGACCGCCAGCGCCAGCCATCCCCATAGCGCGGGAACCACCGACCAGCCGAAGCCGAAGCGCGCCGCGCGCCCGTTACCGCAGAGCAGCGCCAGACCCCAGTGGATGGCGCCGATGAAACTGAGGATCAGCGCGGCATAGGTGAGGACCGACCACTCCAGAGATGACCGCATCGGGCCGTCGACGAACCACAGCGCCAGCGCGCCGAGCAGGAAAGGCAGCAGCCCGCCCAGACCCGGAAGCAGCGCGGCGCGCGGGGCATCGCGCAGCGCAGCCAGGCCCGGACGCAGCGGACCGGCGGAGACCATCGCGCCGTCGCGCACGGTCATTTTCGGGTGAAGCTCAGCGTCACCTGGCCCAGGCGGATGCCCCACTTGCTCATCACCGCAGTGTTGAGCATCACCCGATCGTCGATCAGGTACATCCAGTCGTCGAACTGCACATGCCATGTTCTGCCGGACACCGGCAGCGCGAGGGTATAGGCCCAGTAAAGCGCGTTGCCATGGGCCTTGCCCTGGGCCACGCCGACCACATCGTCGGCGGTGCCGGTGTAGGTGTTCGCATCGACCTTGGTGATCGTCCACACCCGGCGCTGCTTCTCGCCATCGGACCACTCGAAGCGTTCGTCCAGGGTGCCCACATTGCCGTTCCACTTCGCATCGATGGTCACCACGAACCGGCGCTCGACCTTGCCCGAACGGCTCTGGAACATGCCGTGACCGATCAGGGTGCCGTTGAAATAGCGCTGCAGGTCGAGCACCGGCTTTTCGGCGGAGTAGACCTGCGGATCGACCGACGCGCATCCTGCCAGCATCAGTGCCAACAGTCCCGCGGCGAACATCGAGGAACCGCGCGAACGGCAAACGGCGAGCAGACGAGCGAACATGGAAGACCTCCAGGAAGTGTTCAGAACCGCTGGGCTCGCCAGGCCTGCCAGAGCAAGGCTGCCGCGACCAGCTTGAGTGCACAAGGAACAACCGCATAAGTGAACGCCAGCGCGGCCAGCGCCTCGGCGTCCTGCGACCCGCGCAGGTAGCCCAGACCTTCAAGCAGCGGCAGCGCGATGCCCCCGGCGATCGCCAGGGTGAGCTTGTTGACGAAATTCCAGAGTCCGAAGTAGGCCCCTTCGCGCTGCCCACCATGGCCGTTGGCATCGATCACCCGCGCGAGCAGGGCCGGCGGCAGCGCGAGATCGGCGCCGAAAGCAACGCCGGACAGCACGCAGATCGCGGCAAAGCCCCAGAGCGCGCCTGCATCCAGCCAGTAAGCCCAGACGAAGGCCGCGACAGAGGCCAGCATGCCGATCAGCCAGACCACATGCAGGCTGTAGCGGCCGGCGAGCCGCACCCATAGGGGCATGCTGGCTGCGCCGGCAATAAAGTAAAGCGCAAGGAATGCGCCAGTGTAGCCAGCCAGCCCGAGGCGGTCGGCCACGAAGAACTGGAACACGGTTGCGGTGATCGAGGGCGCGACCGCGTTCAGCGCGAACACCAGCAGCAGCCAGCGAAAGCGGGAACTGGCAAGAGGCACCACGAAGCTGGCGAACGGGTTGCCACCGGCCGCCTGTCGCGCCCGCAATACCGACGCCTCGGTCCTCTGCGGCTGAGGCGCATAGCGAGCAAGCACGATGACACCAAGCAGCAGCGCCACCAGGAACACGCCGATCAATGCCGGCATGCCCACCGCCTGCGGCAGCACTGCACCGATCAGCACGCCGACCAGTCCCGCGCCTTCGCGTGCGCCGGTAATGCGTGCGCGGCCGGCATCATCGCCAGCGAGCTCGGAACCCCAGGCCTGATAGGCAACGATGCCGAGCGAATAGCCCAGGTAGGCGCCGACCAGCGTCACCGCCAGCCAGAGTGCGCTGCCGGCATCGCCGAGCGCGTCCGGCGGCGACAGCAGCAGCACGAAGCTCAGTGCCAGAACTGGCGCGGCAATGAAGATCGGCAGCAGATAGGAACCGCCGACCTTCTGCGCGTCCACCCAGGCGCCAAGCAGTGGGTCAGCGACGGCATCGACCAATCGGGTGGAGAACAGGACGATACCGATCAACGAAAGCGACAGGCCGGTGCGTGCGTTGTAGAAGTCGGGCAGCAGGATGTTGATCGGCAGTGCCGTCATCAGCAGCGGCACACTGAACATGCAATAGGCAGCGAGCTGCGCACCGGTCAGCCGTGCGTTCCCGGCCGGCAAGGGCTGTCCGGTCATCTCGACTCAGGTCTTGCCGAGCAGGCGGGCGCGTAGCTGCGGCTCGCGGGTCTTCGGATCGAGCCAGATCGCGAAGAACGCGGTGGCGAACGCCGGGTCGTCGATGGTGCCGAGCGCGCGGTCCTGGCTGAAGAAAGCGGCGCCTCCGCCTTTCAGGTACACCCCGATCAGCCGGTCGCCGCGGCCGACATTGGGAAACACCCGGATCATCGCCGCCAGCCAGCGCGCATGCTGCGCCTCGTCGGTAAAGCCGACCCGTTTCATCTCGGTGATGCTGCTCTCTGCCAGCGCCTTGCCCGCGAGATCGCGTCCGTAAAGGATGTCGAGCGCGTGTACGTCGTCGGGCTCCCACTGCGTGCCGCGCGCCCAGAGCGCGACGTCGTACACATGCAGGCCAAACCAGCGCATGGTGCCGAAACCGATCCGCTTGAGGTCGCCTGTGGCCGCGACCACGGCTGGAGGCAGACGGGCCAACTGGGGCGGCCCGGCAGCCTGCAGCGACCCGGCCACGGGCAACGTCAATACGGGTGCCAGGGCAGCGAGCGCCAGCAGGCTGCCCAGTCGAAAAGCGGTGCGCCGACGATCCAGGCGGGAAGTATTCATCCCGGCGAACCGTTCATCGGACGCAACAGTTCGAAATGCAGCACATCGGTGCGACCGGAATCAAAGCCCGCCTCACAGTAGGCAAGATAGAAGCGCCACAGGCGGATGAACCGGTCGTCGAAACCGAGTGCACGAACTCGGGGCTCGGACTCGGTGAAGGTCTTGAGCCAGCGGCGCAGCGTCTCGGCGTAGTCGCGCCCGAACGCCTCGGTCGCCTTCACCTCGAGCCCGGCGCGATCGCTCTGCCGGACAAACTCGCTCTCCGAGGCGAGCATGCCGCCTGGAAACACATGCTGCTGGATGAAGTCGGTGCCGCGGCGGTAGCGCCCGAACACCTCGTCATGGATGGTGATGCCCTGGATCACCGCGCGCCCCCCCGGCTTCAGCGCATCGCGGATGGCGCGGAAGTAGGCTGGCCAGAACCGCTCCCCGACCGCCTCGTACATCTCGATCGACACCACATGGTCGAATTGCCCCTGAATGTCACGGTAATCGGTGAGCGTGAGTTCGGTCTGGCTGGACAGACCCGCCCCGGCAAGGCGCGCCTGGGCGTACTCCAGTTGCGCCGGAGAAATGGTGATGCCGCGCACCCGGCAGCCGCGCCGGGCCGCCACCTCGGCGAATCCGCCCCAGCCACAGCCGATCTCCAGGATGTGATCGCCCGCCCGCGCCTCCAGGCGATCGAGAATGCGTTCGTACTTGATCCGCTGCGCATCGTCCAGTGACCTGGACGCATCGCCGCCGAAGTAGGCCGATGAGTAGCTCATCGTCGGATCGAGCCAGAGTCGGTAGAACTCGTTGCCCAGATCGTAGTGCGCGACGATGTTGCGCCGGCTGCCAGAGCGTGTGTTGGCCCGCGACCAGTGGCGCAAGCGGTACCAGAGCACTGCGAACCAGTTGCCGTAGAACGCGCGCTCGATATGCTGCTGGTTGAGCAACGCAAGGGTGAGCAGATCGCTTGGCCGGTCGATGTCGCAGTCGCCCGCCATGTAGGCCTCGGCCAGACCGATGTCTGCGGTGCGCATTATCTCCTCCGCTGCAGCCCAGGAGCGCAGGGTCAGCGTCGCCTGCGGACCGGAGTCCGCGCCGAAACTCAGGCACTCGCGTTCGGGCGTGACCAGGTCGATACGGCCGATCTGGATCCGATCGAGCACCCGGGTGAGCAGCTGCCCGGCCGGGGGCATGGCGCTGCGCACCCGACGGGCTGTCTCCACGTCGGTGACCGGCCGGATGTCGCCGCCGCTGGACTGTTCGATAGTGACATCGTTCATCGATACTGCCTTTCTAGTAGGTGGCGGTGGCCGCCGCGGTCGGCGCTCACCGGGATGCTCAACGCGTGGTGGTCTCGATCGGCGGCACCGGCTTGCGGTGGTACACCGCCCCCTTCCACCAGAGCCGGATCGCCTGCAGATGGATGCGCCCGATGACCCCGGCCATCAGCCAGGGCAGGCGAAGAAAGGATCGTGCCAGGCACCGGTCGGTCAGCGGCTGCGCGGCACCGGACAGCGAGGTGGTCAGCTCGAGCGCACCGGCACGCGCATAGTCGATGCGAAACAGGGTGCGCTGGGCGTCCTCGTGAAACCGGAACCGGTACTCGCCATCGACCGGGAAGAACGGAGAGACATGGAACACCTTGTGCGCCCGCAGACTCTGACCGGTACCGATCGGCGCCGAATCCGCGCAGGCCACCATGTAGTTGTGGTGCTCGCCGAACGTGTTGCTCACTTCGCACAGTACCGCGCGCAGCCGGCCGTTGCGGTCATGACACATCCAGAAACTCACCGGATTGAAGACGTAACCGAGCACGCGCGGCAGCGTGTAGAGCACGATCTCGCCGTCGGCAACCTGCAATTGATGATCGACCAGCAGCCGCCGGATCCAGTTCTGCAGGGACGACCCGTCGCGCGCGCCGTAGTCGCGGCGATGCAGGCTGAACAGATTGAAGCGATCGATGCCGAGCAGCCTGGGCCCCGACGCGGACTGCCCGGACTGCACGGACTCGAGCCAGGAAAGCGGCACCCGCAGGAAGAATGCCGGGTAGCGGAAGGCGTGTTCGAGCGGCGATAGCCGCCGGTGCAGCACCTCGCCCGCGCAGACCGCCGGAGATACCAGCCCGACCGGCATCCTCATGCGGCGCCCGCCAATCGGGGCCCTGCGGACGCATGGCCGCTGTCGGACGCCGTCCAGGGGGCGTGCACACCAAGTTGCGCGGCCACGGCAAGCGCCGACTTCAGACCGTCCTCGTGAAAACCATAACCGGTCCAGGCACCGCAGAACCAGGTGCGGCGCTGACCCTGGATTCCGGGCAGGCGCTGCTGCGCGACCAGCGCCGGGGCGTCCAACACCGGGTGTGCATAGTCGAACCGGGCGATCACGCGATCGGCCGCAATCGGGCGGTGCGGATTCAGCGTCACCATCACCGGAGTGCGCATCGGCAACGGCTGGAGCCGGTTGATCAGGTAGGTCACGCTGACCGACCCCGGCGCCGCGCTGGTCGCCGCGCTTGCCGGTGAACTGGCCACCGCGCTGGTCGCCGCACCGGCCACTGGGTTGGCCACCGGATCGCCTGGCGAAGCAGCGTCAGCGGCCGCGCCATTCCCGGAGAAGTTCCACGCGGCCCAGGCACTGCGCGAATCGGGAAGGAACCCGGTGTCGGTGTGCAGCCAGGCATCGTTGGGCTGATAGCGGATTGCCTCGAGCACGGCGCGTTCTTCGCTGCTGGCGTCGCCGAGCAGCGCCAGCGACTGATCAGAGTGTGTAGCCATCACGATCTGGTCGAAACGCTCGACCTGCCCCGCGGCAGTCACTTCGACCGCGTCCGCCGTTCGCCGCACGCCGGTCACTGGCGTTGCCAGCCGCACGTCGTCCAGGTCAGCGAGCAGCCGGCGCACATACTCGCGCCCGCCACCGGTGACCGTCATCCAGCGCGGCCGCCGGGTGATCTGGAGCAGCCCGTGATTGACGAAGAAGCGGATGAAGCTTGCCGCTGGAAACGCGCGCATCGCGCCCATCGGGCAGGACCAGATCGCGGCCGCCATCGGCAGCAGGTACCAGTCGCAGAACTCCCGGCTGTAGCGCCCGCGTTCCAGGAATTCGCCCAGGCTGATCTGCCCGCTGTCGGGCGTCTCGGCAAACGCCGGTGCCGTGCGGTTGAAACGCATGATGTCGGCAAGCATCCGCCAGAACCCGGGACGGGCCAGGTTGCGCTTCTGGGCAAACAGCGCGCCGATCGACGTCCCCGCCCACTCGAGCGATTCACGCTCGATGCGCACGCTGAACGACATCTCGCTGGTCACCGAAGCCACGCCGATCTGCTCGAACAGGGCGATCAAGTTGGGATAAGTACGCTCGTTGAACACCAGGAATCCGGTGTCGACCGGCGCACGCACCCCTTCGAGTTCGACCTCGACCGTGTTGGTATGCCCGCCTGCATACGCGCCTGCTTCGAACAAGGTCACCCGGTGACGCTCGCGCAACAGCCAGGCGGCCGCCAGCCCGGAAATGCCCGCCCCGACGACCGCGATCGATGTTCTATGCACCCGCTTTTTCCTCTTGTCTGCAGGGCGTCCATGACGTACCCGCCCTGCCCGCGATACGTCCGGATCCGCGAAACAGATGTTTGCGCGGACCGCAACCTGCTTCTCAACTGAGCCTGTCTACCGAGCCGGCAACGACTCGAAAATTCGCCAAACCGCCGATGGTAATCGAGCGCTATCCGGCTGCGTTGGATCGGCCGCTGTCTTGTTGTCCGGGCGGAGGTTACCCGGTCACCCGGCGCCCCACCCGCTTGCGTCGTTCTCGCATGCCGATTGCGTCGCGCGGGGCGCTCCCGCATCATCTGCCCGGCGGGACCCGGTGCACGCCGCCCAGCCCTCGAGGCCGCGTTCGAGCGCGGGCCTGTCCAGGCCTGCCGGCACCGGTTGAACGGGCATGTTTGTCCATGTCAATACCGGGTTTCCATGTACTGTTCGGGTTCTGCACTCACTTTGTCGACTCTATATCATGGACATTAAACCTCTGGTGGCAGAACAACCTGGTGCGGAACGACCGCCGGTGAACATCAGTTCGGTGGAACGCGATACCGGACTGTCCAAGGATGCCCTGCGGGTCTGGGAGCGCCGCTACGGCTTTCCCCAGCCCTACCGGGACGCCCACGGCGAACGCATCTATCCGTCCGATCAGGTCGACAAGCTCCGGCTTTTGAAGCGACTGCTTGACCAGGGACATCGACCAAGCAAGATCATTGCCAAGTCCATCGACGAATTGAGCGCCCTGTGCACCGAGGCGGAAAGTCCGTCTCATAGCACGGAAGTGGAGGCGCTGCTCAGGCTGATCAGGGCGCACCAGTCGGTCGAACTGCGCCAGACACTGAACCAGGCACTGCTACGTGACGGGCTGCGCCGGTTCGTCATCGATCTGGTCGTGCCAGTGAACCGCGCGGTCGGCAATGCCTGGATGCGCGGCGATATCGCGGTGTTCGAGGAGCATCTGTACACCGAGCAGATGCTCGGCATCCTGCGCAATGCGATTGCCAGCATCCAGCTTCGCGGGCACTCGCCGCGGGTTCTGCTTACCACGCTGCCGACCGAACAGCATGGCATGGGCCTGCTGATGGCCGAGGCCCTGCTCACCCTGGAGGGCGTCTACTGCGTGCCGCTGGGGGTCGAGACGCCTGCCGCCGACATCGTTGCGGCCGCACTCGCGCACGATGTGGACATTGTCGCGATATCCTTCAGTGCCGCCTTCCCGGCGCGCCTTGCCACTGGCAGCATTCGCGAACTGCGCGAGATGCTGCCCGCGCGCATCGCGCTGTGGGTGGGCGGTGACGCAATGTTGCGCGCACGCACCCCAGGCGAAGGCATAGAGGTCGTGCGCAGTCTTGAGCAGATCATCGAAGCGCTCGGCGAGTGGCGGGCGCGCCTTTCCGACTGAGCCCAGGGCCGGCTGACCGGCCGGCGGGCATTGACCGAGTCTCCCCCATGCTCTACCCGAAGATATTCGTCCAGCTGGAAAAGGTCCGCTGGAACATGGCAGACGATGTCCCTTGGGACAGCTTCGACGCTTCGCGCCTCAGTGATGAGCAGGCGACGACGATCAAGATGAACGCAATCACCGAGTGGTCGGCACTTCCGGCCACCGAGATGTTCTTGCGCGACAACCGCCATGACAGCGATTTCTCGGCGTTCATGTCGGTCTGGTTCTATGAAGAGCAGAAGCACTCGCTGGTGCTGATGGAGTATCTGCGCAAGTTCCGTCCGGACCTGCTGCCCACCGAAGCCGAGTTGCACGCGGTGCGCTTCGATTTCGACCCTGCGCCCTACCTCGAAACGCTGACCTTGCATTTCTGCGGCGAACTGCGGCTGACCCAGTGGTATCAGTGTGCAGCCGAATGGCACACCGAGCCGGTGATCCAGCATATCTATCGGCTGATTTCCCATGACGAGGCACGACACGGTGGGGCTTACCTTCGCTATATGCAGCAGGCGATCGCCAGGCTGGGTGACGAAGCCCGGCGCGCGTTCGCCAAGGTCGGCGTGCTGATGGCCTCGGCGGGCCGGACCGGCCAGCCCCTGCATCCGACCAACCTGCACGTGAGCAAGGCACTGTTCCCGAACGACACGGTGCAGAGCCGGCTCCCGGATCCGGCGTGGCTGGAGCGCTGGCTCGACGAGCAGATCCGCTTCGACAAGGGCTGGGAAACCAAGGTTGTCGGATCGATTCTGAAGAAGCTGTCGACGCTGCTTGGCGAGAGCTTCGACACAGTGCAGTCGCTCAATCGCTACCGCAAGGTGCTCAATGCGTCGCTGGCGGCCAGCGGGGGCACGCCCCCGGGCACGCCGGTCACGGCCTGAGTGGTAACAGCAGCATTCGAGCGCAAGTGCTGTGCGCCGGACGAGGCGGTCAGGCGGGCAGCCCGCCTGCCGGCGCCGACCGTCTTCACCAACGGCTGCTTCGACCTGTTGCACCGTGGTCATGTCACATATCTCGATCAGGCGCGCGCGCTGGGCGCCTCGCTGATCGTCGCGCTCAACACCGATGCTTCAGTCAAGCGTCTGGGCAAGGGCGATGACCGCCCAGTGAACGAGCTTGAAGACCGGATGGCGGTGGTTGCCGCGCTGGAGAGCGTCGACCTGGTCACCTGGTTCGACGAGGAAACGCCGCTTGCCCTGATCGTCTCGCTGGCGCCTCAGGTGCTGGCCAAGGGCGGCGACTGGGCTGTCGAGCGGATCGTCGGCGCGGCGCAGGTGCAGGCCAGGGGCGGCACGGTGGTGTCCATCCCGTTCGTCCACCAGCGCTCCACTACCGGGCTGCTGGCGCGGATTCGCGACTGACCGCAGCCCGCTGATGGGCGCGCGCTCGGGGACTTGTTCCGGGACGCGATAGACCCGACCCCGGCCCGGCTTCAAAACACGCGATAGTGCAGTCCGAAGCCGGAGCGGCGTCCCGGTACGCCGTAGAAGAAACTCGGGCCACAGAAGAAGGGATCGAAACAGCGTCGGCCATACCATGCCGGACCACCCCCGAAGCCGGGACCCCAGCCCCCGCCCCAGGGGCCGGGTCGGTACGCAGGCCGATACGCCTCGCGGGGCAGGGGTGCTGGCTGGATGTTCACTGGTGGACCCACCTCTTTCGATGGCGGCAACGTGCCTTCGGGCAGGCGCTCCACCCGTCCAAACTCGGCCGAGGTGGCACAACCGCCAAGCGCAGCCAGCGCCGCCGCGGCGAGCGGCACCGCCAACGACGTGGACAATCTGCTCAGACGGCGGGCGGGCCACCAGCGATCTGGCTGAAGTGAGGAAACACTGTCGATCATCGCCTTCCCCGGGGGAGCGCCCGACTTTTCGCGGGCGCGTTGGATACATTACACCTTCCACAACGCTCTGACCTTGCGCGGCGTTTACCTTGCCACCGGTCTGGCCCGCGGCGCGACCCGGGTGAGTCGTGTTCGGACGAATCTGCTGTCGCATCACTGGACGGTGGCGCGATCGATTAACATTGGGCACCGGGTGCAGGGATTGCGCGCAATGAGCAGTGAACCCAATCAAGGTGGTGACGCGTCCGATACGCTGGCCGGGCAGCTGGCCGGGCAGCCAGCCGATGCGGCGCCCGAGCGCGTTGCCGACAGTGCCCAGAGTGGCGAGCCCGCCCCCCAGCGAGAGCTGATCGCCAGTCGCGTGCTGCTCGGCATGATCGCCAGCGGCGCCAGCCTGCCGGATGTGCTCGGCGCCTTGTGCAAGAACATCGAGGCGCAGGCGCCGGGCGCGCATTGCGCGGTGCTGTTGATCCGGGATGAGCGCGTCCATGTTGCCGCCGCGCCCAGCCTGCCGGAAGCCTACAACCAGGCGATGGACCGGTTGCCTATCGGGCCGCAGGCCGGGTCATGTGGCAGCGCAGCCTACACCGGGCGGCAGGTGATCGCGCAGGACATTGCCACCCATCCTGCCTGGGTCACCTACGCGCAGATCGCGCTCAAGCACGGCCTGCGCGCCTCGTGGTCGACGCCGATCCTGGGTACCGCAGGCAAGGTGATGGCCACCTTCGCCGTCTACTACCGCGAACCCAGAGCCCCGGCGCAGCGCGAACTGGACCTGGTCAACGGCGCCACGGACCTGGCCAGCATCGTGATCGAGCGTGATCGGTCCGCCGCCGCGCTGCGCGACAGCGAGGCAAGCTATCGCGCGCTGGTGGAGACGGCACCGCTGGGCATCTTCGTCCTGACCAGGGACCGGTTCGTCTACTCGAACGCCGCCCTCGCCCGCATGCTCGGCGCGGCGAGCACCACCGAACTGATCGGACGCAGCATCGTTGGCCATGTGCAGCGCAGTTCCAGGGCAGGGCTGGCCGAGCGTCTGGCGCACACCGGCAGGCGCGGCACGACCACCCGGGTCGAGGTAAGGCTGCTGCGCATGAACGGCACCGAGTTCGAGGCCGAAATGATCGCCACGCCGATGAGTTTCGGCGGTGCGCATTCGATCCAGTGCATGGTGTCCGACATCTCGGAGCGCAAACGCACCGAGAAGCGAATCAACTACCTTGCCCACTTCGACGATCGCACCGGCCTGCCGAACCGCAACCTGTTCGTGGACCGACTTGCGCAGGCTCTCGGCCATGCGCAGCGAAGCGGCAAGGCAGTGGCGCTGCTCTATCTTGACCTGGACCGGTTCAAGACGCTGAACGACACGCTCGGCCATGCCGCGGGCGACGTGCTGTTGCGCGCGGCAGGCACCCGACTGACCGAGTGCGTTCGTGCGCACGATACGGTGGCAAGACTTGGCGGCGACGAGTTCGCGCTCATCCTCGCTGATCTGGCCCAGGCAGAGCAGGCAGAGACCGTGATCGCGAAGATCTTCCAGGCGTTCGAGCGGCCGTTCACCGTCGAGCGCCGCCAGCTGTTCGTGACACCGTCCATCGGCATCGCCGCCTACCCGCGCGACGGTGCCACCCCGGATCTCCTGCTCAAGCATGCCGATATCGCGATGTACCGCGCGAAGGCGGCGGGCAAGAACACCTACCGCTTCTACCTGCCCGCGATGGGGCTTGGCCTGTCCGAGAGCCTGGCACTGGAGACCGACCTGCCGGGCATCCTGGAGCGCGGCGAACTCGAGCTCCACTACCAGCCGCAGGTCGACGGTGCGACTGGCGATACGGTCGCGGTCGAAGCTCTCCTGCGCTGGCAGCACCCGCAGCGCGGCGAGCTCACCCCCGAAGCCTTCATTCCGCTGCTGGAAGAGACCGGGCTGATCCGCAGCGTGAGCGCCTGGGCGGTACGCCGCGCCTGCCGTGACGCGCGCACCTGGACCGACAGCCGCGGGCGTCCACTGCGCCTCGCGATCAATCTGTCGGCGAGTCAGTTCAAGGATCCACGACTCGCCGAACTGATCGAGCAGATCGTCACCGACACCGGCTTCGACCCGCGCCGGCTGGAGTTCGAGATCACCGAACACACACTGATGGAAGACACCAAGGGCACGCTGGACACGCTGCGCGCCCTGGCCAATCTGGGCACATCGATTTCGGTGGATGACTTCGGCACCGGCTATTCGTCACTGTCCTACCTCAAGCGGTTTTCGGTGCAGCGGCTAAAGATAGACCGCTCGTTCGTGGCCGAGATCGCCGAGAAGCGCGATACCGCCGCCATCGTCGAGGCGATCATCTCGCTCGCCCGCAGCCTCTATATCGAAGTGGTCGCCGAGGGTGTCGAGACCGCCGAGCAGCGCGACTTCCTGCTCTCGCACGGCTGCTCGGTGATGCAAGGCTACCTGTTCCATCCAGCGCTGGCACCCCAGAAGCTGGAAGCCCTGCTGGCCGCAGGCGCGGGCCTGCGTGCGGTAACCACCAATGGCGGCACGCCAGTACAGGCACCTGCAGCCGGGCCGTCGGTTGCCGGCGTCACCCCGTTCAGAGCGCGCTCGGTCTAGCCGAACTGTCGGGCAGCGAGGGGCAGGCGAGGGGACAGACCCTGAGGGTCTGTCCCCGTTTCCGCCCAGGCGGGAGAAAGGCGCCCGGTTCGCCCGGCGAACCGATCAACCGCGCCCGCGCAGCACGACCGCTGGGCACTCGATCGCTCCGAGCGCACTGTCCGGGAAACTGGTCTGCTTGAGTTCGAGCACGCGCGTGGTGACTGCCTCTCCCGGCTCGCGCACCAGCCACTCGATGCCTTCACGGCCCTTGCGCCCGACCACCGCCGCACTGCGCACCCCCGCCTGCTGCAGCCGGGCCAGATGTTCACGCGCGGACTTCTCATCACCGAACGCGCCCAGGTCGATCGCGTTGGTCCACTGCGGGTCGTTCTCGACGATGGAGAACCCGCTCAGGCCGAAACCCTTCAGCTCGGCCAGCTTTCGCTGCGCCTCGGCGCGGGTCTTCTGGGGCGGCATATGCACCCAGAACGAATCTGGACCGACGACTTCACGCGACACCACGCGCTCGGCCGGCACCAGCGCCACCAGCAGCTCGCGCGCGCGCTCGGCGTCGGCCGGAGCGAACGGTCCCCAGGCAAGGCAGGCGGTCGCGCGCTGGGCTGCCTTCGCGGGCGCGGCGGCAGCAGCAGCAGGCTGGTCCTGGCCGCCGCCGATCACCCGTACCTGCTGCGCGTTCATCTGCAGATCCAGCAACTGCGCATCCGGATTTCCGCCCGAGCCACCCCACTGCATCGCGGCGCCGAACAGCACGTTCGCAATCAACAGCAACGCCACCAGCCACCTGATCATCGTCCATCCCCGCTGCAAACATCACCGGCACGATCCTCGATCGCCATCGTCACTGCACCCTCCAGCACCAACTGCGGCGCGACCACCGGGGAAAACGGTTGCAACAGCAGCGCGAGCCGCTCTGCTGCCCCACCGGTCATCAGCAACCGTGGCGCACCGTGCCCGTCTGCAATGATCGCCTCGCGGGTGCGCTGAACCGCACCGGCCAACGCCTGCAGCGCACCCGTGACTATCGCATCCTGGGTCGACCGCGCAAGGGGGTGATATTCGCCTTCCTGGTTTGGCAATCGCGCCGTGCCCTGAGCGAGTGCGCCACGCATCAGGTCGTACCCCGCAACGATCAGTCCGCCCAGAAAGCGGCCATCGGCGGCCAGTGCATCAACCGTCATGGCCGTGCCGACATCGACCACGAGTGACGCCGAGTGGCTTCGGGCGCGCGCGCCAATCAGCGCCGCCCATCGATCGGCTCCCAACTGCGCCGGGTCGAGATACAGGTTGCGCACGCCCGCACTGCAGGCTCGGGCGCGCACTGTACGCACCGGCACGCCAAGCCGGGCGGCCACACGATCGATGGCGTGTTCGAGCGCTGTCTCGGCAACGCTGCAGACGACGATCTCGCGCAACTGGTCAACGGCAGACCATGCTGGCAGGGCAGCGTCCAGTGAAGCACCGGCCACCGATCCGGCTGAAGCGAAACGCCCGGTCACTGGCAGGTCGCCTGGATGCACCGCCCACTTGATCCGCGAGTTGCCAAGGTCGATCGCGAGAATCATTCGATCTCGGCCTGCTGCGACCGCTTGCGGCTGGCAGCGTCGGCGTGACGCACGTGCACCGACCTTGCCGGCTCGCGTGCGCGGCCCAGTTCGCCGCTGAATACACGGCGTATCTGGCCTCCGGCATCGATACGCAGCGCGCCCTGGTCATCGACGCCGACCATCCGCCCGCGCACCACTTCGCCATCGGGCAGCACCACCCGCACCGGACGATTCTGGTTCGCACTCTGCGCCTGCCAGTGCGGACGGAAAGCGGCAAAACCTTCGCGGTCAAAGCGGGTCAGCGTGGTCGCCAACCCGGACAGCACGGCCGCCAGGATCAGGTTTCGATCCAGCTCGGCCAGCCCGGCACGCGCCAGATCGGTCACCGGCTGGTCGATGCTGTCGACCAGCGCGTCAGTCAGGGACACATTCAGCCCGATACCGATCACCGCAGCGCAGGGACCAAGCATGTCGCCCTTGATCTCGGTCAGCACGCCGGCCAGCTTGCGCCCGCGCACCTGTACATCATTCGGCCATTTAAGGCTCACCTCGCGCAACCCGAGCGTACGCAACGCATCGGCTATTGCCAGCCCGACCACCAGACTCAGCCCTGAGAGATGCATCGCGCCCTTGTCGAACCGCCACAGCAGCGAGAACGTAATCCCGGCACCTGGCGCACTTGCCCAGCGTCGGTCAAACCGGCCGCGGCCTGCAGTCTGCCACTCGGCCACCAGCACAGTGCCGTGCGGCGCGCCGGCCTCGGCCTGCCGGGCGAGCGCCGTATTGGTCGACTCGCAATGATCGAGCACGGTCAACTGAAGACATTGCGCGGTGCGCCCAAGGATGCCTGATACCTTACCGGCATCGATCCAGACCACGGGCTCGGCCAACCGGTAGCCACGACCCCGGCCACGCAACACCCTGACCCCGGAGCGCTCGATCGCACCCACCGCGTTCCATATGGTGCTGCGCGACACCGACAGCGAGCGGGCAAGCCCTTCGCCCGAAGTGTAGCCTGCGGCATCGAGACTGCGCAGCACCTGGAACACCAGGGGCCTGATCACGACCCGGCGTACGACCCGGCCCTCAGCCCCTCGGGTCATCCTGGAGGCTTCGGCAAGCGCCCGCTTCGTTGGGCGGTCGTCGCGTGGTGTGTGCGGGCCGCGAGTCACTTGAGATGGGTTCGCTCGGTTGTTGCCCATGCTAGCACACGGGGCTCCCCCCCCTGCGGGAAGGTCGGTGCCAGACAGGAGGGAGCAACTCGGCGACAGCGACGTCGATCCCTGCCAGCCCGGCCCGAGGTTCTGACGCCGCGCCGCGCGGCCTACCCCGCGCGCGCTGCGATCAGCTAAGCTTCGGCCACGCCGTAGCGAGCAGAGTTCACCGCAGAGTGCGACCCGCGTCGGCGCCCTGACACCGGAGCGAGGATAACCGTCATGCCAGAACCGTCGTTGTACGGCTGTGTGCGAGCCTGCCACCGCGCGCGCTCAATATTGTGGATCGCGCTCGCTGCCCTGAGCCCGGTAGCTGCCACCGCGGTGCACGCCCAGAGCGCAGCGTTCCCGGCCAAGCCGATCCGGGTCATCGTGCCGTTCACCCCGGGCGGCTTCACTGACCTGATGACCCGTGCCGTAGGCGAGCCATTGGCGAAGAACGTGGCGCAGCCGGTGTTGATCGACAACCGTCCTGGGGCGAACGGGATCATCGGCGCCGAGCTGCTGTCCAGGGCCAACCCGGACGGCTACACGATCGGCATGGTGATCGCGGGTCACTCGGCCAGCCAGACGCTCTACGACAAGCTGCCCTATCACGCAGTGAAGAGCTTCCAGCCGATCTCGCTGGTCGGCGTGGCGCCGCTGATCCTGGTGGCCAGCAACAGCTTCCCGGCCAAGGACCTGAAGGAACTGCTCGCGGTTGCGCGCGCCAAGCCGGGTTCGATCTCGTTTGCCTCCAGTGGCGTGGGTGCGGCTGCGCATCTCACCATGGAGTTGCTCGCCCAGCAACAGGGACTGACCATGACGCATGTGCCGTACAAGGGCACGGCACCCGCGCTCGCCGACCTGATGGGTGGACATATCCAGATCATGTTCGACACCATGTCGGCGATGCTGCCGCAGGTGCGCGCGGGCAAGATCCGGGCAATCGGCCTGTCGAGCGAGTCGCGCTGGTCGGCTGCCCAGGAGATACCGACACTGGCCGAAGCCGGCTTGCCCGGCTTTATATCCGGCTCGTGGGCAGGACTGCTCGCCCCGGGCGGCACACCACGATCGGTCGTCGATCGTCTGTCGGGCGAGATCCAGAAGATCGTGCGGCAACCCGAAGTGCGCGCGCGGATCATCGATCTGGGTGCTGAACCGGTGGGCAACAGGCCGGAGGAGTTTCGCGTGTTCATGGAGAGCGAGGTCGCGCGCTGGGCGAAGGTGATCAATCAGGCGATGCTGCGCCTGGAGCAATGAGCATGCCGGTCGCCCGAGTCAAACCCGCCATGCGCCGTGCGCATCTGGCCACTCCGCAGGCAGCCCCGCTGGCAGCCCTTTTGGCATTCCTTCCGGCAGCCCTGCTTGCCCTGATCGTGGTGACACTCGGGTCAGCGGCCGCCATGGCGCAAGCCTGGCCGTCGCGGCCGATCCGCATCGTGGTGCCGTTCGCGCCTGGCGGGGTCACCGATGTGGTGGCCCGACTGCTCGCCGCGCGCTACACAGAGGTACTCGGCCAATCGGTCACGGTCGACAATCGCGCAGGCGCGGGCGGCAACATCGGTGCCGAGCTGGTGGTCAGGGCGGCCCCGGACGGCTACACGCTGCTGTTCTCATCGGCGGCGCTTGCGGTCAATCCGAGCCTGTACTCGAAGCTGAGCTACAACACGCTGAAGGACCTGCTCCCGGTGACTGGGGTCGTGTCATCGCCCCAGCTCCTGGTGGTCCACCCCTCAGTGCCGGTAAAGACGGCGAAAGAACTGGTCGCCCTGTCGCGCAAGCGCAAGGGTGGCCTGAACTTCGGCTCCAATGGCGTCGGTACCACAAGCCATCTGGCAGGCGTGCTGTTTGCTTCGCTCGCCGGCGCCGAGATCACCCATGTGCCATACAAGGGGGCAGGTTCGGTGGTCGGCGCAATCATCGCCGGCGAAGTCGACATGAGTTTCTTCGCCACATCGGTGGCGCTGCCGCATCTGAAATCTGGTCGCCTGCGCGCGTTGGCGGTCACCACGATCAAGCCCACTGCGCTGCTGCCGGACGTGCCGCCACTGGACCGTTTTCTGCCTGGCTTCGACACCGACAACTGGTTCGGCCTGTTTGTCGCCGCCGGGACCCCGAAAGCGATCATCGACCGCCTGAATGCCGAGACGCTCAAGGCGATCCAGACTGTGGAAATGCGCGCGGCGTTCGAGCGCGACGGCCTGGAAGCGCTGTCGCTCGGTCCGGCCGAATTCGCCCAATTCTTCATGCGCGAGATGGAAAAGTACGCGAAGCTGGTGAAACTATCCGGGGCGAAGGCAGAGTAGCGGCGCGTGGCTGTGCAACCGTTGGCGGCGCTCGCCCTGCGCTCAACCTGAGCTCACCCCACCCCACCCCGGCTCAGCCTGCCCCGAACTGCAGCGCCGCCAGCCGCGCATACAGCGGACTGCTCTCCAGCAACTGCGCATGCGTTCCGATCGCCTGGATGCGGCCCTGGTCGATCACCACAGTGCGATCTGCACTCTGCACCGTCGACAGCCGGTGCGCGATGACCAGCACGGTGCGATCCTGCGCAGCGCGATCGATCGCCGCCTTCACATAGGCTTCGCTCTCTGAGTCGAGCGCGCTGGTCGCCTCGTCCAGCAGCAGGATCGGCGGGTCCTTCAGCAATGCGCGCGCGATCGCGATCCTCTGCCGCTGACCACCGGAGAGGCGCACGCCGCGCTCGCCCAGTTGCGTTTCGTAACCCTCGGGGAGCCGGGTGACAAACTCTTCGACAGCGGCCATCCGCGCTGCGGAGCGCACTTCAGCATCGGTCGCATCCGGCATCCCGTAGCGGATGTTGTCGCGCACGCTGGCAGCAAACACGACGCTGTCCTGGGCCACAACGCCGAGCTGGCTACGCAGCCATTGCAGGTCGAGCGACCGGATGTCGACGCCATCGATCAGGATACGTCCGCTGGTCACGTCGTAGAAACGCATCAGCAACTGAAACAGCGTCGTCTTGCCGGCGCCCGACGGGCCGACGATCGCCACCGTCTCGCCAGGCGCAATATCCAGCGTGACATCGGCGATCGCCTCAGTGTCGGGGCGCGATGGATAGCGGAACCCGACATGCTCGAAGCGCACTGCGCCGCGTGCCATCGGTGCTGCCGCCGGCAGCGCGGGTGAAACGATCTCCGAGCGTGCACTCATCAGCTCGAGCAACCGCTCGATCGCGCCAGACGCGCGCTGCAGCTCGCCCCAGACCTCGGCCAGCGCACTGACCGATCCGGCAGCAACCACCGCATAGAGCACGAAGGCGGCGAGCTGGCCTGGGGTCATGCGTCCAGCAAGCACGTCCTGCGCACCCAGCCAGAGCACCACCACGATCGAGCCGAACACCAGCACGATCACTGCCAGCAACAAAGACGCGGTCGCCTGCGCGCGCCGGCGCGCAGTGCCGAACGAGGCTTCGATCGCCTCGCCGAACCGTGAAGACTCGCGTTTCTCCTGGGCGAAGGCCTGCACCGTGGCCACCGCGTTCAGCGTCTCGCCAGCCAGGGCGGAGGAATCGGCAAGCCGATCCTGGCTGGCGCGTGACAGCTTGCGCACCTGGCGCCCGAAGATCACCAGTGGCAACACCACACCCAGCATCAACAGAAAGATGTAGCTGGCCAGCCGCGGGCTGGTGATCACCAGCATGCCCAGACCACCGATCAGCAGCAAGCCGTTGCGCAGGCCCATCGAGAAACTGGTGCCCACCGCGGTCTGCACCTGGGTGGTGTCGGCGGTCAGGCGTGACAGGATTTCGCCGCTGCGCATCGTCTCGAAGAACCGCGGCGACAGCCGGATCACGTTGGAGTAGACCGCCATGCGCAGATCTGCGCTGACCCGTTCGCCGAGCCAGCTCATCAGATAGAAGCGGGTGCCAGTAGCCAGGGCGAGGATCACCGCCACCACGAACAGGGCGACGAAGTATCCGGTGATACCCCCCTGGTTGTCGCGCGCGAACCCCAGGTCGATCAGGCGCTGGAAGGCGGCCGGTATCGTGAGCAGTGCGCCGGCGGCGACCAGAAGCGCCACCATCGCAATAACCACACGGTGACGATAGGGCTGCACGAACGGCCAGAGTTGGACAAGGGGAGACAGGCGCACAGGTTCTGCTTTCAGTTCAAGTTCGTCGAGTTCGTAGTCGGCGCCACCGCGGCAGCCTGCTTCATTGTCCGAGGGTGAGCCCGTCCAGCGCAATGGCAGGTTGTCGCTTGGCAAGCAGATCGGTCACCACCTGGGCGCTGCCCATGGCGAGTGTGAAGCCAAGCGCTCCATGGCCAACGTTGAGCAGCAGATTATCGTATTGGGTGGCACCGAGCAGCGGCGGGCCTTTTGGCGTCGCCGGCCGCAGCCCGCACCAGGCACGCGCACGCGCATAATCTCCCGCCAGCGGAAAGCGCGCACTGGCCTGCGCGGATAACAGCGCCACGCGTACCGGATCGGCCACTGCCAGATACCCGGCGATCTCGGCCATACCGGCAACGCGCAGACTCTCGCCCAGTCGCGCATACACCACCTTCTGCGCAAAGTCGGTCACGCTCACCCGGGGCGCACCTGCGTCGCTCTCGATCGGCAGGGTGAGGCTGTAGCCCTTCAACGGATACATCGGCAGATGGATGCCGCAGGTGCGCGCCAGCGGCACGCTGCGATTGCCCAGCGCGAGCACATAGGCATCGCCGCTGATCGGGCCGACCGAGCTGTCGATGGCGACCACCCGTCCGTGCTCGACAATGATGCGCTCGATCGTCGTGCCCAGAGAAAAACGCGCCCCGGCACGAGTGAGCGCCTGCTGCAGTGAGACACAGAAACGGTAGCAGTCTCCGGCATCCTCGCTCGGCGTGTAGATGCCGCCCACCAGCTGGGCGCGCATGTGCGCCAGTGCAGGCTCGAGTTGAACGCAGGCATCGGCATCCAGTGCCTGCTGCTCGCAACCCAGGCTCGCCTGGTAGTCGAGCAACCTGCGCGCGGCGTCAAACGATGCCTGCTTCACATGGATGACCAGCTTGCCGCTTCGCGAGTAGGCAAAATCGAGCGCCTCGTGCTCGACCAGCGCCCGGGTCAGGGTGCGGCTGTAAAAGGAGAGCGCGAGCAGCTGCCGTGTGGTGCGCTCGGCCTGTGTGCGGTTGCATGCGAGCAGGAAAGCCAGGCAGAACCGCCATTGCTGCAGGTCCAGCTGCGGCCGGAAGCGCAGCGGAGAGTCGGCGCGCAGCAGCCAGGGCGGCAACTTGGGCAAAACGCTGGGGTCGGCCAGTGGCGCCACATAGCTGTAGGAGAGCTGACCGCCATTGGCAAAGCTGGTCTCCAGCGCCACGCCGTCGTTGCGCTCGACGAGGGTCACCTGATGCCCGTCGCGCAGCAGGCACCAGGCGGTAGTCAGACCGATCACACCGGCCCCGAGGACGACGACATGCATGTGAGTATTGTCCCATAGCGCCGATCGCGCGCCGCAGGCGCAGCGCTTGCGGCACGCGATTGACGCCCACCAGCGCGCCCAGGACAATATCCGGCCATGCAGACGACCCCAGCCGATGGCACGCCATAAGACGATCCGCATCGGCTGCGGCGCCGGCTTCCAGGGCGACCGGATCGACCCGGCAGTGATCCTTGCCGCCCAGGGCCGCCTGGACTGGATGGTGCTCGAGTGCCTGGCCGAGCGCACAGTGGCGATGGCGCAGTTGCGCCGGCTGGCCGACCCGGATCTGGGCTATGACCCGCTGCTGCGGGCAAGAATGCAGGCGCTGCTGCCGCTGCTCAAGCGCAACCGGTTCCGTCTGATCAGCAACCTCGGCGCAGCCAATCCGCTGGCCGCCGGGCGGCAGGTGATCGCGATCGCCGCCGAGCTCGGACTCAAGCTCAAGGTAGCCGTGGTCACCGGTGACGATGTGCTGGACCGGCTGGAACCGGGGACAGCCACCCTGGAAACAGGCCAGCCGGTGTGCGAGTTCGGCACGCCGATCTCGGCCAATGCCTACCTGGGTGCCGACGCAATCCTGCCGGCGATCGCCACCGGCGCCGAGGTGATCATCACCGGGCGGGTCGCCGATCCGTCGATGTTCCTGGCACCGATGATCCGCGAGTTCGGCTGGCCACTCGAGGCGCCGACGCTGCTCGGCCGGGGCACCGTGATCGGTCATCTGCTCGAATGCGCCGGCCAGTTGACCGGAGGCTATTTCGCCGACCCCGGACGCAAGGCGGTGCGCGACCTGGCGCATCTTGGCTTTCCGTTTTGCGATGTCGGCGCAGACGGCAACGGCACCCTGGGCAAGGTCGCAGGTACCGGCGGCATGATCACACTGGCCACGGTCAAGGAGCAGTTGCTGTACGAGGTCATCGATCCAGGCGCTTATGTCACGCCGGACGTGGTCGCCGACTTCAGCGGCGTCGATCTGATCGATATGGGCGAGGACCGGGTGCGCGTCGAGAACGGCACCGGCAGCGCTCGCACTGGCACGCTCAAGGTCAGCGTCGGCTATCGCGCCGGTTATATCGGCGAAGGCGAGATCTCGTATGCAGGGCCGAACGCGCGTGCGCGCGCCGTGCTGGCCGGGGCAATCATGCACGAGCGCCTGCATCACGATCTGCCGGATGTGCGGATCGACCTGATCGGCGTCGACTCCACTCACCGCACTGATTTCGGCCATCCGCATGATCCCTATGAGGTCCGGTTGCGGGTGGCGGCCAGCGGCAGCACCAGAGAACTGGCCGAACGCGTCGGGCTGGAAGTCGAGGCCTTGTACACCAACGGTCCGGCCGGTGGCGGTGGGGCGCGCAAGTTCATCAGTGAGCGCGTGGGCATCGTATCGACCCTGATGCCCAGAGACCAGGTTACGACCGGCGTCGTGCGCATGTCGACCGACCGGCAGTTACCGCAGGCCGCAGCGATCAGCCCGCCACCGACCCCGGGGCGCACGTGATGAGCGCCACGCACCGGATTCTGCATGATCTGGCTCACTGCCGGGCGGGCGACAAGGGCGACACCTCGATTCTGTCGCTGATCGCCTATCGCGCCGACGATTTCCCGCTGCTGGTAAAGCAGGTGACCGCCGAAGCGGTCGCGTCGCACCTGAAGGACATCGTGCGCGGTGAGGTGACCCGCCATGTGCTGCCCAAGCTGTGCGCGCTGCAGTTCGTCTGCGAGCACGCTCTTGGCACCGGCGTGACCACCTCGACCGCGCTAGACACCCATGGCAAGGCACTGTCGTTCGCACTTCTCGCCATGCCGATAGAGTTGTCGGAAGACCAACCAGGAAGCCCTTGATGATGCTGGTCACGCCGCGCCTCGCGTTTGCCGCGATGCTGCCTGCCGCAGTTGCCGCTGTTGCAGAACTGAAGAAGATCGTCGACACACCCGCCCTGCGCGAACAGTTCGCAGCCCGGGCGATCGAGTTCCAGTGGGGCGATGCGGCGGACGTCAGCGCACTCGTCAAGAAGGATTTCGCGCGCTCGGCCGAAGTGACCCGTAACGGCAAGATCAGGGTCGACCCGCTCTAGCAGTTCGTTGAAACGCTGTTGCACGGAAGCGGGAGCAGTCCCCATGCCGCGTCTGTGCCCTGGCCGTTACTCGAGCCTGGCTCCGCTCTCCTTCACCAGCTTCGCCCACTTGACCATGTCCGCGAGCATGTATTGGCGGAACGCCTCCGGCGTATTGCCCACCGGCTCGGAGCCGTCAGCGATGATCCGCTCGCGCACGTCCGGCTGGTTCAGGATCCGGATCAGTTCGCCGTTGAGCTTGGCTACCAGCGCCTTGGGCATCTTCGCCGGGCCGGCGATGCCGTACCAGCCGACCAGTTCGAAGCCAGGCAGCGCTTCGGAGACCGCCGGATAGTCCGGCAGCGCGGCGACGCGCTTCGGGTTGGACACCGCGATCGCTCGCAGCTTGCCGGCACGCACCAGATTCTGCGCGGCCTGGATGCCGGCGAAGTTGTACTGGTACTGCCCGCCGAGCAGATCAGCCAGCGCCGGGCCGGAGCCCTTGTACGGAATATGCTGCGCCTTCACGCCAGCCATCAGGTTAAAAAGCTCGCCAGCCAGATGCCCGCCGCTGCCGATACCGGCAGAGCCGAAGTTGAGACCACCCTTGAAGCTGCGTGTCCAGTCGACGAACTCCTTCAGCGTTTTTGGCGGACTCGCCGGGTTGACCACCAGCAGCAATCCGGCCGCGGTGAGCTGGCTGATCGGCGTGAAGTCGTTCACCGGGTGATAGGGCAGCTTGCTGTTCAATGCTGCAGTGATCGTGTGCTGGTGATAGACCAGCAGCAGCGTGTAGCCATCCGGGGCCGCGCGTGCGGTCATCTCGCCGGCGTTGACCCCGGAGGCGCTCGCCCGGTTGTCGACCAGCACCTGCTGCTTCAACGACTCGGTCATTCGTGCCGCGAACAATCGTGCGAGGATGTCGGTGGTACCGCCCGGGGCAGCCGGCGTGATCAGCCTTATCGCGCGGTTCGGATAGTCGTCCTGCGCGAGCGCGGGGTTGGCCGCCACTGACCCGGTCAGCGCGGCCACCGCGAGCATCGACTTCAAGGCCACCCGCCACACCTGCCCGGCGGCCGGACGCGATTCATTCGGAATCGAAACCATGCTGTCTCCTCCTTTTGGGTTGCCGGGGTGCTGTGCCGCACCTTTTCCGGATGGGCGGTCTGCGATGGCGACCCACCCTGTGGTGCCCGGCGCCGTCATGGACCGGCCTTCTCTGCCTACTTCAACTTCGACATGATCTGCTCGAGATAGCCCAGTATCAGCGCCGAAACGACGAACCCGAGATGAATGATGGTTGCCTATATCAGCTGGTTGTTAGTGTACTGCGGCAGGTTCAGAAAGATCTGCAGCAGGTGTATCGAAGAGATCGCCACGATAGAGGAGGCGACCTTGATCTTCAGGCTGCCGGCGTTGAGCTTGCCCGGAAAAGACACGTCCTCGCCGCCCGGGTCAAAACGGCTGACGAAGTTCTCGTAGCTGGAGACCATGACCATCACGAGCAGGCTGGCCACCAGCGCCGAATCGATCAGCGCCAGCATCGCCAGGATCATCTCATTGTCGCTCATGGTGAAGGCCAAGGCCGCGATCTTGCTGAACTCGTAGAGAAACGAGACCGCGTAAACCGCCAGTGCCGCCGCCAGCCCCAGCAGGAACACGACCAGTATCCAGCGACTGGCAAGGAGGATGCGCTCGACCATCAGTTCCAGCGATTTCATGCGATTCGGCCCCAATCAACGCGTACCATCCGACGCGTACCATCTGGCGCATATCATCCGACGCATACCATCCGACGCTTGACCCTGCGCGCCCGGCACCTGAGCCCTGCACCTGAGCCCTGCATCTGAGCCCCGCATCTGAGCCCCGCATCTGAGCCCCGCACCTCAGCCCGCATGATACTGAAAACCCCGACGCATCCCGCCAATGTCGGGTCGGTGGACAATAACCTCGGGCAGATCACCCTCTGCGTATTAAAACCTGCGCCGGCGCTGCCGGCTCACCGCGAAGCGAACACGATGTCTATCGGATGGTTCCCCGGCCATATGGCCAGCGCCCGCAAGAAGGCGGCGGAGACGCTGGCGAAGATCGACGTCGTGGTCGAGGTGATGGACGCGCGGCTGCCCGGTGCCAGCAGCAATCCGATGATCGAGGCGCTGCGTCGGCACCGGCAACGGCCGAGCCTGAAAGTACTGAACAAGGCCGACGCGGCCGATCCGGAGGCGACCGCCGCCTGGATGCGTCATCTGGTGGCGGCCACTGCCCGGGGCGACAAGGTGCAGGCGGTGGCGCTGTCCTGCCGCAAGGCGTCCGATGTGGCACGCGTCCCTCGTCTGGCCTTGGCGCTGGCGCCGCATCGCGACAGCGCTCTGAAGCCGTTGCGCCTTATGGTGATGGGCATTCCGAACGTCGGCAAGTCGACCCTGATCAACGCGCTGGCCAAGCGGCGGGTCGCCAATGTCGGCGACGAACCGGCGATCACCAAGAGCCAGCAGCGGATCGACATCAACGAGCAGCTGGTGCTGTTCGACACCCCGGGGCTGCTCTGGCCGCTGATCGAGCATCCGTCTGATGGCCTGATGCTGGCGGCGAGCCATGCCATCGGCATCAACGCCTACATCGACGAAGAGGTGGCGAACTTCCTGGGCGAGACGCTGATCGCACGCTACCCGGCGCTGCTCGCGGCGCGCTACCGCTGCGATCCGGCCGGGCTCGACGGCCCGGACCTGATCGATGCCATAGCACTGCGGCGGAGCTATGTATTGAAGGGCGGCGTTCCCGACCGGGAGAAGGCCGCGATCACCCTGCTCACCGACTATCGCAGTGGTGCGCTCGGGCGGATCAGCCTGGAGACGCCGGCGAGTCGTGCAGCGATGCTGGCCGCACCCGCGGATAAGCCCGCGGTGGTCGAGCCAGATCAGCCCGCCACCGGGGACTGATCCGCATCAACGGTCAATCAGCGGCGAACAACCGGCCGAGGTCGACCGGGAACGTACTGGTCGCGGACACACCATCGGTCCGGTGAATCTCGACAGTCGCCGTCTTCGGCTCCACGATCCACGCCTCATGTGCGCCGGCCCGAAGATAGCTCTGTGCCTTCTCGCGCAGTTCGCGCAACGAATCGTTCGGTGAGACTACCTCGATGCAGATCTCCGGAGCAGCGCGCAGAGCGACCTGCTCGGGATGCTGCTGCAGAAACACGTCGCTGCACCAGACGACGTCCGGCCCGCGCAGACCGATGTCGGTGATCATCCCGACCTCGACCATGCAGTGTCCGCCCAGTGCGTCCTCGACCAGTCGGACAAGTCTCGCCGCCGTCAGTCCATGAGGCATAACTACCGGGGGATTCACCAGCACCTCTCCGAACTCGTTCAGCTCCACCCTGCCCGGATGGTCTCGATACGCCGGTACGTTCCATATCTCGCTCAGGCGGCGTTCCAGCCCGGCGGCATCGAGTGGCGCCGGTTTCTCACCACCGGAGACGGCGGACACACTGGGCGAACTATTCACGGTTGCACCTCATCGTTGCACCTCGATAGCCGGTCCAGGCGAACAGAATCACGCTAGAGTAAGGCAGATGCGCGTGCCAGAACAACCGGCGGGGTCAAGGGGTTGGTCGATCCGGTGTGACGCTGACAGAGGTCAAGCTGCCAAAGGTAGGCTCAGCAAACCCTTGACCGGCCGTTCAACCGCGTTGCTGTGAGGATACTTACGTACTAAATCTAACATTCCTCCAGGGCCGTGGTAGACAGCCTCATCGATCGACCATTCACCGTGCTCACCACGGCGCGAAGCAGCGAAGGCTATGGCGCATTTACCACGGTCTCCATTGATGACCATGACAAACCGAGCTGTGCTGTACGGCTTTGACATTCTGAAACCGAACCTTCCGATCCCTAGCCTCGTTGACCGTACATTCCCAATGGCCAATGTTATTGCCGCATGATCCATTGCGTATCGTTCGGCGCTCTCATATGCGCCACTCTTTGCGATCACGAGATACGCGGTAAATGTTAATGCCAGTAAAAGCGCTAGAGCAATAGAGCCATGCCACCATAGTGGGTAACCGGCAACTTCTTTAGTGAAGAGTGACTTCGATTCCGAGGCCATAAGCGAATCCCCATTTCCCATAGCCACCACTGGACGGCCCGAACGGGATCTGCCCGTCAGCGCCGGCATAGCCCGTCATTGGAATCGCGCGAGGACCAGCAGAACCGACTGTAGTCGTGAATCCTCCCGAGAGCTGACCGCCAAGTCCGACACCAAGCGCGCCGATGCCGGCTTGACCAAATACGCCCGAGCTTGATTGTCCGGTAGGAAGACATTGGGCGTCGCCGGCACCAGGACGCACACCGAGTGGGTCCCATGTAGCCTGAACGCCAAGACCTTTACCGAATCGAATCGAGACACCCGTCACGCGTCCGTTTCCGGTTAACGGATTGCCTGTTGCATGGACGATAACTCCGAAACCGAGACCGAAGTATCCTTCGATACCAATCGACCAGAGTCCGAACGGGTCGACGCGCATGAACGGATTTGATTGGGCGTACTTGTAGGTATTGATGCCCCCCGCCAACCCAATCGGATCGGCCTGGATGTACCGTCCCGTGAACCGATCGTAATCCCGAAAGTAGTTGTAGAACAACTCGGTCTCGACATCGGCGTACTGGCCGGGCATGCGCAGGTTGAAGGTGAAACTGCCCAGCCCCGAGGGGCTGGTGCTCGGCTGATTCCCGCCGAACGGCTCGTTGAGGTCCCAGCGCCAGCGCGCCTGGTTCATCACATTGACCATCAGCCGCGGGGTGCCGATCTGGTCCGGGTAGATGTAGTAGATCTCGCTCGCACCTGCCGCCCCGCGCAGACTGGCCACCGGCAGGTCACCCAGCCAGACGATCTCCTGGATTGCGCTGCCGGCCAAATCGTACTCCCCCAGCAGCCGGCCGGCCTCGTCGTAGATGAAGTAGGTGGCCGGATTGGCCGGCCCGCCCACCCGCTTGCTCACCCGCTCGCCGCGTGCGTTGTAGCCCGAGAAGACCACCTTCGAGGTGGGCGAGCCCGGCGTCACGGTCACCACCGCCAGTCGCCCGCGCGCGTCGTAGTCGTAGGCGCTGATGCCGTCGCTCACCGCCCGCCCGGAGGCATCGTACCCGTACAGGCGCAAGGTCGAGGTCCCGCTCGCACTGTTCACTCGCTGCAGCCGATTGCTCGTAGCCTCGTACACGTAAGGTTCATTGGAGCGCGAGAGCCGGTTGCCATTCAGATCGTAGGTGTAGCTGCGGGTCGCGCCGGCAATGAAGCTCGTCAGTCGGTCGTTCGCGTCATACCCCACCGGGATCGTCTGGCCGGGTAGCGACAGCGCAACGATGCGCGACGCCGCATCGTACGTCAGTGCCCGGGTCTGCGCACCCAGCGTGTAGCCGGTGATGCGTCCATCCAGATCGCGCGGCCGTGCCGCCCGCGGCGTACCGCTGGCCGCCGAGAGGTCCCACCCGGTCACCTCGCCGAAGGGGTGATAGCTCACCTGGCCGATCAGCGGTGCGGTCCCGAGCGTCATCGAGGCGACGCGTCCGTTCGCATCCAGCGCAAACCCGATCTGGCGCCCGGACGGGTAGGTCAACCGATCGAGTCGACCATACGCATCGTATCGGTACTGGACGGTCAGCGCGATCGGGCCTGTGACCTGCGTCTTTGCGATGACGCGCCCACGGGCGTCGTACTGGAAGGCGGTGCCGCCACCAGGATCGGTGAAGGCGGTGAGCCGCCCGGCGCCGTACTGGCCCTGATCCCAGCTGAAGTCCTGCGTGATCGTCGCCTGTCCGCTCTGAGCATGCACCGAGCGCGTCACCCGGCCCAGCGCATCGCGGGTGTAGGTGGTCACACGTCCGGCTGCGTCGGTCTCGGTGGCGACACTGCCGGCGCTATCGAACGTGCGCGTGGTCGTGCCTCGGTCGCGCGAGACCTCCTGCGTCTCGTTGCCCAGCGCGTCGACCGTGTAGGCGGTCGGAATCGACCTGGGGTCGGTGACCTGCGCCGTCTGGTCCAGCGCGTTGTACAGCACGCTCACCTGACCACCGTCCGGGGCGGTGGTTCGGGTGAGGCGGTTGAGCGCATCGTGGAGCCGGCTGGTCACATCGGCCAGGCCGGCCAGCGGGCCGTCGACCGTCGTGAGGTTGCCCTGGTTGTCGTAGCCGAATGCGCTCGTCTGCCCGGCCGCCCCGATCTCCTGCGCGAGGCGGTTGAGCGCGCTGTAGACGCGCGTGCGCGACTGGCGCAGGGCGCCGCCCGCATCGCGCACCTGCTCGGCGGTGCGGTTGCCCATTGCGTCCAGCGTGTAGTCAATCCGGTTGCCCACACCGTCTTCGATACCGATCAGCCGTTGCGCACCATCGTAGCCGTAGTCGATACGGCTGCCGTCGGGCTGCGTCACCCGTGTCAGCAGCCCCGCGGCGTCGTACGCGTAGGCGAGGGTCTCGCCGGCTATGGTCATCGAGGTCAGGCGCTGCCGGGCGTCAAAGGCGAGCGTGGTCGACACACCGTTCTCGTCGGTGATCGTGCGTGCGTTGCCGTGGGCATCGTGGTTACTGTAGGTGGTAGTCAGCGACGACGAGCCATTCACCTGGCGTGATACCGACAGCAGATTGCCGTTGACCGGGTCGAAGGTCGTCGTAATGACGTCCTGCACATCGTTACGTGGGCCGTCTTCAACACTCTGCTCGATCAGTCCGGGGACTGCGCTTGAATAGGTGTGCGTCCAGGTCCATGTGCGCGTCCAGCCGCTGGCGACATCCTTCACCGCGCGCGACACCAGGTTGCCGCGTGTGTCGTAGGCCATCGAGGTTTCGCGCAGCGCCGTGCCGGTGTTGTTCTGCTCGGTCAGCTTGGTCGGCAGTCGGAAGCTCGTGTGCCACTCGGTCTGGATCGTGCGGCTCTCCGGGCGCACGGTGCCATTACCGTCCAGGCCTTCGGTGCGGCTCGTCTCCAGATTCCGCGCCAAGTCGTACCCGTACGTCGTCCTGAAACCGTTCCAGTCCGTCGTGCCAGACACGTTACCGTTGACGTCAAAGCTGCGCGCTGCGGGACCGCAAGCGGGACAAGGCGCAGAGTGGATCGAAGTGTTATACAGCGCATTGGCGATCGTGGTGAAACTGTAGGTACGCACCACCCCCAGTGGATCAGTCACCGTGCGATTAGCGGTATTCGGGAAGCTGACTTGGTACCGATTGACCGATCCAGAGAGCTCGGTCGAAACAGCCCTGCCCGTGGCATCGTATCGATAGGTCGCAAAGCGAACGCCCCGCTCGTCGGTGATTCCGGTCAGGGCATTGGGGAGGTTGGCTCCCGCAGTATTGGCGGACTCGTTGTAGTGGTAGGTACGGAACGTCGCATCCGGATAAGTCACGCGGGACAGTCGCCCAGAAGAATCGTACGCATATTCGGTGATTTGGCCGGCCGGATCGGTCATTCGCGCAATGCCTCGGGCATCCCGGGCGTGGGTGAACGACAATGTGCGTCCCAATGAATCGGTCGCCGCAATCAACAACCCAGGGAAAGGCGCAACGGACGTCGGCGTGGACGTTGTGCTGTAGCTCAGGACAATCGAGGCGCCGCTACGCGAAGAGATGGACAGGAGTTTTCCTGCAGCGTCGTAGCGTTCGACGTCCTCACTTGAGGCCACCGTGTACCGCCAACCAGAGAACACACCGCCTGTATCGACCACCCCGTTCCAGGGCATCGGATATGTCAGAATCGGGCAGGAACGTGCCTCCGACCAGCGTGAACACCAGCATCTTTCCATCTTCGCGATACGCGAAAGCCTTGCCCGACGGGGGCGCCTCAGCGATCGACCGTGAGAAAGTATGCCGCCACTGGGGACCGATGTCCGAAGCCATTGGCGACTCGGTCGAGTTGTAGCGCCTCTCGAACCACATGGCAAACTGCCCTTGCCCGCGATAGTCCGTTTGCCGAAGGAACTTGTTGCCGTTGCTACAATCGATTGGACAGCCTACGTGGCGACTTGCTCTTGCGTCGGGCTCTCCAAGCGTTTTCGGATTCCGATCCGGGGAAGGATCGGACGCGACGCGGCAGAACAGTCTCTCCTCATTCCCTGCCACGTACCACTGTGGCATGCCGACTGAGACTTGGCGGTAACCA
This sequence comes from Burkholderiales bacterium, assembly GCA_038205245.1. Lineage (GTDB taxonomy): Bacteria > Pseudomonadota > Gammaproteobacteria > Burkholderiales > CAIKXV01 > CAIKXV01. The sequence goes on from JBBRCD010000001.1 coordinate 91,009, forward strand.
ATCGAATCCATCGTGTAGGTGCACGACAAACCTTTAAGCAACTGTCCACTGAAGCCAGCGTGGCCGGGCTGACCCGCAGGAGTACCGTTGTCTGCCCAACACGTTCCAATGACGGTGAATCGAATTATGGACGGGGCCGACCCGTAGCCTTCTGAGCTGCTAAACCAATTGAACCATCGGTAGCCAGTGTTGGTTGTCAAGCGGGTACCCCAGATATTGACCGCTTCGCCGGGCGTTCGCCATTCAGGGCCTGAACCAACGAGTCCTCCAACGCAGCCATAGATCGTTACGGGCGGAACGTCGTATGCAGACCGGGCAATCGACGGCCACACGCCCGAAGCGACTAGCACGAACAACAGGAGGGCTCGCCATACCTGGGGAACAATGGAGGGACTAACGATCGCTTGACGCAAAGAGGTCCTCGTGGAAAACGCGCTGTCTCGTTACTACCCGCTGAGGATGGGCGAACTTTATTGCGCCCTCTCGACTGGACTGATGGCGGCTTGATGAACTCTGCTACCTACCTGACCATTGCGGTGATCCGGCCGGGCTCTACGCCCCGGCCCTGATTGATGCCATAGCGCTGCGGCGGCGCTATTCATTGAAGGGTGACGTTCCAGACCGGGAAAAGGCGGCGATCACCGTGCCCACCGACTATCGCAATGACGCGCTCGGGGGATCAGTCTGGAGACGCCGGCGAGTCGGGCAGCGATGCTGGCGGCACCCGCGGTTCAATCCGTGGCGATCGAACCGGATGAGCCCGCCACTGCGGGCTGATCCGCACGTGGGACCGCCTCGATGCAGAACTCCAGAGCAGCGCGCAGGGCGCCTTGCTCGGGATGCTGCTGCAGAAATCTGTCGCTACACGTCGATAGCCGGTCCAGGTGAACAGGATGGAGCCAGATCACGGCGCATGCGCGCACAGGAACCAGCGCGAGACGGCAATACCTGCTGCCCTGGTGTAAGTCGCTGAGCGCGTCGTTGGGCGGACTCTTCTGGGAGTTGAAGCGCACAAACACTTGGATACAACTGCGCATGATCCGGAAATCACCCGCTTACATCTGTGCGCTCCAATAGGGACGTCGCGGATGCGGCATGTCCAATCCCGTGTGGATCGGACAGTCGGCAATGCTTCCCGGGCTCCCCAGCCAGACGCCCAGGTAGTCCCCCACCCATCAAACGGAGAACAACCATGAGATCAGCCGTACTGTCGATGCTGGCCAGCGCAAGCCTGGGCCTGGCGCTTTCCTCCAACCCGGTGATCGCGCAGCCAATGACGGCTGCCGATTCCGAAGTACCGACCTCAACCAGCGCGCCCCAGCCGCGACGCGGCGATGCGGGCCTGCGCTCGCGAGGTCACGGTGCGGCCTCGGGTGACCGAGAGGCCAGACGCAAGGTCATGGAACAGCTGACCACACCTGAAGAGCGCAGCGCGATGCGCGAGAAGATGCAGAACGCCTCACCGGAACAACGCAAGGAACTCGCGAACGGATTTCGCGCCGGCATGCAGGCCCGAGCCAAGGAACGTGGCATCGCGCTGCCCGCAGGCGATCAGCATCGGCACCAGCATCGGCAACACCGGGGCAACCCGGCTGCGCCGCCTGCCTGAGTGCAACGCGCCGCAGCTTCTCAAAGAACTGTCAGGCCGCCTTCACCAGATTCGGCTCGTAGCCCAGATTGGGTGCGAGCCAGCGCTCGGCCAGTTCCAGCGGCATGCCCTTGCGTTTCGCGTAGTCCTCGACCTGATCCCGGTTGACCTTGCCGACTGCGAAGTACTGCGCATCCGGATGCGACAGGTAGAAGCCGCATACCGATGAGGCCGGCATCATCGCGTGGCTCTCGGTCAGGGTGATCCCCACATCGGGCGCACTGAGCATGGAGAACAATGCCGGCTTCTCGGTGTGATCCGGACACGCCGGGTAACCCGGCGCGGGGCGGATGCCGCGGTACTGCTCGGCGATCAGCTGCGCGCTGTCCAGCGCCTCGGCGCGCGCATAGCCCCAGAAGTCCGTGCGCACACGTTTGTGCAGCATCTCGGTGAATGCTTCGGCCATCCGGTCGGCCATCGCCTTGAGCATGATTGCGCTGTAGTCGTCGCCCTTGCTCTCGAACGCCTCCAGCCGCTTCTCCATGTTCAGGCCGGCGGTGACGGCAAAGGCGCCGATGTAGTCGGCAATGCCGGTGTCCCTGGGCGCGATGAAGTCCGACAGGCACTGATTCGCCCGGCCCTCGGGTTTCTGGTTCTGTTGGCGCAGGTTGTGCCAGGTCATCAGCACCTTGTCCCGCTTCTCGTTCTCGTAGATCTCGATGTCGTCGCCGACCGAGTTCGCTGGATACAGCGCGAACACCGCATTGGCGGTCAGCCAGCGGCCCTCGATCAGCTTCTTCAGCATCGCCTGTCCATCGCCGAACACGTTGCGTGCAGCTTCGCCGACCAGCGCATCCTCCAGGATCTTCGGGTACGGGCCGGCAAGGTCCCAGGTCTGGAAGAACGGGCTCCAGTCGATGTACTGGGCGATCTCGGCCAGATCGTAGTTCTTCAACTGGCGGATTCCGGTGAACGCCGGTTTTGGCGGCACATAGGCTGGCCAGTCGAAGCGCTGCAGGTTCGTACGCGCGCGCGCCAGCGGGATCAGATCCGGGCCGCGCTTGCTTGCGTGCTGCTCGCGCACCTTGTCGTAGTCCCGCGCCAGCTCGTCCAGGTACTTTCGGCGCACCGTCTCGTCTTCGGAGAGCAGGTTGGTGCACACCGACACGCTGCGCGACGCGTCAGGCACCCAGACCGTCGGACCGCGGGTGTAACCGGGCGAAATCTTCACCGCGGTATGGGTGCGCGACGTGGTCGCGCCGCCGATCAGCAGGGGCATGGTGAAGCCCTGGCGCTCCATCTCGCGCGCGACATGCGACATCTCTTCCAGCGACGGGGTGATCAGCCCGGACAGCCCGATGATGTCCGCTTTCTCTTCGCGTGCCTTGTCGAGAATCTGCTGGGCGGGAACCATCACGCCCATGTTCACCACTTCGTAGTTGTTGCACTGGAGCACCACCGACACGATGTTCTTGCCGATGTCGTGCACATCGCCTTTCACGGTGGCGATGACGATCTTGCCCTTGGCCTTGACCTCGCCTGACAGCGCTTTCTCCGCCTCGATGAACGGCACCAGGTGGGACACCGCCTGCTTCATCACCCGCGCCGACTTGACCACCTGCGGCAGGAACATCTTGCCCGCCCCGAACAGGTCGCCAACGACGTTCATGCCGTTCATCAGCGGACCTTCGATGACCTCGATCGGACGCCCGCCGCGCGCCTCGATCTGCGCGCGTGCCTCTTCAGTGTCCTCGACGATCCATTGGGTGATGCCATGCACCATGGCGTGCGACAGACGCGCACCGACGTCCTGCTCGCGCCACTCCAGGCTCTGCTCCTGCTTCGCACCGCCGGCCTTGAGCGTGCCGGCGATTTCGATCATCCGCTCGGTGGAATCCGGCCGCCGGTTGAGCACGACATCTTCGACCCGCTCGCGCAACTCGGGTGCAAGATCGTCATAGACGCCGACCATGCCGGCGTTGACGATACCCATGGTCATGCCGGCGCGGATCGCGTGATACAGGAACACCGTGTGGATCGCCTCGCGCGCCGGGTCGTTGCCCCGGAAGCTGAAGCTCACGTTGGACACCCCGCCGCTCACCTTGGCATAGGGCAGATGGTCGCGGATCCACCGCGTCGCGTTGATGAAGTCGACGCCGTAGTTGTTGTGCTCCTCGATGCCGGTGGCGATGGCGAAGACGTTCGGGTCGAACACGATGTCTTCCGGCGGAAAACCGACTTGGTCGACCAGCAGCCGATACGCGCGCGCGCAGATCTCGATCTTGCGTTCGTAGGTGTCGGCCTGACCCTTTTCGTCGAACGCCATCACGATCACCGCCGCACCATAGCGACGACACAGCCCGGCCTGGCGCACGAACTCGGCCTCGCCCTCCTTCATGCTGATCGAGTTGACGATCGCCTTGCCCTGCACGCACTTCAGACCGGCCTCGATCACGTCCCACTTGGACGAATCGATCATGATCGGCACCCGCGAGATGTCCGGCTCGGAGGCGACCAGATTCAGGAAGCGGACCATGGCCGCCTTCGAATCGAGCATCGCCTCGTCCATGTTGATGTCGATCACCTGGGCGCCGTTCTCGACCTGCTGGCGGGCGACGGCCAGCGCATCGTCGAACTGCTCGTTCAGGATCATCCGCGCGAACGCTTTCGATCCAGTGACGTTGGTGCGCTCGCCGACGTTGACGAACAGCGAATCGCCATCGACGTTGAACGCCTCCAGGCCGGAGAGCCGCAGCTTGTGATCCGGGGCAGGAATCGCGCGCGGGGGCAGGCCGCGAATCTCGTCCGCGATCGCGCGAATATGGTCCGGCGTGGTACCGCAGCAGCCACCGGCAATGTTGACGAAGCCGCTCTGGGCGAACTCCTTCACCAGCGACGAGGTGATCTCTGGCGTCTCGTCGAACCCGGTGTCGCTCATCGGATTGGGCAGGCCGGCGTTCGGATAGATGCAGATGCTGGTGTCGCACAGCTTCGAAAGCTCCGCGACATAGGGGCGCATCAGGGTGGCACCGAGCGCACAGTTCAGGCCGATGGTGATCGGCTGCGCATGGCGCACCGAGTTCCAGAACGCCTCGACCGTCTGCCCGGACAGGATGCGCCCCGAGGCATCGGTCACCGTGCCCGAGATCATCACCGGCAGACGCACGCCGCTTTCCTCGAAGAAGGCGTCGATGGCGAACAGTGCAGCCTTGGCATTCAGCGTATCGAATATGGTCTCGACCAGGAACAGATCGACTCCGCCCTCGACCAGCGCCCGCGCCTGCTCGAGGTAGGCCGATACCAGTTCGTCGAAGGTCACGTTGCGCGCACCCGGATCATTCACGTCTGGCGAGATCGACGCGGTCTTGGGGGTGGGCCCGAATGCGCCGGCGGCAAAACGCGGCTGTTCCGGCGTCGAATACTTCGCGCAGGCGGCCCTGGCCAGACGCGCCGCCTCGACGTTCATCTCGTAGGCGAGATCCTCCATGTGATAGTCGGCCTGGGCGACCCGGGTCGCCCCGAAGGTGTTGGTCTCGATCAGGTCGGCGCCGGCAGCCAGGTACTGCTCATGGATTTCCTGGATGACCTGCGGCTGGGTCAGCACCAGCAACTCGTTGTTGCCCTTCACGTCATGGCCGAACCCGGCGAACCGGGCGCCGCGATACTCGGCCTCGCCCAGCCGGTAGCGCTGGATCATCGTGCCCATCGCGCCATCGAGGATCAGGATACGGTGGGCGAGCTGGTCGCGAAGCGTGGCGAAAATTGGGGCATCGATGACTGGCATGGCGCGAAATCCGGTCGGAGCAGGGACAGCCGATGATCCTAGCATGCAGGCCACTGCGAAGAGGTTGCATTTGTCCTGCCGGGCCACTGCGGTAAAAGTCACGCCCGGGGGTCGGCGCCATCGGCCCCGGCCAGGCCATCGGCGGCGCTCCGGCCTCGCGCCAGGAGCCGCATGTAGTTCAGCCAGCAGACCGCGCCCAGCGTCAGGAACACTGCCGCGGCGATCGCCAGCGACAACTGGGTGGAGGACACCAAGGGCGAGATCACCCCGGCCAACACTGCATTCATCATCGACTGGGTGAAGCCCTGTACCGAGGCGACCAGCCCGCGGTTGCGCGGGAACAGATCCAGGGCCAGCAGGGTGATGCTCGGCATCGACAGGGCCATGCCGATCGAGTAGACCATCAGGGGCAGCACCGTCCACGGCAGGCCGGGCGGAAACAGCCAGTGGTAGACGATGCTCGCCATCGCTGCGAGCGCCATGATCGCGAATCCGATACCCACGGTGCGCTCGGGCGTGGTGCGCCCGGCCATGCGCCCGGAGAGCCAGGCTCCGATCACCACCCCACCGATTCCGGGCACGAACAGCCACGCAAACTGCGACTCGGAGAGTCCGAGGTGCTGATAGACGACGATCGGCGCCGAGACGATGTAGATGAAGAAGCCGGCGAAGTTGAACGACACCGCCAACGCCAGCATGGCGAAGCGCGAACTGCCGCAGACCTTGAGGTAGTTGGCGAACAGCGGCGCCGGATGAAACGGCTGACGGTCGGCCGGCGACAAGGTTTCCGGCAGCCGCCAGGCGCAGCCTGCCCAGAGCAGCATCCCGAACACGGCCAGAAAGACGAAGATCGATTTCCAGCCGAACGCCAGATGCAGCATGCCGCCGATCACCGGCGCGATCGCCGGGGCGAGGCTGAACAGCATCGTCACCTGCGACATCAGCCGCTGCGCTGGCGCCCCTTCATAGGTGTCACGGATGATCGCGCGACCGACCACCATGCCGGCGCCGGCGGACATGCCCTGCAGCGCGCGACAGGCGAGCAGGGTCTCGATGCTCGGTGCGAACACGCAACCGATCGATGCGATGACGAACACCACGAGGTTGACCAGGATCACCGGCCGCCGACCGAAGGAGTCCGACAGGGCCCCATGGAACAGGGTCATCAACGCGAAACTCGCCAGATAGACCGAAAGCGTCTGCTGGACGTACAACGCATCTACTGCATAGTCGCGCGCGATCGCCGGAAACGACGGCAGGTAGGTGTCGATCGAGAACGGCCCGATGGTCGCCAGACCGGCGAGCAGCCAGGCGAGCAGTGGCGTATGGGTGCGTGCGTTCGAGTTGTGCCGGGTCGACGCAATAGTCACTTCATGTGTGCCAGGAGATGACGACCTGGCAGGCAAAGCGCTGCAGACGGGTCGATGATCAGACCAGCGCTACTGCAGCGACCACATCGACCTCGACCAGGAACTCGGGTTCGATCAGGCTTGCCACCACCAGCGCAGTGTTGGCCGGTGGCGCGTGCAGGTGGCCGAGACGTGCGATACGCACCTCGCGAAGTGCCTGCCGGTGCGCGAGATCGGTGATGTAGGTCGTGGTCTTCACGATATCGGCCAGTGTCGCCCCGGCGGTGGCCAGGGCGATCTCGATGTTGTCGAACACCTGGTTCAGCTGGGCGCGGAAATCCTGGCTGCCCACCTTGTAGGCCGCATCGGTTGGCGTCTGGCCGGACAGATAGATCATCCGTGCATGGCGCACGTCGACCACTTGAGTGATTCGCGGCGCACGCCATAGCTCGGGCGAATCGAGATAGCGCACCCGAAACTCCGCAGCCCTCGGGTCGGTGCGCAGGTGCTTGACGATGGCGCTCGCCTCGCGATCAACGGGCTGACCAAGCTTCGCGGGGCCGTCTGCACGATGCCCTGGCTGTGCCTGCTGCTGCTGGCCGTCGCGCGGTTCGTGATCTGAGGTCATCGTTCTCTGGCAAAGGGAGACAGGAGAGCACCGAGGCTACCACCGGTCAAGGGCGACCGACGGTTCGGCGCGCCAGCTATGCGCCCCCGTTGAAGCGGCGAAACTGGATCGCCTCGGCCACATGGACCGCCTCGATCGCCTGCGCCCCGGCGAGATCGGCGACTGTACGCGCGACCTTGCGGATACGCTGGAACGCGCGCGCCGACAGCCACAGCCGGTCCAGGGCGGACTGCATCAGGCGCAGCCCGCCATCGTCGAGCGCGCAGTGCCGATCGATCTGGCCGGCCTCCAGCAGCGCATTCGGCCGGCCCTGGCGCACGAGCTGGCGTTCACGCGCAATACAGACCCGGGCGCGCACCAGCGCGCTCGCCTCGGCTGGGGCGCCACGCACGAGGTCATGCTCGGTCACAGGTGGCACCTCGAGCGCGAGATCGATCCGGTCCAGCAGCGGGCCGGATACCCGGCGGCGATAGCGCGCGATCTGGTCCGGCGTGCACTGGCAACGTCCCGAGGGATGCCCGAGGTAGCCGCACGGGCACGGGTTCATTGCGGCCACAAGCTGGAATTGCGCCGGGAAGTCGGCCTGCCGCGCCGCGCGCGACACCGTGATACGTCCGCTCTCCAGCGGCTCGCGCAGCGCCTCCAGCACGCGCCGGTCGAACTCGGGCAGTTCGTCCAGGAACAACACGCCGTGCTGGGCGAGCGAAATCTCGCCCGGGCGCGGCAGACTGCCGCCACCGACCAGCGCCACCGCCGACGCGCTGTGATGCGGCGCGCGAAACGGCCGCTGGCGCCAGTGCCGGGGATCGAATCCCCGATTGGAGATCGACTGCATGGCCGCGGCCTCGATCGCCTCGCTATCGGTCATCGGCGGCAGGATGCCGGGCAGGCGCGAGGCCAGCATGGTCTTGCCGGTCCCGGGCGACCCCACCAACAGGAGACTGTGCCCGCCCGCCGCGGCCACCTCCAACGCGCGCTTGGCCTGCTGCTGGCCGGCGACGTCGGCCAGGTCCGCCACGGCGGGCGAAGACCCCGCGTCCAGCGCCAACGCAGGCAGGGGGGCCGAAGCGGGCTGGAACACCTCGAGTGGCACCACGCCCATCAGGTGCGCGCAGACCGAAAGCAGGGTCGGGGCAGCATGGACCCGGGCGCCCTTGACCAATGCCGCCTCGCGCGCGCTTGCCGCCGGCAGCACGAACGCGCGGCCGTCGCGTGCAGCGAACCAGGTCATTGCGAGTGCCCCGCGCACCGGTCGCAGTTCGCCGGTCAGGGCAAGCTCGCCGGCGAACTCGTAGCGATCCAGCGCATCCCGCCGCAACTGACCCGACGCGGCCAGGATGCCGAGCGCGATCGGCAGATCGAAACGCCCGCTCTCCTTCGGCAGCTCTGCCGGCGCGAGGTTGACGGTGATTCGGCGCGCTGGAAACTCGAAGCCGCAATTGACGATGGCGGCACGGACCCGCTCGCGCGCCTCGCGCACCTCTGCCTCGGGCAGCCCGACCAGGGCGAACGAGGGCAGACCACTGGCCAGATGCACTTCAACGGTGACCGGGGGCGCCTCCATGCCGACCAGCGCACGGCTGCGCAGCACTGCCACGGCCGACACTCGCGGCGTTGTGGGCGCCGGGTCGGATGCATCGCGTGCCGGCTCACTCGTCGCCAGCTCAGGCCCGCCGGCAGACATGCCAGCAGCGCTCGTCAGCCGCGCGGCGCGGCCGAGCGTTCCAGGTCGGCGACCCGGGCCTCGAGCAACTCGAGCTTCTCGCGGGTGCGCGCCAGCACCGCCGACTGCACATCGAACTCGTCCCGGGTGACGAGGTCCATTCGCTGAAGGGCAGCGCCTATCGCAGCGCGCACATTGCGCTGCACATCCTGGGCCGGGCCGCTGGCGATCAGGTCGCGCAGTCGGCGGGCAAGGTCATCCAAGGGTGTCTGAGTGGTCATGGGCGGCGTACCGGAAGGGCAACAGGGGCAGAAGACAGGGGGCAGGAGAAGGAGAAGGGAGACATTGACGGAGTTGCGTCACACGCGAAGACAGGGCTGGGGGCAGTCAAACGGCAGACCTGGGATTGCACCACCTTTGCCTCCCCTGCGCGAGCTCGCGATGAAGCTGGCACCAGTATAGGCATGGCGTGCGCCACTGCGCAGCCGGAAAGCCTGCCCAGGACGCCGATACCGTGTCTGGTCCCAGGGACGGTCTGTTGTGCCACTGCAACATCTCCTGCCAGAAGGCGTTGTTAAATTGTTGAAGTTCGCATGATCTGGCAACGATTTAGGCCCATCAAAGGCGTATTTTTCTTTTTTTTCAGCAGGTTGGCACCGATCTTGGGCGCCAGCGATGTCAAGCGCCCCTTGTTGGTGCGAATCTGCTGACCCAGGACCTCAAGCCGGACACACATGCTTGTTTCAAGGTTTGTTTTTAGCTGGCACAGCAAATGCTTCCTGGTCGACCGAGGCGCCACTATGCCGTAACCCGAGACCTATTTTTGGGAGAACCAGGAATGAAACGATTCAACAAGTCCATCCTCGTAAGCGCAGTCGCCGCAGCCCTGGTCATGCCGCTGGCTGCGATCGCGCAGCCAGCACCGACCCCGGCGTCCGACCACACCTTCACCGGCAACTTGGGCCTGTTCAGCCAGTACATTTTCCGTGGCCTGACCCAGACCGACCGCAAGCCCGCGATCCAGGGCGGCTTCGACTACGCGCATTCCAGCGGTTTCTACGCCGGCATCTGGGGGTCGAACATCAGCTGGATCACCGATGGTTACGCCCCGGGCGGTAGCTATTCGGCCGAGTTCGACACTTATCTCGGCTTCAAGCTGCCAGTAAACGCCTTCACGTTCGATGTCGGTTTCCTCCGCTACAACTACCCGGGTCGCAAACCGAACGCCGGCTTTGCAGCCGGCACCGACAAGGCAGACACCAACGAGATCTACGCTGCGGTGAGCTGGAAATGGCTGACCTTCAAGTATTCGTACAGCCTGAACGACACCTTCGGCATCAAGGACTCCAAAGGGTCGGATTATCTGGACCTGACCGGCGCCTTCCCGATTCTCGATACCGGCTTTACGCTGATCGGCCATGTGGGCCGGCAAAGCTACAGCGGCACCAACGCACCGCTGTGGGCCGGTACCGGGGGCAAGCAGAGCGACCTCGACTACACCGACTGGCGGATCGCAGTCGCGAAGGAGTTCATGGGTCTGAACTTCACCCTGGGATACACCAAGGCGAACACCACTGCACGCACGGCGCTGCCGGCGCCGGGCGGTACCGCGGTCTACAACAACGTCTACGGCCGCAACATCGGCGACGGCACCTGGACTGTCGGCGTTCAAAAAACCTTCTAGTTTCAAAGCGACGGGGGCCGGCCTGGCCGGCCCCCTTTTTTTCGTCGGTCGGGGGGCATACACCATGAAATTCGTCACTGCCATCATCAAGCCATTCAAGCTGGACGAGGTGCGCGAAGCCTTGTCGGCCATCGGCGTACAGGGCATCACCGTCACCGAGGTCAAGGGCTTCGGTCGCCAGAAGGGTCACACCGAGCTGTATCGCGGCGCCGAATACGTGGTCGACTTCCTGCCCAAGGTGAAGATCGAAGTCGCGATCAAGTCCGACATGCTCGACCAGGTGATCGAAGCGATCGAGAAGTCGGCCAGTACCGGCAAGATCGGTGACGGCAAGATCTTCGTCTATGACCTGGAACAGGTCGTGCGCATCCGGACCGGCGAGACCGGTGCGGACGCTTTGTAACGGACGTTCTGTAACGACCGTCCTGCAATAAAAACAGATCGGGAGATCGCATGAAGAAGCTGCTAGTCGCCGTGCTCACTGCCGTCTCGTTCGCACTTAGTGCGACCGCGATTGCACAACCGGCCGCCGAAAAGGCGCCTGAACCGGCCAAGATGGAAGCCAAGGCCGACGCCGCGAAGGGTGCCCCTGCAGCGCCCGCGGCAACAGAGGCGAAAAAGGAAGAAGCCAAGCCTGACGCGCCCAAGCCGCCGAACATCAACAAGGGCGACACCGCGTTCATGTATGTCGCCACCGTGCTGGTGATCTTCATGACCATCCCTGGTCTGGCGCTGTTCTACGGTGGTCTGGTGCGCTCGAAGAACATGCTGTCGGTGCTGATGCAGGTGTTCGTCACCTTTTCGATGATCGCGATCCTGTGGGTGATCTACGGCTATTCGATCGCCTTCACTGCAGGCAATCCGTTCTTCGGCAGTCTGGACAAGATGTTCCTCGCCGGCGTGACCGATGCCACCGGGGCGGCCACCTTCAGCAAGGACACTTACATCCCCGAGTATCTGTTTGTCGCCTTCCAGCTCACCTTCGCCGCCATCACCCCGGCGCTGATCATCGGTGCATTCGCCGAGCGGATGAAATTCTCCGCGGTGCTGCTGTTCCTCGCACTCTGGTTCACCTTCGCCTACCTGCCGATGGCACACATGGTCTGGTACTGGGACGGCCCGGATGCGATCACCGACGAGAAGACACTCGAAGCAGTGACTGCGAACGCGGGCTGGCTATGGGCCAAAGGTGCACTCGACTTCGCCGGCGGCACGGTGGTGCACATCAATGCCGGCGTCGCCGGGCTGGTGGCCGCCTACATGCTCGGCAAGCGGGTCGGGTTCGGCAAGGAAGCGATGCCGCCACACAGCCTGACCTTCACCATGATCGGTGCCGCAATGCTGTGGGTCGGCTGGTTCGGTTTCAACGTCGGCTCGAACCTCGAAGCCAACGGCATCGCCGGGCTGGCCTTCATCAACACGCTGATCGCCGCTGCAGCCGCCGTACTCGCCTGGACCTTCGCCGAGTGGATAGGCAAGGGCAAACCGAGCATGCTCGGTGCTGCCTCGGGTGCAGTCGCCGGTCTGGTGGCGATCACCCCGGCGTGCGGCTTTGTCGGCCCGATGGGTGCGATCGTGATTGGTCTGGTCTCCGGCTTTGTCTGCCTGTGGGGTGTCACCGGCCTGAAGCGCATGCTCGGTGCCGATGACGCACTGGACGTGTTCGGCGTGCATGGTATCGGTGGCATCGTCGGCGCCTTGCTCACCGGCGTATTCGCCTCGCCCTCGCTCGGTGGCGCCGGAATCTGCGACTACATCAAGAACGAGTGCGCGCAGCCCCTGGCAGCCGGCATCGGCGGTCAGGTCTGGATCCAGTTCCAGGGCGTGATGGTCGCGGTGGTGCTGTCGGCAGTGGTCGCCTTCATCTCGCTGAAGATCGTCGACATCATCGTCGGTCTGCGGGTCAGCGAAGACGAGGAGCGCGAAGGTCTGGACGTCGCCTCGCACGGCGAGAAGGCATACAACTGATCGCGTATCCCTTCACGAAAACGGGCACCTGCGGGTGCCCGTTTTTTTTCGTCCGTCCGTTTCGTTCGTCTCTTTTGTGCGCCTGTTTCTTCCGCCTGTTTCGTCTATCGCAGGTGGGGCATCCTGGCTCATTCAGCCTTGATGCCGGCTTCCTTGACTACTTTGCCCCAGCGGTCGGTCTCGCTCACGATCAGCTTGCCGAACTCGGCCGGGGTCATTGGCATCGCGACTGCGCCTTCGCCTTCCATGCGCTTCTGGGTCTCAGGCGAAGCCAGGATTGCGTTCAGCTCCTTGTTCAACCGGGCGATGATCGGCTGGGGCAGCGCGGCTGGACCGACCAGCCCCCACCAGTTGGTCGCCTCGTAGCCCGGCAGACCGGATTCATTGATCGACGGCAGGTCCGGCAGCGTCGGGTTGCGCTTCAGGCTGCCGACACCCAGCGGCTTGAGGCGACCCGACCGGATATGCCCCTGCATCTGGATCAGTGAGCCGATGGTCACCTGCGACTGCCCGGCGATCACGTCGGTCATTGCCGGCCCACCGCCCTTGAACGGGATATGGGTCATGTCGATCTTCGCCATGCGGGTGAACAGCTCGCCGGACAGGTGCTGGAACGAGCCGATACCGGCCGAAGCAAGGTTCAGCTTTCCCGGATTGGCCCGGGCATAGGCGATCAGCTCCTTCACCGAGTTCACCGGCAGTTGCGGGTTGATCACCAGCACGTTCGGCCCGCTGCCGACCAGCCCTATCGGCGCAAACGACTTGATCGAGTCGTAGGACAGCTTGTACAGCGCCGGGTTGAACGCATGCGCCACCGAGACGATCAGCAGGGAATAGCCATCGGCGGCCGCGCGCGCGACGAGTTCGGTGCCGATCACCCCGCCGGCCCCGGCGCGATTGTCGATCACTACCGCCTGGCCGACACGCTCCTGCAGCTGCACGCCGATCATCCGGCCGACGATGTCGTTGCTGCCGCCGGGCGCAAACGGAATCACCAGGCGGATCGCCTTCTGCGGGTAAGCGCTGTCGGCTGCAACAGCGGACCCGGTGAGCACGGGAAACCCGCCCAGGGCAACGAGCAGTAACCGGAGCGCTGATGACCGGGGAAACGACGACCCCGAAAGCGGCCTGAACAAGGGCGTGCCGGCGTCACGCCGGATGCATGCGGTAGGACTCACTGACTCTCCTTTAGGCGGAGCGACGCGTCTTCGGAACGGTCCCGGCATGACGGTGAGCCTCAAGACGACACAGGAGGCCGCCGTCCAGGTCCACGCGACCTGTCTGCAGGAACCGCGAACGCGTTCGCGACAGCGGCGAAGTCTACTCCGAGCCGCGGTACGCGGTTGGCCAGCGCGTCAGCACAGGCAGGTGAGTACGCGCAGGTCAGCACCCGGACGTCAGCACCGGGACGTCAGCACTCGGACGTCAGCATCAACCGGCGCACGCCAAGCCGGCTGGACGACCAGCCGAGCCGCGCGTAGAACGCCTCGGCCGGCGCGTTGTCCAGATCGATCAGCAACTGCGCCCGGGTCGCGCCATGACGGGGCGCCCAAAGCAACAGGTCGTCCAGCAGCCGACGGCCGATGGTGCATCCGCGCCACGCCGGATCGACGAACACATCGTCGATCCAGGCAGACAATGCACCTTCGCTGGTGGAGACCACGAGTTGCACGCTGGCGGTGCCGACGGTACGCGCACCGGCGCGCGCAACCGCGACCCGTGCGACTGCGGCTGGCTGCGCCAGCAGCAATTGCAACGCCCGCGCCTGCACCGGCGGGTCGGCAGCGAAGTCGGCTGACCCCTTTTTCCTGCGCCGCGCTTACCATCCGGGGATGGACCTTCTGGTACTCGCCGACCCGCTGGCGACTTTCAAGACATACAAGGACTCGACCTACGCGATGATGCGCGAGGCCGCTCGTCGCGGCCATCGCCTGTTCGCGATGGAGCAGCAGCACTTGTTGCTGCGCGACGGGCAGGTGTCCGGGCTGTCCAGCGCGATCAGCATGAAGCCGGACGCGTACGACTGGTACGACGCCGCGCCAGCACAACTGGCGCCGCTGTCCGGGTTCGATCTGGTGCTGATGCGCAAGGACCCGCCATTCGACAACGAGTACCTGTACAGCACGCACCTGCTCGAGCTGGCCGAACGCCAGGGAGCGCGCGTGGTCAACCGGCCACAGGCAATCCGCGATTTCAACGAGAAGCTGGCGGTGGCCAGGTTCCCGCAGCTTGCACCGCCCACCCTGGTGACGCGGCTGGAGCCGATCCTGCGCGAGTTCCTCGCCGAGCATCGGGACGTGATCTTCAAGCCGCTGGACGGCATGGGCGGCAGCGGCGTGTTCCGGGTGCGCGAAGACGATCCGAACATTGGCGTGATCATCGAGACCATCACCGACTATGGCCGGCGCACGATCATGGCGCAGCGTTACCTGCCGGAGATCCGGGACGGTGACAAGCGGGTGCTGTTGATCGAGGGCGAGCCTGCGCCCTACGCGCTTGCACGTATTCCGAAGGCGGGCGAGACCCGCGGCAACCTCGCCGCCGGGGGCAAGGGTGTCGCCCGCGCGCTCACCGAGCGTGACCGCGAGATCGCGCACACGGTCGGACCCGTGCTGCGCGACCTGGGCCTCGCTCTGGTCGGCCTCGACGTGATCGGCAGCCACCTCACCGAGATCAACGTGACCAGCCCGACCGGCATGCAGGAGATCGCCCAGCAGACCGACTGCGATCCGGCGGCGCTGATGATCGACGCGCTGGAACGCAGACTCGAGCCGCGCCCCGACCTTCCATGATCGGCATTCTTCTCATCGCCCACGGCACGCTCGCCGAGAGCCTGATCCACTGCGCAAGTCATGTGCTGGGCAAGCGGCCGATGCGGGTGCGCCAGCTCGGGGTCACCATCCACGACGACCCGCTGACGATCCTGCCGCAGGCCCAGGATCTGGTCGCGCATCTGGACGATGGCGACGGCGTGCTGATCATGACCGACATCTATGGCGCGACCCCGGGCAACCTGGCGGCAAGACTGCTCAAGCCCGGCCGGATCGAAGGTGTTGCCGGGGTCAACCTGCCCATGCTGATCCGCGCGCTCAACTATCGCGATCAGCCGTTCGAGGTGATGATCCAGAAGGCAATCAGTGGTGGCCGGGACGGCGTGATGCGCATGCCGCAACAGGAAGGTCAGGACGATGCAGCAGCAGGACGTTGAGATCATCAACAAGCTCGGGCTGCACGCCCGGGCGTCAGCCAAGCTCACCCAGACCGCGGGCCGGTTCGAGTCCGAGGTCTGGCTCACCCGCGACGGGCGCCGGGTGAACGCCAAGAGCATCATGGGCGTGATGATGCTGGCCGCGGCCAAGGGCGTACGTATCGGCATCGAGACCGCCGGTCCTGATGAAGCCGACGCGCTCGCGGCACTCACCGCATTGATCGCCGACCGTTTCGGCGAAGCCGAATAGGCGAAGCGACGATGCCGATGGACCATCCCCTGGACGTCCAGGCCGACGCTGCCGCCGCGCGTTCGATGCGGATGAGCTTCACACTGCATGGCATCGGCGCCTCGGACGGCGTGGCGATCGGCCCGGCACATCTGGTGTCGTACGCGACGTTGGAGGTCGCACAGTACCTGGTCCCGGCCGAAGCGCTGGACAACGAGCGCCAGCGCCTGCTCACCGCGCTGGCGACCGTGCGCGAGGAACTCGGACAGCTTAGAAGCAGCCTCCCGGCCAGCGCGCCGGCCGAGTTCGGCGCGTTCATCGATGTGCACCAGATGATCCTCGCCGACTCGACCCTGTCGCAGGGACCGCTCGACCTGATCAGCAGCCAGCAGTGCAACGCAGAATGGGCGCTCAAGCTGCAGCTCGACGAGCTGCTGGAGCAGTTCAACCAGATCGACGACGCCTACCTGCGCGAACGCCGCGGCGACATCCTTCAGGTGGTCGAGCGGGTGATGAAGGCGTTGGTCGGCAAGCCGGGCTACGTTCCGCCGTCGCTTCCTGGCGGCACGCGCGCGATCCTGGTCGCGCATGACCTGTCACCGGCGGACATGATCCAGTTCAAGCAGCTGCCGTTTGCCGGCTTTCTCACCGACCAGGGCGGCTCGACCTCGCACACCGCGATCGTCGCACGCAGCCTTAACATCCCGGCGATCGTCGCTCTGCATCGCGCCCGCGACCTCATCCGCGAGAACGACCAGTTGATCATCGATGGCACGCTGGGTGTGGTGATCGTCAATCCGGATCCATCAGTGCTCGTCGAGTACCGGCTGCGCCAGGAGGCGCTGGGTAGAGAGCGGGCGAAGCTGCAGCGGCTCGCCAAGACCCCGGCGACCACGATCGACGGCCAGTCGATCGAACTGCTGGGCAATATCGAAGGTCCGGACGATGTCGCCGAAGTGCGTGCCAACGGCGGCATGGGGGTCGGGCTGTTCAGGACCGAGTTCCTGTTCATGAACCGGGACGAACTGCCCGACGAGGACGAGCAGTTCGAAGCCTATCGCGCGGTCGCCCAGGCGATGGACGGACTGCCGGTGACCATCCGCACCCTGGACATCGGCGCGGACAAGACCCTGCGCGGCTCGGACGAACATAGCTCGGCCAATCCGGCGCTCGGCCTGCGCGCGATCCGCCTCTGCCTCGCTGACCCGCCGCTGTTCCATACCCAGCTGCGCGCCCTGCTGCGCGCGTCGAACTTCGGCACGCTGAACATCCTGGTGCCGATGCTGTCCACCAAGCAGGAGCTGCAGCAGACGATCGCCGCGATCGCTCGCGCGCGCGCGAGCCTCGCGGAGGACGGCATCGCGTTCGCGCCGCAGGTGGCCATCGGTGCGATGGTCGAGATACCGGCCACGGCGATCGCGCTGGACGTATTCCTCAAGCATCTCGACTTCCTGTCGATCGGCACCAACGACCTGATCCAGTACACGCTGGCGATCGACCGCACCGACGATGCGGTGGCCCACCTCTACGACCCGCTGCACCCGGCGGTGATCCGCCTGATCGCCGATGTCGCGCAGCGTGCGAACCGGGCCAAGGTGCCGGTGGCGGTCTGCGGTGAGATGGCTGGTGACGTCGATCTGACCCGGCTGCTGATCGGCCTCGGGCTGCGCCAGCTGTCGATGCACCCGGCGTTCCTGCTCGAGGTGAAGCAGCGCATCCTGAAGACCCAGTTGTCGGAGATCGCCGCGATGGCGCGCAGGATCGCCAATACCCGCGACCCGGATCGTATCCGCCGGTTGGTGGACAAGCTGAACGGCTGAGCGGTGCGGTTACCCAGGGCGGACGCAGCGTCTCGGCGACGGCGTTGACGGTGGCGCTCACGGTGGAGTTGACGGCGGCGACGGTGTCCGCGTCGTAGGCGGTGTTTGACAGCGCCTGGCTCATGGGGGTACCGTTGCGTCTGGATCACGCGCCGATTTGAGTTCAGCTTGCGGGCGCGCTACAAATTCGGCTAAAGAGAAATCCAGATTTCTCCGCCCCGGCCTGCGCAAGCACCCCGGGGCTTTTTTATTTTCCGCCGCCCGTTAACCAGACAGATCATGGATACAACCCACCCGCCCGGCTCGGTCGGCGCGGTGAGCCCGCAACGAGCCACGTTCGTCGAGCCGCTTGCGCTTCGCTGCGGCCGCACGATTGCAGACTACGATCTGGTGTACGAGACCTACGGCACCCTGAACGCCGAGCGGTCGAACGCGATCCTCGTCTGCCATGCGCTGAACGCGGCGCATCATGTCGCCGGCTTCTATGCGGACGACCCGCAGAACATCGGCTGGTGGGACAACATCATCGGGCCGGGCAAGCCGGTAGACACCAACCGGTTCTTCGTGATCGGCGTCAACAACCTGGGCGGCTGCTTCGGATCGACCGGGCCGATGAGCATCGATCCGCAAACCGGGCGCCCGTATGGCGCACGCTTTCCGCTGGTCACCGTAGAGGACTGGGTGGCTGCGCAGGCGCGCCTGGCCGATCACCTGGGTATCGTGCGCTTTGCCGCGGTGATGGGCGGCAGTCTTGGCGCGATGCAGGCGCTGTCATGGACGCGGCAGTTCCCGCAGCGGGTGCGTCACGCGATGGTGATTGCCTGCGCACCCAACCTGTCTGCGCAGAACATAGCGTTCAACGAAGTCGCCCGGCAGGCGATCCTGACCGATCCGGATTTTCACCAGGGCGACTACTACGCCTACGGCCTGACACCGGTTCGCGGGCTGCGGGTCGCGCGCATGGTCGGGCATATCACCTATCTGTCCGACGATGCGATGGCGAGCAAGTTCGGCCGGCAACTGCGCAACGGGAAGATCGGCTACAGCTTCGATCCGGAGTTCCAGATCGAATCCTACCTTCGCCATCAGGCCGGCAAGTTCGCGGAGTACTTCGATGCGAATACCTATCTTCGCATCACCAAGGCGCTCGACTACTTCGATCCCGGGTTCGACACCGGGGGGGATCTGTCCAAGGCGCTGGCCGCTGCACGCGCAGGCTTCCTGGTGATCTCGTTCACCACCGACTGGCGGTTCGCGCCGGAGCGGTCGCGCGAGATCGTGCAGGCGCTGCTGCGCAATCAGCTCGACGTGACCTATGGCGAGATCGACGCACCGCATGGCCATGACGCGTTTCTGCTGGACGACCCGCGCTACCACGCGCTGGTGCGCGCCTATGTCGACCGCATGCACGCAGAGCTCTCGGACATCCGGCGATGAAGGGGCCGCGCGCAGACTTTGCGGTGATCGGCGGGCGGATCCGGCCAGGCGCCAAGGTGCTCGATCTGGGTTGCGGCGATGGTTCCCTGCTGCGCTATCTGCGCGAGTCGCAGAGCGTGCGTGGTTACGGCATCGAGATCGACGACGACAAGATTCCGGCCTGTGTGAAGAACGGCGTCAACGTGCTGCAGATGGACCTGGAGTCCGGGCTGTCTGGGTTCGACCCTGGCTCGTTCGACTATGTGATCCTGTCCCTGACCCTGCAGGCGATGAAGAACAGCGAACGTATCCTCGCCGAGATGCTGCGGGTCGGGCGCGAGGGCATCGTGTCGTTCCCGAACTTCGGCTACTGGCGAAACCGGATTCAGCTCGCGCAGGGCCGGATGCCGGTCAATGAAGATTTCCCGAATCACTGGTATGACACACCAAACATCCATCTGTGCACGCTGACCGATTTCGAGTCGTTCTGTGCCCAGCACGGCATCCGCATCCTGGAGCGGATCGTTCTACATGGCGGCCGCGAGGTAACCACCCTGCCCAACCTGCGCGGATCGCTGGCGGTGTACCGGTTCGGCAGCAGCGCAATCTAAGGGAGTACATCGATCATGGCCAAGCCTCTCGTCTATGTCATCGGCACCGGCGGCACCATTGCGTCCAGGTACGACGCCGCGTTGGGCGGCCATGTCTCGGCAGCCACGGCGGCAGACCTGGTGTCGGCGATCCCTGAACTGCTGCGCGTGGCGGACATCCGTGTGGTCGAGCACTCGAACATCAACAGCGCGTTGATGGACAGCGCGACCGCCTTCGGCCTGCGCGACACGCTGCGCCGGGTGCTCGCCGATGACGCGGTTGCCGGCGCCGTGGTTACCCATGGCACGGCGACGCTGGAAGAGACCGCCTACCTGATGGACCTCACTGTCGGCACCGACAAGCCGATCGTGATCACCGGGGCCCAGCGAAATGCCGACGAGAAAGACGCGGATGGTCCGCGCAACCTGGTCGGCGCGGCGATGATCGCAGCCAACCCGGCGGCCGGCGGGCGTGGTGTCATGGTCGCCCTGGGCAGCGAGATTCATGCCGCCCGCGATGTCACCAAGGTCAACCCGGAGCGCCTCACCTGCTTCGGCGCGCGCGACGGCGGCCCGATCGGCAGCGTCACCAGCCAGGGGATCAGCTTCTTTTCCGTGCCGCAGCAGCGCCTGCATCTGGAAGTCGACGACATCCGGTCCGACGTGCATATCATCCGCATGGTTCAGGGCTCCAGCAACCTGCTGTTCAAGGCCTGTGTCCAGGCGAAGGTCGACGGCATCGTGGTCGAGGCCACCGGCGGCGGCAACGTGAACCTGCCGTTCTACGAAGGCGTCTGCATGGCACTGCAGGCCGGCATTCCGGTCGTGGCCGGCAGCCGTCTGCCGTCCGGCGCGCCGCATCCGGGCAAAGGCTACCTCGGCTCCTGGCAGAGTCTGATCAAGCAGGGCGCGATTTCGTCCGGCTTCCTGAGCGGCATCAAGGCGCGCATCCTGCTGATGGTCGCGCTGGGCCACACTCGCGACCCGGTGCGCCTGCGCGAGATCTTCGCCCAAGCGGGCGGCGTGCCACAGCCCGACTGACGGCTACGCGCGGCAGCACGCTGGCACGAACTGCGTCCCGAGTGTCGGGTCGTGGGTTTCGCGTAGCGGGTGCCGGGTCGCGGATTGACCGTAAGGCAAATTCGCCTTACATCTGCCCAAGTGGAGAAACGAAAATGGAGCTTGGCGCCATGGCCATCTTGACTGTGACCGCTCGCGGCCAGGTAACGTTCAGAAAGGGTGTCCTGCAGCATCTGGGCATCCGGCCGGGAGACAAGATCGAGATCGACCTTCTGCCCGATAACCAGGGGCTGCTGAAGGCATCCCGGTCCACCGGAAAGATCGCGAGCTTCGTCGGTGTGCTCAACGGCAGGACGAAGAGAATTGCCACCATCGAGGAAATCAACCAGGCGGCAGTCGCGGGCTGGGCCGGCAAGCGATGAAGGTCATCGTCGACACCAATGTTCTGGTGCGCGCTGCCCTCGGCGATGATCCTGCACAGGCGAAGCGCGCCGGGAGATTGCTGACCAAGGCTTAGCTTGTTGCTGTCACACGACCTTCCGCGTGCGAGTTCGTCTGGGTGCTGCTCAGGCTGTACGACCTCGAGGCCGCGGATGCTGCAGACGCCATTCGAGCCCTTCTTGCGGCGGCCAATGTGCGTGTCGGCAGACCGGCGGCAGAGGCCGGCCTGTTGACGCTGGAGGCAGGAGGAGACTTCGCCGATGGCGTGATCGCGTTCGATGGCAGCTCGCTGGGCGCGGACACGTTTGTTTCGTTCGACCGAAAAGCAGTGGCGCTGCTCACTGCACAGGGGCGTTCGGCGCCGTGGCTGTAATCCGGGAAAGCGCGGGAGCAAAGCGCGGTCTGGAGGAGGCGTCGACCATGATCGGGTTCTGTCCGATCTATCCCGCCAATGCGCAGGGCGGCTTTCTGCCTGACCACATCCAGCGCAAGGCGTTCGCCAGGTGCATGGCGTCTTGACCAGCACTTGAAGCCTTCAACCGCTGCTTGACGAATGCTTTAGTGATCGCACATACTATGTGCACACACATCGGGTGCGAGGCATTCAGGCGAGGTATGCGATGAACATCACTCTCTCGGTGGACGAGCGCGTTGCAGAACAGGCTCGCAAAGCGGCCGGCGCGATGGGCAAGAGCCTGAACCAGGCGGTCCGGGATTACTTGGAGCAGCTTGCCGGTACCCAGCAACTCGCTGCCGATCTCGACGCGTTCAAGGCCTCGGCGCTCAGCTCGCCCGGACGCCTGAACGGCTGGCAATTCGACCGGGAAGAAGCCAACCGGCGTGCGTAGTTTCCTGGACACGAATGTGCTGGTTTATGCAGACGCGATTGACGAGCCGACGAAACAACAGCACGCGATCGAACTGATCAGCCAGCATCGGGCCGCTGGCACCGCGGTGCTGTCCACTCAGGTCCTGCAGGAGTTCGCCAACGTTGCGTTGCGCAAACTGCTGTTGCCGCCCGCCCTGGTGCGTGAGCGTCTGAACTTCTACGCGCGCTTTCATCTCGTGGCCAACGGCGCCGATCTGATCGGCGCCGCGCTTGACTTGCACGTCCTTCATCGTCTGTCGTTCTACGATGCACTGATAGTGCAAGCCGCAATCGTCAGCGGGTGCGCATGCCTGTTGACCGAGGATCTGCAGCACGGCGGCTCGTTCGGCGGCGTGCGCATCATCAATCCGTTTCTGAGGACCTAGCACCCCGGCGCTGCTTTCACCGCGCGCAGGGTGTCCTGCGAAATGGCGCAGGCGACGCTTTTCACCACAAAGACCGCAGAAGCGGCTCGCCCATGAATGTATCGGCCTGGATGTATCGGCCTGGGCATCGATCAACTCCGGCCATCGTAACTCCGGCCATTGTTCCACCGGTGGCATCGCGCGTTCACTGCGCATCCGGGCATCTTCGGCCACTGGATGGCCGGTCGGTTGTGCACGATCGCGGTCATCTCGGACAAGCGCAGCGCGGCGCTGCCAGGTGCAGCAGGCGATGAACGAAACCGTGCCCCGCTTCGAAGGCGAATCGTGGGTGGCGCTGCTCGCCCCGGCGCGCACGCCGGGCGAGATCATCACCCGGCTGCATGCCCAGACGGTGAACATCCTGGCCCACCCGGCGCTGCGCGAGCGCCTGGCAGAACCGGGCCTGGAGGCGGTCACGAGCACACCCGCTCAAGCCGACCAGTAGATCCGCAGTCAGCTTGAGCGCTGGGGGCGGATGATCAAGGAGCGCAGGATCGTGATCGAACAGACCGGTGGCCGGCCGGTGATTTCCCGCGGCTGCAACATTGCCGTGCTAGTGTATCGGTGCAAGCTGCAACTTGTTCCCCCGCCCTCGCCCGTCATCGCCCCTGGGAGACTGCCATGCGTAACGTCAAATCCCTTATCGCCGCTGCCGTTCTGATCTCGTTCGCAGGTCTCGCGCAAGCCGCAACCGTCAATGTCGTGCTGACCGGGGCGCAGGAAATTCCCCCAGTCGCCACGCAGGGGTCTGGCATCGGAACGTTCAGCCTGAATGCGAACAACACGATCTCGTTCAACATCACCTTTTCGAACTTGACAGCGCAGCCCGGCACCGGGCTGGGACTGCGCGTTGCCCATATTCATGGCTCGACGATCTTGGGAACAGGCCTGCCGGGATCGAACGCGCCGGTCCTGGTCGATATCGTCGGTGGCCTCCCACCCGCGGGTATCGTGGCGCCTCTGGCCGGTGTGTTGAGCGGCGTGATGACCGGTACCGATGTCGTCGTGTCCAACACCTTCCTGCAGGCGCTCGCGCTCGGGCAGACCTATTTCAATATCCACTCGGAGGTGTTCCCGGCTGGCGAGCTCCGTGGCCAGGTTGGCGCACTTTCCAATGCGACGGTCATCCCGTTGCCGGGCGCGGCTCTGCTCTGGCTCGGTGGACTGGCCATGATGGCTGCCGTGGCGCGCCGTCGCCGCGTTTAGTCTCACCGGCAGAACCACCACGCGCTGATCACGTCGCGCCCGCGGCGCTGATGTTCAGTCAGTGCCCAACGCGCTCACGCGGGTGTGGGCTTACCAGCGATGCGGCCACAGTTCACCGATATCACGCGCCTTGTGAGGTGCAGGCGACTATCTTCGTCCGCACGATTCACGATTTCGATTGCCGTCGGTACAAGTCACGCCGCTGACGCCAATGCCCCTCGTCAAGACGACATCACGCTCGCCGCAGCCGCGTCCGCCGGACGCACCGGCGCCGCCTGCAACCGACTTGCCAGCCACACCAGCACCAGCACCGGCAGTCCCAGCAGCGCCGTCGCTGTGAAGAACCACCCATAGCCGACCTGATCCACCGCCCAGCCGGAGAACCCGGCAAGAAACTTCGGCAGCAGCAGCATCACCGAGGTGAACAGCGCGTACTGGGTGGCGGAGTACGACACATTGGTGAGGCCGGACAGATAGGCGATGAACGCCGAGGAGGCGATGCCGGCGGAAAGATTGTCTGCCGACACCACCCAGATCAGCGCGGTCACATCATGGCCGTGACCGGCGAGCCAGGCGAACAGCAGGTTGGTCAGCGCCGACAGCAGCGCACCGAGCATCAACACGCGCATCACGCCCAGGCGCATCGCCATCACGCCACCGATACCGACGCCGACCAGCGTCATGATCAGCCCATACACCTTGGACACGGCCGCCACTTCGTCCTTGGTGAAGCCCATGTCGCGATAGAACGGATTGGCCATCACGCCCATCACCACATCCGAGATCCTGTACACCGAGATCAGCGCCAGGATCAGCGCCGCGTGCCAACGATAGCGCACGATGAAGTCGACGAATGGATTCACCGCTGCGCCATGCAGCCACGCTAGCAACCGGGCAAGCCGCACCGGCATGCGCAGCGCCAGGCGCTGCGCCATGCTGTTCTCCGCCGCGGCTTCCTCGGTGCGCGGCCGCACCGCCGGCTCGGGCGAGAGCAGCACGGTGAGCACACCGACCGACATCGACGCCGCCATCGCGAGGTAGGCCATCATCCAGGGCGTCTGCTCATAGGTCGCTTCGCTCGGATCGAAGCGGGCAGCGATCCACAGCACGCCGGCGCCGGCCCAGATCATCGCCAGCCGGTAGCCGGTCTGATAGGCCGCCGCCATCGCCGCCTGGCGCTCGACACCGGCGGACTCGATTCGGTACGCGTCCAACGCAATATCCTGCGTCGCGGAAGCGATTGCGAGCAGCAGGGCAAACAGAATCAGCGGCTGCAGCGAACGCTGCGGATCGGACATCGCCATGCCGATCAGCGCGCACACGATCAAAGCCTGCGCGAACAGCAACCAGCTGCGCCGGCGGCCGAGCGCGCGGGTAAGCCACGGAATCGGCAGGCGATCGACCAGCGGCGCCCACACCCACTTGAACGCATAGGCAAGCGCGACCCAGCTCAGGAATCCGATCGTGGTGCGGGCAATGCCGGCCTCGCGCAACCAGAAAGAGAGCGTGCCGAACACCAGCAACAGGGGCAAGCCGGCGGAGAAGCCGAGCAGCAGCATGCGCGCCACCGGCGGCTCGCCATAGACCTTCGTCGCATCGACCCAACCCCGCCAGCCGGGGCGGCGGGTGTCGGCAGAACCATGGTCAGGGACTGTCCCCGAGTGCACGGCTGCGCCCTGGCTGCCGGCGCTGGCAGTGACACTGGCAGTGGAACCAGCACCGGCACTCACCGGCTCACCAGTCGAACGCATAATCGATGGTCAGCGGCGCATGATCTGAAAACCGCCGCGCCTTGTAGATCGCCGCGCGGGTCGCCGACTGCCCGACCCCCGGGGTCGCGATCTGATAGTCGATTCGCCAGCCGACGTTCTTCGCCCAGGACTCGCCCCGGTTCGACCACCAGGTGTACTGCTCCGGGCGATCGTCCAGCGAACGAAACACGTCGACCCAACCGTGCCGCTCGAATACGTCGGTGAGCCAGGCCCGCTCTTCAGGCAGGAAGCCCGAGTTCTTCTGGTTGCTGCGCCAGTTCTTCAGATCGATCGGCTGGTGCGCGATGTTCCAGTCGCCGCACAGGATGAACTCGCGCCCCTCCTCTCTCAGCCGCGCAAGCATGGGCATGAACTGGGCCATGAAGGCGAATTTGGCCTCCTGCCGATGCGGCCCGGCCGACCCCGATGGCAGGTAAATCGACACCACCGACAGTGCGC
This sequence comes from Burkholderiales bacterium, assembly GCA_038205245.1. Classification (GTDB taxonomy): domain Bacteria; phylum Pseudomonadota; class Gammaproteobacteria; order Burkholderiales; family CAIKXV01; genus CAIKXV01. The sequence continues at coordinate 117,106 of JBBRCD010000001.1, forward strand.
CGAAATCGCAACGAAGGAAGCGGCCCTCGCGATCGATCTCGGCAATGCCCAGGCCCTCGACCACCCGGTCGGGTTGCCGCCGGGAATAGATCCCCACGCCGCTGTAGCCGCGCTTTTCAGCGCAGTGGAAGGCGGCATGCCATCCGCGCGGGGCCCTGAGCTTCGTATCCAGATCGGCCACCTGGGCCTTGACTTCCTGCACACACACCACATCGGCGCGGCTGCGTCGCATCCAGTCGAAGAAACCCTTGGACGCGGCGGACCGGATACCGTTGAGGTTGGCGGTAGTCAGTCGGAGCAAGGCTGTATGCTGACGTTCAAATCAGTATCGTTGGGCATGGAAGTCGCTTTACCCGTTTCAAGGTAACCCGCTTGCGCTGAAAAAGTGTCGAAGAATCAGCAGGGTCCAACCTGGCAGTGTACTAGGACCAGACTCCGCGCGTGCCGGAATACCTTGAAACAGAACAGCTTTCTCCACACCATCCGGATCTGATGAACAGCTACCGACAACAGTTCGTGGCCTTTGCCACCGAGCGCCAGGCACTGCGCTTTGGTCACTTTGTGACAAAAGCCGGCAGAAACTCGCCTTATTTCTTCGACGCCGGCCTGTTCAGCGATGGCGCCTCACTCGGGCGCCTGACCGAACTCTATGCTTCGGCCATCCTGGAGTCGAAGATCGGCTTCGACATGCTCTACGGCCCAGCCTACAAGGGCATCCCGCTGGTTGCTGGCGTAGCCATCGCACTGGCCGGTCGCGGCCACAACTATCCCTATGCATTCAACCGCAAGGAACTGAAGGATCATGGCGAAGGCGGCTCGATCATCGGCGCCCCGCTCAAGGGCCGGGTGCTGATCATCGACGATGTGATCTCGGCCGGCACTTCGGTGCGTGAATCGTTGACCCATATCGCGGCGGGCGCGGCGACCGCTGCCGGCGTAGTGATCGCGCTGGACCGGATGGAGCGCGGCACAGGCGATCTCTCGGCAGTGGAGGAAGTGCGCCGGCAGATGGGCCTGCAGGTGATCAGCATTGCCAATCTGGATGACATCGTCGAGTATCTCGGGCGCGACCCGCAGATGGCGGCGCCGCTGGCAGGTGTCGAGCAGTACCGCGCACAGTACGGGAGCCGATGACATGACCCGGCGACGCGCGCTGATTGGAAGCCAGATTGGAAGCCAGATCGGAAGCCAGATCGGAAGCCAGATCGGAAGGCTGATCGGAAGGCTGATCGGAAGGCTGGCTGGCAGACTGGTCATCGTCCTCGCGACTGGCCTGGGGATGTCGATCCTCGGCACCGCCCTGTTTGCGCAATCGTCGCCGCCGGCCAACCCCAGGGGCACCGGTATCATCTGCTGGAGCGACAAGAACGGCCGGCAGGTCGGCTGTGGCTACACCGTGCCGCCGGAGTACGCCAACAACCCGACACGCGAGCTCAACACCCGCGGCATCACAGTGAAGAAGAGCGAGGCCGTGCTCACGGGCGAGGCCTTGCGCGCAAAGCAGGAAGAAGACGCGAGGCGCAAGGTCGAGGAGCAGGAGCGCGCAGTCCAGCGCAAGCGCGACCTCGCCCTGCTCAATTCCTACACCAGCGAGAGCGAGATCGACTCCAGGCGCGATCGCGACCTGCAGCAACTCGACCTCACCATCGGTGGTTTACAGACCTCGCTCAAGCAGCAGCGGGCAACCGAGGCCGAACTGCGGCGCCGCATGGACACCTTTGCCAAGAACGGGAAGCCACCTCCGGAGAACCTCACCGAGGACATGAGCCGGGCGGCCAATGACGTGACCGCGACCGAGCGACTGATCTCGCAGAAGCGCAATGAGCAGGAGGGGGTACGCGTGAAGTACAACGAACTTCGCACCCGCTTCGCAGACTTGACCCGGCGGGAGACAACAGTCAAGTGAATTGGCCCGGGTACGTCTGCCCTGTGCCGAAGACCCGGGCGGCCGTCAGTGCCACTCGACTGCCATCGCCCCGGATGGCGGCCTCACGAATCAGCCGTCCGTAGAAGTCGAAGTCGAAGTCGGCGCGCTACGTTGGGGCGATCGCGACAACGTTCGCAACCCTGCAGCACGCCCCTTCGATCGGGAATGCCATTACTTGCCGCGCTTCTTCAACCAGTCGCGCATCCAGGCGATCTCGCCTTCCTGCGCCTTGATCACCTCTTCGGCGAGCTTGCGCACTTCCGCATCCTTGCCGTGCTTGAGTACCACCCGCGCCATGTCGATGGCGCCCTGATGATGCGGGATCATGCCGCGCACGAAGTCCACATCTGCGTCACCGCTGAACTTGATCGACATGTCCCGATGCATCCGCTCATTGGCCGCCATGTAGCCCCGGGTAGAGGCACTGAGATCAGCCTTGGCGTTGGACTTGGCCGGTGCCGCACCGTGCGTGCCATGCGCGTCATGGGACTGGGCGAACGCGCCCGGACCCGTCAGCGCAATGAGCACCGCCAGCGCCAGCGCAGGCAGTGCGCCCGCCAGGGCGCCGCGGGAACGGGACGGGAAAACGCAAACAGACAGGGTCTTGTTCATGGTCATCTCCTTGGTTGGAAACATTACTTCGCCGCAGCGACAGGACGGAACGGCTCGAACCGTTCCTGCTGCGGTTTGCCACCAGCCAGCGTCACCGACACCACGGCGCGCACCTTCGGGTCGGGAGGGAACTTTCCGCTGCCACGCAACCCGTTCTGGCCGAACGGCTCGAGCAGCACATCCGCGCGCTCGGTACCGAGCAGCAGGCTCACCCGACCGCTCGCGCCCCGGGTCGACACCGGCTTGTCCTCATGGGTGTTCACGAACACCATCAGTTCGTCGCCCTTCATCACGAGTTCGAGATGCCAGGACGCGGTCGCGCGCAGCTGCCCGCCATTGGGGCCGCGCTTGCCGGCCAGCTCATCGTTGGTATGGGCGCCTGCGCTGTTCACGATCAGCAGCGCGGGACAAACAAGCAATAGAGTGCGTCTTTGCATCGAAGCCTCCTCCTGGAGTATGTGAACAGGTACAGGGTTCAGAACATCTCGCCGGAACGCGCGGCGACCAGCCGCTGCAGGGACGGCCCGCCCCAGCGCAGGAACATGACCGGCGTCACCAGCGAATCGAGCAGCGTGGCGCTGACCAGACCGCCGAAGATGACCAGTGCCACCGGATACAGGATCTCCATGCCAGGCTGGTCGGCGTCTACCAGCAGCGGGGCAAGCGCCACGGCCGCCGTAGCCGCAGTCATCAGCACCGGGGTCAGTCGCTCCAGACTGCCGCGCATGACCAGCGCGCGCCCGAAAGACTCGCCTTCATGCAAGGCGAGATTGATGTAATGACTCACCTTGAGGATGCCGTTTCTTGCAGCGATACCGGCCAGCGTGACGAAACCGACCAGGCTGGCAATCGACAGTTCAGCCCCGGCAATCCAGAGCGCGCATACCCCGCCGACCATCGCCATCGGAACATTGGCCATGACGATGGCGGCCAGCGTCGCCGATCGGTAGCGGCTGTAGAGCACGGCGAAGATCAGGGCCAGCGACACCAGCGCGAGGATCGCGATACGCCGGGAAGCGGCCTCCTGCGCCTGGAACTGGCCTTCGAGCACGGTGAAGTAGCCCGTCGGCAGCGCCAGCCCGGCCAGTTCACGTCTGACCGCCTCGATGATCGTCGACATATCACGCCCGTCGGTATTGGCGAACACTGCGATCCGCCGCCGCGCGCTCTCGCGCCCGATCTGGTTCGGTCCGTCGCCGTCCTCCAGTAGCGCCAGTCGCGACAGCGGTACCCGCCCGACAGGGGTCTCGATCAGCAACGCACCCAGGCCGTCCAGGCTGCGCTCGGCATCGGGCAGACGCAGCACGACATCGAAGCGGCGGACGCCATCGTTCACCTGGGACAGCACCTCGCCATTGGCCAGGGTCTGCAGCGCCAGCGCCACTTCGGTCGGGGTGACGCCATGGGCCGCGGCGCGCTGATGGTCGATGCGCACCCGTTGCTGTGGAACCCGCACCTGCTTCTCGGTTTGCAGATCAACCAGCCCGGGAATCATCGCCAGTCGGGCCTGCACCTGGGCAGCGAGCGTATTCAGCGTGTCCAGGTCGTCGCCGAACACCTTCACCGCAACCTGCGCGCGGATGCCCGAGAGCAGGTGATCGAGCCGGTGCGAGATCGGCTGCCCCACATTGACCGATGCCGGCAGCACCGCGAGGCGATCGCGGATGTCGGCAACCACCTGCGCACGAGCGCGTGCCGACGGCACCAGATCGACTTCGATCTCGGTCGAGTGCACGCCCTCGGCATGCTCGTCCAGTTCGGCGCGACCAGTCCGGCGCCCGACCTGCTTCACCTCGGGCACCTGCAGCAACAGTTTCTCGGCCAGCGCACCCACCCGATTCGACTCGGCCAGCGAAGTGCCGGGTTCCAGCAGCATATTGATGGTCAACGTGCCCTCGTTGAACTGCGGCAGGAACGATCGGGCAAGCCAGGGCACGCTCGCCGCAGCGGCGACCGCTATCGCCAGCGCGACCGCCAGTACTGTGCCGGAATGCGCGAAGGCCCAATCCAGCGCATGTCGCTCCCAGTTCTTGAGCCGCTTCACCAACGGGCTGTCCCCGCGCTCGAGCAGACGCGTGCGCCGGTTGGAGGTCGCGTCAACACCGCCGCGCGTCTCGCCTGCAATTCGCTGGGCGCCGTGCTGATCGTGCCCGCGGCCGAGCAGCAGGTAGCACAGCACTGGCGTCACCGTGATCGCCACCAGCAGGCTGGCGAGAATCGACATCACATAGGCGATGCCCAGCGGCGTGAACAGCCGCCCCTCGATCCCGGACAGGGCGAACAGGGGCAGGAACACCAGCACGACCACCGCGGTGGCGTAGACGATCGATGAGCGTATCTCGACCGAAGCGCTGGCGATCACCTCGATCGCGGGGCGCGGCTCGGCGAGCAAACGGTTCGCGCGTAACCGACGCAGCACATTCTCGACATCGACGATCGAATCGTCGACCAGTTCGCCGATGGCGATCGCGATGCCGCCCAACGTCATGGTGTTGATCGACAGGCCAAGCGCGCGAAACGTGAGCACGGTGATCAGGATCGACAGCGGGATCGCCACCAGCGAAATCAGCGTGGTGCGCAGGTTGAGCAGAAAAGCGAACAGCACGATCAGCACTGCGATCGCCGCCTCGGTCATTACCCGCTCGACATTGCCGATGGCGCGGTCTATGAACTCCGCCTGCTTGAACAGTACGCTCTTCACTTGCACGCCATCGGGAAGCGAGGCGCCGAGTCCGGCCAACGCGCGCTCGACTTCGGCGGTGAGCCGCACCGTATCGACCTGTGGCTGCTTCTCGATGGAGAGAATGACTGCCGGGCCGCCGCCATAGCCGGCGTCACCACGCTTTACCCGGGGCGCAAAACCGACCTCGGCCACCTGCCTCAGGAGCACCGGCGTGCCATTGCGCATGGCTACTGCCAGCCCCGCCAGGTCGTCGATCGAAGTGCTGCGGGCGACGTTGCGCAGCATCAGCTCGCGCGCACCGCGCTCGACGAAGCCGCCGCTGGTGTTCAGTGCGAAGCCGCGTGCGGCACGCTCGATATCGGCGAGCGTCACCCCGAGGTCGCGCATCCGGCGTACGTCTGGCGTTATTCGGTACTGCCGCACCTCGCCGCCGATCGCGATCACCTGTGCGACACCCGGAATGGTGAGCAGCCGAGGCCGCACCACCCAGTCGGCCGCCTCACGCAACTGCATCGCATCGGCCCGTCCCGGCTCGGCCTGCAGCGCCACCAGCATGATCTGACCCATGATGGAACTCACTGGTCCGAGCGCTGGGGTCACCCTGGGCGGGAGCTGACCGACGATCGTGCCCAGTCGTTCGCTGACCAACTGGCGGTTGCGATAGATGTCTGTGCCCCAGTCGAACTCGACATACACGATCGACAAGCCGACACTGGACACCGAACGCACCCTGAGCACACCGGGCAGACCGCCAAGCGCGGTCTCGATCGGAAAGGTGACCCGCTGCTCGACCTCCTCCGGAGCCATGCCATCGGCCTCGGTCATCAAGGTCACGGTTGGCCGGTTCAGATCGGGAAATACGTCAACCGGCAACTCGCGGAGTGTAGCCAGACCGACCACAGTGAGCACCAACGCGAACGCCAGAACGAATAAACGATTGCGCAGACTTGCCTGGATCAGGGTGTCGAACATCGACCGGGCCGCTCAGCGGATCTGGGCGAGCAGGCTCGCCGCTTCGGTCACCACCCGCTGAGCGGGCGCGAGCCCGGCGGTGACCACGATCCGGCGCGCGTCCACCAGCTTCGCCGTCACCCGGACCGGTTCGAAACGCTCGGCCGAGACCTGAGTCCAGACCACCGACTCGCCATTGGCCGCCCGGGTCAGGCTGGTCGCAGGAAGCACGATACCGGTGATCGTGCGCCGGGTCGTGGCGATCACCTGCAGGCGCTCGCCCACGACCAGTCCGGTGTCGGCGCTGCTCACCCGGAACAGCAGCGGCAGCGCCTGCTCACGCAGCTGCCCGGCGCTACCCACCCAGGCAAGGGCAACCGTACGTCCATCGCTTGCCAGTGTACTGCCACCGGTAATCCCGGTCGCGCCCGCCCGATCATAGGCCAGCGCCTCGACCATCAGTCGCGACGGATCGATGACACGAAACAGCAGGTCTCTTGCATCGACCACCTGGCCGGCTGCAGCCGATGCCGTGCCGATCACGCCGGAGACCGGCGCGGTCAATGCCACCCGCCCGGCAAGACCGCCGGCGACTGCTGTTCGCCGCTGCACGAGGGCGAGCGCATCGGTGCGCGCCGCATCGATATCGCGCTGTGGAATGCTGCCCACGAGTTGGTCGTAGCGCGCGCTGCGCGCGCGTGCCACCTCGAGCTGGGCGTCCAGATCGGCGAGTTGCGCCTGCTGGGTCGCGCGTTCGATC
>JBBRCD010000002.1:0-98144 GCA_038205245.1 Burkholderiales bacterium
GCGTGAAAAAAACTTTCCGAGTGTCCCGCAAACAGCAACCCGTCCGCGCGCAGCGTCGGCACGAATTTGCGGAGGATCTCGTACTGGGTCGGCTTGTCGAAATAGATCATCACGTTGCGGCAGAAGATCGCATCGAACGGCCCCCTGACCGGGTACTGCGCATCGAGCAGGTTCACCGGACTGAAGCGCACGAGTGCAGCAAGTTCCGGCCGCACCCGCACCATCCCGTCGTTGGCACCCGATCCGCGCAGAAAGAACCGGCGTAGCCGCTCCGCGGACAGCTTCTCGATCCGCTCCAGGGTGTAGACGCCCGCCTCAGCCTTCGCCAGTACCGAAGTATCGACATCGCTTGCGATGATCCGCACCTTCGGGGTGGTCGATCCGGACGCTTCGATCGCGGTCATCGCCATCGAGTAAGGCTCTTCACCGGTCGACGCCGCAGAACACCAGAGCGAGACCTCTCGCTTGTGCTGCAGACTGCGGATCAGCTTCGCGAGCTCGACAAAGTGATGGGCCTCACGGAAGAAAGACGTGAGGTTGGTGGTCAGCGCGTTGGTGAACGCCTCCCACTCATCGCCGCGATCACCCTCGAGCAGCTGCAGGTATTCGCTGAAGCGGGTCAGACCGTTGGCGCGCAGGCGTCGCGCCAGCCGGCTGTACACCATCTCCATCTTGCCCGGATTGAGCTGAATGCCAGCCCTATCGTAGATCAGCTTCCTGATCTTCTCGAAGTCGTCACGATGGAATTCGAACTCCTTGCCGCCAGTGCGGGCGCTGGGGACGGTCGTGCGCTTGGCGCTCAGCATGGCATCGGCTCGGTCGGGCGGTCAGGGCGTTGGCAACGGTCGCCCACTTAATGCACTGCTGCAGAGTCATCGACCAGCGCCATCTCGTTGCTGGTCATCAGCCGTTCGATATCGACCAGGATCAGCATCCGCTCCCCGGCGGTGCCCAGGCCGATGATGTATTCGGTGTCGAGTGCGGCGCCAAACTCCGGTGCCGCGCGCACCTGACTTGCCTCCAGGTTGATCACGTCCGACACCCCGTCGACCACGACGCCGACCACCCGGTCGGCAACGTTGAGAATGATCACCACAGTGAACTGATCGTAGTTGACCGCGCCCAGATTGAACTTGATCCGCAGGTCGACGATCGGCACGATCACACCGCGCAGGTTGATCACGCCCTTGATGAACGGCGGCGCGTTGGCGATCGCGGTGACTGCGTCGTAGCCACGGATCTCCTGCACCTTCAGGATGTCCACACCGTACTCTTCGGCGCCGAGCTTGAAGGTAAGGAACTCCTGCTGATCGCGAGCAAGGAGCGACTGGCCTGGGGACCCGGCTGCTGGCCTCGGGGTATTCATGTTCTCGATCGATTCACTCATTGGCGTGTCTCCCTGGTCTGGACTTTCAGAATTCTTCCCACGCGTCGTTTGCGTTCGCCGCACGCGCTGGACGGGCTGCACCGCTCGATGGTGCATCCGAGAGTTTCGGCCGTGTCGCTGCCGGCAGGTTCGGCCGTGTCGCTTGTGTACCCTTCGGCACTGGCCGGGCCGGGGCCGCCGCTATGCGGGCCACATTGGTCGCCCGGTTGGGCCCCCGCCGCTCGGCGCCAGCGTGGCCGACGGTCGAGTCCAGCTTGAACACCGCCACCGTCTGGGTCAGCACCTCGGCCTGCTCCTGCAGCGACTCGGCGGCAGCCGCGGCCTGTTCGACCAGCGCTGCGTTCTGCTGGGTCACCTCGTCCATCTGGGTGATCGCTGTATTCACCTGTTCGATTCCCGAACTCTGTTCCATCGACGCGGCCGAGATCTCCGACATGATGTCGGTCACCCGCTTGACCGAGACCACCACTTCCTGGATCGTCGCGCCCGCTTCGTTCACCAGATTCGAGCCGGCATCGACACGGTTGACCGAGTCGCCGATCAGCGTCTTGATCTCCTTCGCTGCAGCGGCCGAGCGCTGTGCCAGATTGCGCACTTCGGTGGCCACGACCGCGAAGCCGCGACCCTGTTCGCCCGCGCGGGCCGCTTCCACTGCCGCGTTCAGGGCAAGGATGTTGGTCTGGAACGCAATGCCGTCGATGACGCTGATGATGTCGGCAATCTTCTTCGACGCATCGCTGATCGACTCCATGGTGCGCACCACTTCCCCGACCACGGTGCCGCCGCGCACCGCCACCTCTGAAGCACCGATCGCCAACTGGTTCGCCTGCCGGGCGTTCTCGCTGTTCTGCTTCACTGTGGAGGTCAGTTCTTCCATGCTGGAGGCCGTTTCCTCCAGGCTGGACGCCTGCTCCTCGGTGCGCTGCGACAGGTCGGTGTTGCCCTGGGCAATTTCCCTGGCGGCCGTATTGATCGACTCGGTCGATTCCTTGATCTGGGTGACGATGCCGGTCAGGCTCGATTTCACCGCATCCATCGCCTCGGTGATCTTCGCCTTCTTGCCCGGCAGGCGATCCATGTTCGCTGTGAGATCGCCTTTGGCATAGCTGGACACGATCTCGACGATGCGCATCTTCACCGCAATATGGGTGGCGACCAGTACGTTGAGCGAGTTCGCCACCTCGGCGAAGGTCCCGGGGAACTGCTCCACCGCGATCTTCTCGTCGACCCAGCCCGCCTCATGCTGCTTCGCCATCTCGGCTTGCGCGCTGACCAGCGCGTCCAGGACCTGCGTCATCTTCTGCATGGCCGTCAGCAAGTCGGCGGCCTCGTCGCGCCCAGTCACCTCGATCCGGGTGGTCAGATCCCCGCGGGCAATCGCCTCGGCCGCAGCCGCCGCCTTGCGGATCGGGGTGATGATCGACCGGGTGATCAACCAGGCCGCTGCGATGCCGAGGAACAACGCCAGGGCAACCATCACGGCGAGATTGAAATTCGCACTGGACCGGCTTGCCGCCGACTCCGCCACTTCCTTGTCGGCCGACTCGATATTGAGCTTGATGACGTTGCCCAAGGCCTCGGTGGTCGCGGTGAACGCAGCCAGCACGTCGCCCTGCAGAACCTTCTCTGCGTCTACCCGGCTTTTCTCTCCCGCGGCAACCAGCGGCGCGAGCTGTTTGTCATGCACGGCGAGATACTGGGCGAGCGCGTTCTGATAGGTGGCAAACAGCCCTTCCTCGGGCGTTCCCTTGAGCAGAATCGATTTCTCGTAGTCCGCGTTCTGTTTTACCAGCGCCTCCCTCGCGGCTGCCATCTGCCGGATTGCGGTCTGCCGGGTCGCATCCAGAGACGCATAGGCATAGTTCAGTTCCCCGCGGCGATGTTGATTCAACTGCAGCCGCAGATCTGCCATCGCCTTGACGGCAGGAACGATATGTCCCCCGATCGACTCGATGTGCGCCCCAAGCGTGGACACCTTCCAGAACGCGACCCCGGCCAGCAGCACAGTGAGGGCAAGCAGGAGTCCGAATCCGGCAGCCAGCCGAGGACCGATCTTGATCGATTGCAGGTTCATGTCAGTTCCTCCTGGTGATGCCTGATGGAAGGCGTGCCGCAGGTGCGGCAGCCGAAAGGCTCTAGAACTCTTCCCATTCATCGCTGCCATTGGCTACGCGTGCGGGCTTGCGGTCGGATTTGGTCTCGGGATCCGAAGCCTTCGCCGCAGGGGCTGGCAGAGGCTTCCGACCGCCGGCAGCGGACTTGCCCGCAGGCGCGATGCGCGCCACATTGGTCGCCCGATTCGGGCCGCGACGCTCGCCTGCCGCCGCACCTGCCCCATCCAGCCTGAACACCGACACCGCCTGTGCCAGTGATTGCGCCTGCTCCTCCAGGGATTCGGCGGCCGCGGCAGCCTCCTCCACCAATGCGGCGTTCTGCTGGGTCACCTCGTCCATCTGGGTCACCGCAGTGTTCACCTGTTCGATACCGGAGCTTTGTTCCATCGAGGCCGCTGAGATCTCGGCCATGATGTCGGTCACCCGCTTCACCGCCTGCACCACCTCCTGCATCGTCTGCCCCGCCTCGCCGACCAGCTTCGATCCAGCATCGACGCGTTCAACCGAGTCACCGATCAGGGACTTGATCTCCTTGGCGGCTGCCGCGGAGCGCTGGGCCAGACTGCGCACCTCGGTCGCCACCACTGCGAAGCCACGACCCTGCTCGCCGGCGCGTGCCGCTTCCACCGCGGCGTTGAGCGCCAGGATGTTGGTCTGGAAGGCGATGCCATCGATCACGCTGATGATGTCGGCGATCTTCTTCGAGGCGTCACTGATCGACTGCATGGTGCTCACCACCTCACCGACCACCTCGCCGCCGCGCACCGCGACCGTCGACGCCCCGATCGCGAGCTGGTTCGCCTGCCTGGCGTTCTCGCTGTTCTGCTTCACCGTCGAGGTCAGCTCCTCCATGCTGGACGCCGTCTCTTCCAGGCTGGAGGCCTGCTCTTCGGTACGCTGCGACAGGTCGGTGTTGCCCTGGGCGATCTCTCTCGCGGCGGTATTGATCGAGTCGGTGGAGTCCTTGATCTGGGTGACGATACTGGTCAACTGAACGACCGTCTGGTTCGAGTCCTCCTTGAGTTGGGCGAACACCCCCTGATACTCATCGGTGATTCGCTCGGTGAGATCGCCGCGCGAAAGCGCCCCCAGCACCCGGGTCACGTCGGTGATGCCCTTGGAGGTCACTTCCATCAGTGCGTTGGCCGAGTGGCCCATCTCGCCGAACACGCCTTCCTTCCCCTTTAAATCCATGCGCTGGCTGAAGTCGCCGGCAGCGGCTGCCGCCGACAGAGAGCGCTGCGCCTCGGAGAACTCGCGCAGCACGCCGTTCATCCTGTCCATCGATGCGAGCAGTTGTGCCGCCTCATCGCGTCCTTCGACCTCGATACGTACCGAGGTGTCCCCACGCGAGACCGACTCGGCCACGGCGACCGCGCGTGCCATCGGACGCACGATCGAGCGGGTGATCAGCCAGCCGAGCAGGATCGCCAGCACCACCGATACACTGGCCAGCACGATCAGCATCGTCTGTGCGCGGCTGTAGGCCTCGCGTGCGAGCGCCTGGTCGCGAGTGTTGAACTCGCGCTGCTGGGTGACCAGCTTGTCCAGAACACCGCCAATCTCACGGCGAAGCGGCCGCATCTCGCCAAGCGCGATCTCGGTGGCATCGGGGATCCGGGACTGCTGAACCGCTGCCCAGAGCCGAGTCGCTGCCTCGGCATACCGTTTCCCAGCCTGTTCAATGGTCGCCACGTTGGCGCGCCCCTGCTCGCTCACCAGCAGCGGCTTGATTCCGGTCAATGACTCATCGAACAGCTTGGTGAAGCGCTCGTAACGCTCTGCGGCGTCCTTGTTGTCGGCCGGTGTAGCCTTGACCAGCGGCACCCGGGACTGGATCGTCTGCTCGTTCAGGGCCAACCTCAGGTCCGCCAACAGGTCGAGCTTGCGCACGTTCTTGTTGACGATCTCGTCGATGCTGGCCTGGATCACCGCCATCTTCTGCAGTGAGACCCCAGCCATCGTGATCAGCAGCGCCAGGACGATCGCGAAGGCTGCAGCAAGGCGTACGGAGATGCTGTATTGAGAGAGAATCTTCATGATGGGTATTGTTCCGGTAGTTGTCTTGATTGCGTTGCGGGGCAAGGGACAAGGGACAAGCGACGGGAGTCGGGTCAGGCTGCGACCGGCAGTTCGGCTCCGGCGCGCACCACGCCGGGCACATCGACGATCAGCGCGACATGACCATCGCCCATGATCGTGGCGCCGGATATGCCTCGCACCCGGCGGTAATTGGTCTCCAGGCTCTTGATCACCACCTGGTGCTGGCCGAGCAGTTCGTCCACACAGAGCGCGGCCTTCTGGCCGGCGCTCTCGACGATCACCATCACCGGCTCGCCCTCGCGCTCTGCGGCATCGACATTGAACACCCGCCGCAGTTCGATCACGTTGAGATACTCGCCGCGTACCGACACCGTGCGCGCCCGCCCGCCGATGGTGCGCAGCTGGCCAGGCTTCGGTTGCAGCGATTCGATGATCGAGTTCAACGGCACGATCAGCGTGCTGTCGCCGACCCGGACCGACAGCCCGTCCAGGATTGCCATGGTGAGCGGCAGCCGGATGGTCATCCGGGTGCCATGACCCGCGAGCGAATCGATCGACACCGAGCCGTTCATCTCGGCGATATTGCGCATCACCACATCCATGCCCACGCCGCGGCCGGATACGTCGGTGACCGCTGCCGCAGTGGAGAACCCGGGCTCGAAGATGATCTGCCATACCTCGGCATCGGTCATCGTGTCCGACACCGCCAGACCGCGCTCGCGCGCCTTGGCAAGGATGCGTTCCCGATCCAGGCCCGCACCATCGTCGGCGACCTCGATCAGGATGCTTCCGCCCTGATGCATCGCACGCAGGGTGATGGTGCCGGTTTCCGGTTTGCCGGCAGCGCGCCGGACCGCCGGCGACTCGATACCGTGATCGAGGCTGTTGCGCACCAGATGGGTCAGGGGATCGGCGATCTTCTCGATCAGACCCTTGTCAAGCTCCGCGCTCTCACCCTCGGTCTTGAGGTCGACCTGCTTGCCCAGCTTGGAGGCCAGGTCACGCACCACACGCGGGAACCGGCTGAACACGAAGCTGATCGGCAGCATGCGGATCGACATCACCGCCTCCTGCAGGTCGCGGGTGTTACGCTCGAGCAGACCGACGCCGGCGAGCAGCCGTTCATGCTGGACCGGATCCAGATGGGTGGCCGACTGCATCAGCATCGACTGAGTGATCACCAGTTCGCTCACCAGGTTCATCAGGGTGTCGACCTTCTCGACACCGACCCGGATCGAGGCCGCATCGCCGCTGACGACCACCTGCTTGTCGGTGACCCGCCGGCCGGCGCGCACCGGCGCATCGCCAGCGTGATCCAGGGCGCGGCGCCCGGGCGACTGGGCGAAGGGCTCGCTGGCAGGCGCGGTCGGGTCGGTCGCAGTCGCGGTCGCCGCCGACGGCGCGCCAGGCGCATCATCGAAGAAGCCGAACCCCTGCTCCTGCGCAGCGGGCGCCGAATCCGTCGCCTCCGGCGACACCACATCGGTGAAGAAACCGTAGCCGACCTCGTCCTCGACCTCGACCTCGTCCTCGGCCACGGCCACGGTATCGGTTGCCACCGGTTTCGGTGTGTCCAGCAGTACCGAGGACATCTCCAGCTGGCTGGCCGGCACGACGAATTCGAACAGATCGCGCAGCGAACCTTCATCATTGCCGGTGACCAGCACCAGCCGCCAGGTCAGCGGCCCGGACCGCGACATGCGCGGCTTGCGCACCGGCGGACTGGCGACGATCTCCAGCGTGCCGATCTCGCGCAGCTCGTCGAACAACCGCTCCAGCGCGGGCTGATCGACGCCCGAGGCATCGATCGACAGATCGAAGCGCCGCCGGGCAGCCGATGAATCGCCCGCACTTGCAGCCAAGACAGTGGCTGGCGTGGGCGGGGCGGCGCTCGAGGCTGCGCTCCGCTCGCCCGCCCGCATCGATGCCGGTGCGGCATCCGGCGACGTCACCGCGGACTCAATGTCCTCGTCCATGCCCAGCCGATCCAGCCACTGCATCACCTCGGATGCCGCTTGCGGATCGTCCAGGGTAGAAGCCTCGCCACGGCGCAGAGCCAGCAGGTCGGCGAGCACGTCCTTGGCGCGCAGAAAGGCGTCGATCATCTCCGGGCGCAACGCGAGTTCGCCCTTGCGCAGCCGGTCGAGAAGCGTTTCCAGCGAGTGGGTGGTTTCTGCGATCTCCGAGAAGCCGAAGGTGCCGGCGCCACCCTTGATCGAATGCGCTGCCCGGAAGATCGCGTTCAGTTCCTCCGGGTCCGGTGCCTGGGGATCGACCCCGAGCAGCAGGCTTTCCATGCTTGCCAGATGTTCCGCGCACTCGTCGAAGAACACCTGGAAGAACTGGCTCATGTCGATAGTCATCTTGGCTCAACCTTTCGCATGGGGAACGGGTCCAGACCCGCTCACCCGATGACCTTCTTCACGACTTCCAGCAGCTTGGTCGGATCGAACGGCTTGACCAGCCAGCCGGTGGCCCCGGCCGCCTTGCCCTGCGCCTTCATCTGATCGCTGGACTCGGTGGTCAGCATCAGAATGGGCGTGCTCCGGTGCTGGGACAGCGAACGCAGCTCCTTGACCAGGGTGAGGCCATCCATCCTTGGCATGTTCTGGTCGGTCAGCACCAGATTCACCGGTCTGGACTTGGCCTTGTCCAGCCCGTCCTGCCCGTCCACGGCTTCGACCACGTCGTAGCCGGCGCTCTTCAGGGTGAAGGCGACCATCTGCCGTATCGACGCTGAATCGTCCACTGCCAGAATCGTCTTTGCCATAAGGGTTCCTGCTTTCTGTATCGCGTACCAAGGTCTGATGAAGCAGCAAGTCAATCAGAGGAGTTTCCCGCCGACCGCTCAGAACAGGTCGATATCGCCGCCAGCCAGCTGCTTCTGGGCCACTGGATTGCGGCGCTCGAGTGCCCCGGCCCGGGCGACCAGCTCGGCGATCACCCGATCGACTGGCGGGCGTCCCGCGTCCCCGGACAGTTCGCGTTCGATCGCGCCGAACACCTCCTCGATCGCCTGGATCCGGCCGCGACAGTTGGCCAGCAGCTGAGTGGTGATGTCCTGGAACTGGAGCGCGGTGATCGCCTCGCTTACCTGCCCCTCCATGTCGCGACTCAAGATCGCGTTGCGCTCGACCGCCTGCGCCATCTCCGCGTTGATTTCGGTGACCTGGGCCATCATCTGGTCGGCTTCATGCTTGGCATGCAAGGCAAAGGTCATGTCCTGCGAGGCCATCGAATGAATTGCCTGCTCGGCCTCATGGAGCGAAACGCAGACCTGGCCGATCTCACCGCGAATCTGCTCGCTGAAGTGGTGGGTGCGTCCGGACAGCTTGCGCACTTCGTCTGCCACCACCGCGAAGCCACGGCCAGCCTCGCCGGCGCGGGCCGCCTCGATCGCCGCGTTCAGTGCCAGCAGGTTGGTCTGCTTGGAAATGCCCTCCACCTCGGACAGGATGGCCAGGGCGCGCTTGATCTGTGTGTCGACGGTTTCCATCTGCCCCACCAGAGTCATGCCGATACGGCTGTTGTTGACGATGTTCTCGACCAGCGACTGCATTGCCTTCGAGGAATGCGCGATGAACTGTTCGAAGGTGACCCGCTTGTTCGCGCCGGCGCGATCGCCCGAGGTCAGCGCGCTGGTGAGGTTCTGCTGGCTCCGGGTGACCTCATGCATCTGGCGGAAGCTGTCGCCAAGGCGCATCACCGCCTCGTTGAGCAGCCCATCAGCGCGCCCGAGGTCATTGCCCACCGCCTGCATGCCGCCGACGATGCCGGCGCGATTGGCCAGCAATGCTGTCGACAGGGCTGCAGTCGGCGTCTGCCCATCGTCTTCGTCCGGCTGCGGCTCGTCACTGTGGGCGGTCAGGGCCCGCACCATGAACGCCGCCAGCCCGATGCTGGCCAGCACCGCCACGGTCAGACCGAACTCGATCCACCGTGCGTGGGCGAAAGTCCATATCAAGGCAACCAGGGAACAAGCGGCAGCCAGGGAAAGCGAAAGCAGCACGGCCGAGCGGGCTCGCGGGACAGGGGTGGGGTAGTGCATCGAGCCTCCGTTTCTACTCGTGCATTAGCGGCGCGCCCGCGTCCCACTTGAGCAAGCTTCACGACAGGCAATGCCTGCAGGCCGGTGCATTGCTGATCCCGCACACCGCTACGCCGCCTATCCACGGCCGGCGCCCCGGCTCGTACCCGTCAGGCTGGTGTCAGCGGGCGCTGCTGGGCGGCGTGATCACGCCCCGTCCAGGAGGGTGCTGGCGGGCAGGCGCCGGCACCGCCCCGAGCACCTGGATGAATACCTCATCCTGCCGGATCATCCCCAGCTCGGCGCGGGCCCGTTCCTCGATCGCGTCATAGCCGGTCTTCAGGTCACGCACTTCGGCCTCCAGCGCCTCGTTGCGAGCCGCCAGTCGGGTGTTCACTTCGCGCTGGGCGAGCACCTGGCGATCGACCTCCCACACCCGCAGCCAGCTGCCCTTGCCCACCCACAGGGGCACCTGCAGCAGCGCTATCAGCGCAGCCAGCGCGAGGCTGAGCAGCCTCATCCTGACTCTGACCCTGCCCCTGCGCTACCAGAAATGATCACCGCGGCGCCCGGCTCAGCGAAGCTGCCTGAATGCCGCCCGCCCGCCATAGCCGGCGGCATCGCCAAGATCTTCCTGAATACGCAGCAGCTGGTTGTACTTGGCGATCCGGTCCGAACGCGACAGTGAGCCGGTCTTGATCTGGAGCACATTGGTCGCCACCGCAATGTCGGCAATGGTGGTGTCCTCGGTCTCGCCTGACCGGTGGGAAATGACCGAGGCATAGGCCGAGCGTCGTGCCAGGTCGACCGCTTCCAGCGTCTCGCTCAGGGTGCCGATCTGGTTCACCTTGATCAGGATGGCGTTGGCGACACCGGCATCGATGCCCTGTTGCAGGATTCGGCTGTCGGTGACGAACAGGTCATCGCCCACCAGTTGCACCTTGGCGCCCAGGCGCTCGGTGAGCACCTTCCAGCCGTCCCAGTCGGCCTCGTCCATGCCGTCCTCGATGCTGATGATCGGGTACTTCTCGACCCAGCGCCCCAGGTAGTCGGTGAACTCGCCAGCCGAGAGCACCGCCCGCTCGGAGGCGAGGCGATACTTGCCGCCTTCGAAGAACTCGGAGCTGGCGCAGTCCAGCGCGAGCGCGATGTCCTCGCCAGGGCGGTAGCCGGCTTTCTCGATGGCCTCGAGCACCAGTTCGATCGCCGCCTCGTTGTTCGGCAGGTCAGGCGCGAACCCGCCCTCGTCACCCACGCCGGTCGACATGCCACGGCCGTCGATCAGCTTCTTCAGGGTCTGGAACACCTCAGCACCGTAGCGCAGCGCCTCGGCGAAGGTGGGCGCCCCCAGCGGGACGATCATGAACTCCTGCATGTCGAGATTGTTGTTCGCATGCGCGCCGCCGTTGATCACGTTCATCATCGGCACCGGCAGCCGCATCGGGCCGGCACCGCCAAGATAGCGGTACAGCGGCAGGCCGGACTCTTCCGCAGCTGCCCGCGCCACGGCCAGGGACACCGCCAGCATCGAGTTGGCACCCAGCCGGCCCTTGTTGTCGGTGCCGTCCAGATCGATCAGGGTGCGATCGATGAACGTCTGCTCGACCGCGTCGAGACCGATGATCGCCTCGCAGATCTCGGTATTGATGTGCTCGACCGCCTTGAGCACACCCTTGCCGCCGTAGCGCTTCTTGTCGCCATCGCGCAACTCCAGCGCCTCTTTCGCACCAGTCGATGCGCCGGAGGGCACAGCAGCGCGACCCATCACGCCCGACTCGAGCAGCACGTCGGCCTCGACGGTCGGATTGCCGCGGGAATCGAGAATCTCCCGCGCCACCACATCTACGATTGCACTCATCGCTGGTCTCTCAAGGCTGTTTCAGGATTCGGTTGTCCGGCGGCGCGCTCCGGGGCGGGACGGCTGTGCGCCGGGCGATCCAGCCGCACGCCCAACGAACGAACACACGCGCCGCCGACCCGGCCGGCGCACGAAGTCTACAACCCGCTCATTA
Source organism: Burkholderiales bacterium (assembly GCA_038205245.1). Taxonomy (GTDB): domain Bacteria; phylum Pseudomonadota; class Gammaproteobacteria; order Burkholderiales; family CAIKXV01; genus CAIKXV01. Next base: position 11,584 of record JBBRCD010000002.1, read on the forward strand.
CCGCGGCACACGGCTTTCGGCAAGGGGCCGGGACTTGACCAGACTGTCCAGCGCGACCAGGGTCTCGAGCAGTTCAGGCAGCAATTGGAGCGGCCAGGCGTTCGGGCCGTCCGACAGCGCCTGCTCCGGTCGCGGATGGGTCTCCATGAACAGCCCCGCCACGCCTGCGCCCACCGCGGCGCGTGCCAGCACCGGCACGAACTCGCGCTGGCCCCCGCTCGCATTGCCGCGGCCGCCGGGCAACTGCACAGAGTGGGTGGCATCGAACACCACCGGACAGCCGGTGTCGCGCATGATCGCCAGCGAACGCATGTCCGAGACCAGATTCTGGTAACCGAACGAAAAGCCCCGCTCGCAGACCAGGATGTTGTCCGCGCCGCTCGCCTTGCGTGCCTTGTCGACCACGTTGCCCATCTCCTGGGGCGACAGGAACTGCCCCTTCTTGATGTTCACTGGCCGGCCCGCACTGGCCACGGCCTCGATGAAGTCGGTCTGCCGGCACAGGAATGCCGGCGTCTGCAGGATGTCCACTGCCGCGGCCGCCTCTGCCACGTCCTCGATGGCATGCACGTCGGTGAGTACCGACAGGCCGAACTTGCCGCGCACGCTGGACAGGATCTCCAGGCCCTTGTCCATGCCCAGCCCGCGAAAGGAAGCGCCGGAACTGCGATTGGCCTTGTCGTAGGAGGCCTTGAAGATCAGCCTGATCCCCACCGCTGAAGCGATCTCTTTAAGCCGGCCCGCAACCTCGTCGACCAGGTCGCGTGACTCGACCACACAGGGGCCGGCAATCAGGAACAGCGGCCGCTCCAGCCCGACCTCGAACCCGCAGAGGTTCATCAGGCCGCCGCCGGCACTGCGGACGGCACCGCCACGCCTGCGCCGACCGCGCCGCTCGCCGGCTGCGCGGCCTGCGCAGCGTGAGCCACGGCCGCCCGGACAAAGGCAGTGAACAGCGGATGGCCGCCGCGCGGCGTCGAGGTGAACTCCGGGTGGAACTGCACACCGACGAAGAACGGGTGCGCCGGAAGCTCCATCATCTCGGGCAGCGACTCGCTCGGCGTACGCGCCGACACCCGGTAGCCTGCGGCCTCGAGCTGGGGTACATAGACATTGTTGACTTCATAGCGGTGCCGGTGGCGCTCGTTCACTTCGGCGCCGTAGATGCGCTCGGCCAGCGTACCTGGGAACACCGGGCAGCGCTGCGCGCCCAGGCGCATGGTGCCGCCGATTTCGGACTTCTCGGTGCGCACCTCGATGCGCCCGGTGCGGTCGGTCCACTCGGTGATCAGTGCAACCACCGGGTGCGGCGTGTCAGGGTCGAACTCGGTCGAGTTGGCGTCATCGAGTCCGCACACATTACGCGCGAACTCGATGGTCGCCAGCTGCATCCCGAGGCAGATACCCAGGTACGGCACGCCGTGTTCCCTCGCGTAGCGGATGGCATGAATCTTTCCCTCGGTGCCCCGCTTGCCGAAGCCGCCAGGCACCAGGATCGCATCCAGATGTGCGAGCGAAGGTGGTGTGCCGCTCTCGATCAGCTCGGCATCGACATACTCGATCACCACCCGGGTCCGGGTCTTGATGCCGGCATGAATCAGTGCTTCGTTCAGCGACTTGTAGGAGTCGGACAGATCGACATACTTGCCGACCATGCCGATGTGCACAGTGCGCTCCGGGTGCTCCAGCGCATGCACCAGCGCATCCCAGTCGGCCAACTCCGCTGGCGGCGCTTTCAGACCGAGCACGTCGCAAACGATCTGGTCGAGGCCCTGCTTGTGCAGCATCGACGGAATCTTGTAGATCGAATCTTCATCCCAGACCGAGATCACCGAGTCGAGCTGGACGTTGGAGAACAGCGAGATCTTCGCCCGCTCGTCTTCCGGAATCGGCCGGTCCGCCCGGCACAGCAATACATCGGGCGAGATGCCGATCTCGCGCAACTTCTGCACGCTGTGCTGGGTCGGCTTGGTCTTGAGTTCGCCGGCCGACGGAATGAACGGCACCAGCGTTAGGTGAACGAAACAGCACGACCCCCGGCCCAGGCGCAGGCTCATCTGGCGCGCCGCCTCGACGAAGGGCAGCGACTCGATGTCGCCGACGGTGCCGCCGATCTCGATGATCGCGACGTCCGCTGTGCCCTGCCATGCCGCGCGCGCACCGCGCTCGATGAATTCCTGGATCTCGTTGGTGATGTGCGGAATCACCTGCACCGTCTTGCCGAGATACTCGCCGCGGCGCTCCTTCTTGATCACCGACTCGTAGATCTGCCCGGTGGTGAAGTTGTTCACCTTCTGCATCCGGGTGGACACGAAGCGCTCGTAGTGTCCCAGGTCGAGGTCGGTCTCGGCACCGTCCTCGGTGACGAACACCTCGCCATGCTGGAACGGGCTCATGGTGCCCGGATCGACGTTGATGTAGGGGTCGAGCTTGAGCAGGCAGACCTTGAGTCCGCGTGATTCCAGCAGCGTGCCAAGCGACGCAGCGGCTATTCCTTTGCCGAGGGAAGAGACAACACCACCAGTGACAAAGATGTACTTGATCATTCCCGAGGCTGTAGCTGGTTTTGTCGATGATAACGCAAAGCCGGGTACCGGCCAAAGGCAATCGTCGGACCGGCAATCGTCAGCCTGGACGCCTTGCGAACGGGTCGCTGAACGGGGCGCGCATTGTGGTGCAGACCACGGGGCAAGTCTGCCAGCACCCTGCGCGCTCGGCGCGGCGGCCTACATATCGGCTTTTTTGGTCAACCGCCCGGGCTGACAGCGACCTCGCCTGGATGTGTCAAACTGCTGCGCCAGGAGGCATTCGAACAGGTAACGTGGCCATTGTAAGCCTTGGGCTGGCTCGGTCGACTGTACGCGGCGCTGCGATGGGCATTGCGCGCTGCAGTGCGCGCTGCACTGCGCGCCAGAATGCGCCGACCAGCGCCAGCGCCATGCAGGATGCGAAAAAACCGGAGGAGAGGGTTCATGAACACACAGGACAAGGCAGCAAGCCTCGCAGCGGCAGCTCTGGTCGCCAGTTCAGGCGTGCCCGCCTGCATCAAGCACCCGGGTCTGCTCGACTGGGTGCGCGACATGGTCGCCTTGTGCGAACCGGAGCGCATCCATTGGTGCGATGGCTCGAAAGCGGAGTACGACGCCCTGTGCGAGGCGATGATCTCGGCCGGGTCGATGTTGCGCCTGAACGCGAAGAAGCGACCCAACAGTTTCCTCGTTCGCTCCGATCCGGCCGACGTCGCCAGGATGGAAGACCGCACCTTTGTCTGCAGCGCCAGCGCAGAGGACGCCGGCCCGAACAACAACTGGGTCGCCCCGGCCGAGATGAAGGCCACGCTGGGCGGGCTGTTCAAGGGCTGCATGCGCGGTCGCACGATGTACGTGATTCCGTTCAGCATGGGCCCGCTGGGCTCGCATATCGCGCATATCGGCGTCGAACTGTCGGACTCGCCCTATGTGGCGGTGTCGATGCGCATCATGACCCGCATGGGCGAGAAGGTCTATGACGTGCTGGGCACTGGCGGCGAATTCGTGCCCTGCATGCACTCGGTGGGCATGCCGCTGTCCCCGGGCGAGAAAGACATCGCCTGGCCGAGCAACCCGGAGCACAAGTACATCGTGCACTACCCGGAAGAAAAGGCGATCTGGTCGTTCGGCAGCGGCTACGGCGGCAACGCACTGCTCGGCAAGAAGTGCTTCGCGCTGCGTATCGCTTCGATCATGGCGAAAGAGCAGGGCTGGCTCGCCGAGCACATGCTGATTCTCGGCGTGACCGCGCCCACCGGCGAGAAAAGCTATGTCGCTGCCGCCTTCCCGAGCGCTTGCGGCAAGACCAATCTGGCGATGCTGATCCCGCCCAAAGGGATGAGCGACTGGAAGGTCTCCACCGTTGGCGAAGACATCGCCTGGATCAAGCCAGGCAAGGACGGCCGGTTGTATGCGATCAACCCGGAAGCGGGTTACTTCGGCGTAGCGCCGGGCACCTCCGCCGAGTCCAACGGCAACGCGCTGACCATGCTCGATGCCGACACCATCTTCACCAACGTGGCCCTGACTGCAGACGGAGATGTCTGGTGGGAAGGGTTGACCAAGCAGCCTCCAAAGGAACTGATCGACTGGCAGGGGCGTCAGTGGACACCCGACTGCGGCCGCCTCGCCGCACATCCGAACTCGCGCTTCACCGTTGCCGCCACCCGCTGCCCGTCACTGGATGCCGACTGGGACAACCCGGACGGCGTGCCGATCGACGCCTTCGTTTTCGGCGGCCGGCGCAATGACACGGTGCCCCTGGTCGCCGAGGGCTTCAACTGGAACTACGGCGTCTACATGGCCGCGACCATGGGCTCGGAAACCACAGCAGCAGCGACCGGCAAAGTCGGCCTGGTGCGCCGTGATCCGTTCGCCATGCTGCCATTCTGCGGCTATCACTTCGGCGACTATTTCAACCACTGGCTGCAGATCGGCCACACGATCGGCCACGCGCCGAAGATCTACTGTGTGAACTGGTTCCTGCGCGACGAGAAGGGTGGCTTCATGTGGCCCGGCTTCGGCGAGAACATGCGGGTGCTCAAGTGGATCGTCGAGCGCACCCAGGGCAAGGTCGGTGCAGTCGAGACCAGCCTGGGCTGGATGCCGCGCTTCGAGGACATGGACTTCCGCGGCCTGCCCGAGATCACCCGCGAGACCTTCGAGCAGCTGACCCGGGTGGACGCCGAACTCTGGAAGAAGGAGCTCGAGTCACATGCCGAACTGTTCGACAGCCTGAAGGCACGGTTGCCCAGGGAGATGATCCTCAAGCGCGAACTGATGAAGCTCGACCTCTGGCGCAACGCAGCCTGAGCCAGAACGGGGACAGACCCAGTGTGAACGGGGACAGACCCTCAGGGTCTGTCCCCAAAACCCTGTCCGGCCCAGGCCCGAGCCCGCGGGGACGGACCCTGAGGGTCTGTCCCCAAACCCGGTCCGGCCCAGGCCCGAGCCCGCGGTGACGGACCTGAGGGTCTGTCCCCAAAACCCGGTCCGGCCCAGGCCCGAGCCCGCGGGGACGGACCCTCGGGGTCTGTCACCATTGGTCTGTCCGCAACCCTCCGACGATCAGCGGCGCGGGTAGGCGGCAATCATGTCCAGCTCGACCCGCGCCCCAGGCGTCGACAACTGGTTGACGCAGACGGTCGTGCTGGCCGGCGTCCAGTCGCCGAAGGTCTGTTTCAGCACCGCGACCATGCCGTCCATGTCGCGCATGTCGGTCACATACTTGGTCACCTTGACCACGTCGGTCCAGACCAGCCCTTCATGATCGAGGATCGACTTGATCGCTGCAATCGCACGCCGGGTCTGCTCGCCGATATCGTTCGGGTGATCATGCTCGTGCAGTTCATGCGGGTGCTTGTGGTAGAGCGGTGACGGCGTCGCGCCGGAGATGAACAGCAGGTCAGCGCCGCCGGTCACCCGCATTGCCGGCGCATAGGGCATATCGACCCGGCGCTCGGGCACGGTCTGAATCTCCTGCACGTCCGGGTTGGACGGCGAGACCTGGTGGGGCGTCGTGCGGGTCGGCATGGACGGAGTCTCCCTGGCTGAGGCGGTGCGAACAATCGCGATCGATCCGAAAGTATACTGAGGGAACGCTGGAACAGGACTCCAGACGCCCTTCCCCGCTGAAAGGCCCGCCCAGATGCGCCAGCAAACGCGCCGCAACGCCTCCCCGACCCGCCGCGCCGTGATCAAGGCGGCGGTCGCCACTGCCGCGGTTCCGGTCCTGGCTGGCGCTCCGTTCATCAATCTGCGGGCCCAGGCACCCCGGGCGAAGATCCGCATCGGCGTGGTGCCGCTGATCTCGTCCGGTCCGCTGTTCATCGCCCAGTCGCGCAACTTCTGGGAGCGCATGAACATCGAAGCCGAGTACCGCTACTTCACCGACGGCGCACTGGCGGTACCGGCGCTGGTCGCCGGCGAACTGGACTTCACCGTCGCCACCTGCAATGCAGGCATCTTCAACACCATTTCGCGCGGTGCGCCGTTCAAGATGATGCTCGATCGCGGCTCCGAGCGACCCGGCTCGGGTTCGATGACCATCGTGGTCAGCAACAAGCTGCACGCGGCCGGGCTGACCTCGCCCGATCGTATGTCGATGTTGAAGGGGCAGCGCCTCGGCCTGCAGGCGCCGGGCGGCATCGACCAGTTCCTGCTTGGTCGCGGCGTGCAGAAGGCCGGCCTCAATCCACTCACCGATGTGAACTGGGTGACCGGGCTCGCCTATCCCGATCTGGTGCGCGCACTGGGCGTCGGACAGGTCGATGCCGCCAACATTCCGGTGCCGCTTGCCTTCCTCGCTGAGAAGAACGACACCGGCAAGATCGCCTTTCCCGGCTCGGACATCGAACCCGCGGCGCAGCTTGCCTGCTTCGCGTCGCCGTCGAAGCTGCTCGGCAAGGATCGCTCGCTCGCGGTGCGCTTCGCCATGGTCCACCTTCACGCCGCCCGCCAGTTCAACGCGGCAGCGCAGGCGCGCGACCCGGAGGTGATCAAGATCATCTCCACCTTCACCAAGGTGCCGGAACCGCTGATCGCGGCGGCTGCCCCCCGCTGGACCTGGTTCACCGACAACGGCATGCCGAACATCGAATCAGCGATGTTCCAGGCATCCTTCTGGTCAGCCACCATGAAGCTGTTCAGTGGCAAGGTGACCCGGGAACAGGTGTTCGAGCTCGGTGCGGCCGAGGAAGCGGTCAACCGGCTGAAAGAGAAGAATCCGCTCACCGCGTGAGGCGGGCGCCGAGGTCAACAATGATGTCGGCCATGAGGTCCGCGGTGAAGTCGGCACTGAGGTCCGCGGTGCGGTCCGCGCTGAAGTCGGCGCTGAGGTCGCCATTCATGTCGGCAACGCGGGCACCGCGATGAGCCCGGAAATCCGGCTGGAAGGCGTGAGCCTGGTCTACGAGGCCGATGGTGCCACCGTTCTCGCGCTGGACGATCTGCATTGCCGGTTCGCTGCCGGCCGGGTCACCGCGATCATCGGGCCGAGCGGCTGCGGAAAGAGCACGATGCTGCAGATCACCCGCGGCTTCATGGCAGCCAGCCGCGGCCGGCTGTCGTTCCATGCGCCGGACGGCACGCTGCTCGCCGCCCCGCCCCGGATGGCCACCGTCTGGCAGTCGTTCAATCTGTTTCCCTGGCGGTCGGTGGAAGACAATGTCGCCTTCGGCCTGGAAATGGCCGGGGTGGCGCGGCCGGCGCGTCTGGCGCGCGCACGCGAGGCCCTTCGCCTGGTCGATCTCAGCGGATTCGAACAGAAGTACCCGCGCCAGCTCTCGGGGGGCATGCGACAGCGGGTAGGCATGGCCCGCGCGCTGGTAATGGACCCGGACGTGCTGCTGCTGGACGAGCCGTTCGGCGCGCTCGACGCGCAGACCCGGCTGGTACTGCAGGAGCAGCTCGCCACCATGGTCGAGCGCACCGGCAAGACCGTGCTGCTGATCACCCATTCGATCGAAGAGGCGGTGCTGCTGGCCGATACCGTCTATGTGCTCACTGCCCGGCCCGGGCGGGTCGCCGCCGAGGTCGCGATCGAACTCTCGAAGCCGCGTTCGGTGGCGAGTACGCATGACCCGCGCTATGCCGGTTACTTCGAGCAGATCTACGGGTTGCTGAAGGCGGAGGTGGTGCGCTCGATGTACAGCGAGTCCGGGGCAGATTCGGCGGGCACCCGCCCAGCGGCGGCCGTGTGAGGCAGGGCCATGCCCCCGAGGGCGATGTCGCCCTGCGTCCGGTGCGCACCGGGGCCGGTCCGGAAGACCGGTTGACCGGCTGGGTCGCAGTCGCGGTCGTGCTCATCACCTGGGAGGTGCTCTGCCGCGCGTTCGAGGTGTCCTCGCTGTATCTGCCGCGGCCGACCCAGATCGCAGTGGCGCTGTACGACCTGTTCGTGCACAAGGAGGCGCTCAAGGACCTCGCGGTCACGCTCTACCGCATCTTCGGCGGTTTCGCACTCGGTCTGGTGTTCGGCATCGCGCTCGGCCTGGCGATGGCCGTGTCCCGGCGCTTCCGCTCGGTCGCGGACGTGTTCATCGCCGCACTCTATCCGCTACCGAAGATCACGCTGATCCCGCTGCTGATCATCTGGCTGGGCACTGGTGGCCCGTTCATGCTGACCATCAGCGCACTGGGTGCGCTGTTCCCGGTGATCATCAACACATTGCTGGGCGTGCGCCAGTGCGATCCCGGACTGGTGATGACCGCCCGCGACCTGGGCGCGAGCGAGCGCCAGATCGTCCGCCATGTGTTGCTGCCGGCCGCGGTGCCATCGGTGTTCGCCGGCGCACGCCTGGGCCTCGGCGTATCGATCATCCTGGTGGTCGCCGCAGAGATGGTGGTCGGCAAGCTCGGCCTGGGCGCCCGCCTCTATCTGGCGGGCCAGGTTCTCGAGACCGAGACGGTGTTCGCAGTCCTGGTCGTGCTGGCAATACTCGGCATCGTGGTCACCAAGGCATTGGACAGCCTGGATGCCCTGACCAGCAAGTGGCGGCTCTGAGGTCAATATCGAGATCGAGATCGAGGTCGCGCCCCGCGCGCCGCGCGCCTGATATACCCCAGGCCACGACTCGTAGCGCTGTCTGCCGAGCAGCTACCGGCCAAGCGCGCGTAACTGCTCGGCATAGGCACGCAGAAAGTCCCGCTGGCAGACGCGATCGATGCTGTCTGCCGACTCGCGCTCGAGTCTGGTGTAGGTTTCGACCAGCGCCTCCCAGGCATTGGCCCGCCGGTTCAGCGCCAGGGGACCAGACGATCTCGCCGCGGTCTTCTCGAAAATGTCCGGGTCGAAACGCCTGAGCATGCCCAGCACTGCAGCGCGCATGCCGGCGACCAGGGCCGCCTCATGCGCCTGCAGTTCATGCGCCGCGTCCTGCACCGCTTCTACCGGCAGCATCAGGTCGGGTCGCCGCCGGGCGGGATCGATCAGGTAGCGCACTGCTTCTGCCGGGTTGGATATCATCCTGAGCGGGTTGCGCTCATGCCCAGAGACCTTCGTCGAGTCGTTGGCCTGCAGGTCGCGCCTGGCCTCGCTACGGGCCAGCATCAGTTGCATCTGCGCCTCGACCAGTGCCTGCAGCACTGCGCCAGCCTGCTCGAGAAACTCATCGGCCAGGTCATCCGGAATCTGCAGATAGCCAAGATTGCTGCCACGCAGAAACGCAGCCACACCCCGCCTGGACGCGTCTGCCTGGGCGCGCCGCTTCGCTGGCAGGCTGGTCTGTTCATCCAAGGTGGAGTCGCCGACCGCGTTGACGAAGCCGGCTGCCAGGGCAGGTCCCTCGGCCAGCGCAGGCCGAGATGCCGGGGCAGGCCCTTCTGCCGGGGCAGGCCCATCCGCCAGCGCCGGTTCGGCGTTGCCCTCTGGCAGCGGCGCCGCTGCCTGCCCCACCATGTCGATTACCAGTTCGAACGGCGACATGGTAATGCGCGACCCATCGGCCACCGGCCGCGTCTGCCCGGTACGCATCACCTGTCCATCGACCAGCACCGGGTTGACCCGCGAATGCACGGTGAGCTGCCAGCTGCCATCGACCCGCTCGAGGGTCGCATGCAGCCTGGAAATATGCCGGGCCTGGTCGTTGAGAACCACGGCTGACTTCTCGTCCCGGCCGATGGTCAGCAGCGACGCGTTCGAGCGGACCTCGTTTGCCAGCGTGCCGGCGTCGTACACCTGGATCAACAGCATCGGTCGGGACAGAAGCTCAGCGCCAATAATTTCATTTCTGGCCTTCGATCATTACCGTAAACTACGGGTTTATCAAGCGCTCCGATGCCGTTGGCTGCGTCGTTGGCAATACAGTTGTCTGCGAAGCTGTTTGCGCAGTTTTTGTTTACGCTGATGATGCGCGCCAGCGCGTGGTCCAATCGCCTCTCGAGCCTGCAGATCCATGAGTGCCGTTCCGCGCAAGTCCCTTGGCAGATTCGAGATCGTCCGCACGCTGGGCCGGGGCGCGATGGGCATCGTCTACGAAGGTCGTGATCCCCGTCTGAACCGTCGGGTGGCGATCAAGACGATCCTGCGCAGTGCCATTCTGGACGACGAGGAGGCCAAGCAGTATGCGGCCAGATTCGTGCGCGAAGCGCAGGCGGTCGCGAGACTGACCCACCCGAACATCGTCGGCGTCTATGACTTCGGCGACCAGGACGACACCACCTTCATCGTGATGGAGTTCATCGACGGAAAGGAACTGAAGTCGCATCTGGACACCGGGAAGCCGTTCGACTTCCCGACCACAGTGCGGGTGATGAACGAGCTGCTCGGTGGCCTGGGTTATGCCCACAAGCAGGGTGTGGTCCATCGCGACATCAAGCCGGCCAACATCATGCTCGACAGCGCCGGCCGGGTGAAGCTCACCGACTTCGGCGTCGCCCGCATCACCGAGTCGGCCGAGCGTACCCAGGCGGGCACGATGGTCGGCACGCCGAGCTACATGTCGCCGGAGCAGATCCAGGGCCTGCCGGTGGACAACCGCACCGATCTGTTTGCCTGCGGCGTCATCCTGTACCAGATGCTCACTGGAGAGAAGCCGTTCACTGGCGCCGGGACGTGGACGATCTACAACCAGATCCTGCAGCATGAGCCGCCGCCGGTCAGCACGATCAATGCCGGCCTGCCGCCGGCGGTAGACCGGGTGGTCAATCGCGCGCTGGCGAAGGACAAGAACGATCGTTATCGCAGTGCGAGCGAATTCTCATCGGCGCTGACGGCGCTGCTGATGGGCACGCCGGAAGGTGTGAGTACAGGTGAAGCCGACGAGGAGGCCACGCAGTTCATCCTCGCCTCCGATGCGCAGCGCATGGCCGACTCGGCGGCACAACGCCTTGCCGACACGTCCGGCGCGCGCACCGCACCAGGTGCCCAGAGTTCGATTCCGCCGGGTGGCGCCAGCGCACAGGATGTCGAGCTGGAGTTCTGGCGTGCGATCAAGGACAGCAACGATCCGGCCGACTATGAGCTTCATCTGCAGAAGTTTCCGACCGGCGTGTATGGCGAACTGGCACGCCGGAAGGCCGATCGTCTGCGCGCGTCGGGCACTCAGGCCGAGCCGACCTACGCCGCGACTTCGCGCGCGCCCGCTGCAGGAACCGAGCCGACAATCAACGCCGGACGCGGCGCTGCGGCGCCAGACCTCGCAAGATCGGCGCAGCCCACTGCGCCGCCACCGGCCCGGGTTGAACAGAGCACACCGCAGCCCACCCGATCGGCGCCCGAACCGGGCAGCAATGACGGTGCAGCGGCGGGCCTCCCGTTACCGCTGGTCGCCGGTGGCATCGGCGGCCTGATCGCGCTGGCGGTGGGTGGCTGGATGATCTTCGGCGCCGGGTCGGCAACGGCGCCGGTGCCACCGCCGCAGCCTGCGCCGGTGGCGGCCCCGAAGAGCGCGCCGGTGCCGGCAAAGGCAACCCCGGTCCCGCCGCCGCCAGCGGTCGAGCAACCCGTGCGTCCGAAAGAGAACGAGGACGCGTTGCGCAAGATGGACTCGGCGATGGACCGGGCCAATGCCGATGTCGCCGCCGACAAGGCCGCGCTCGCCAAGGCTGCGGCAGAACGTGCAGCTGCGGAGAAAGCCGCTGCACGGGCGATCATGGATCGCGCTGCTGTCGACAAGGCTGCGGGCAAGGCTGCGGCCGATCGGGCTGCGGCCGACAAGGCGGCGGCGGACAAGAGCGCGGTCAAGGCAGCCAGCGATCGGGCTGCGGCAGAGAAGGCCGCCGCCGAGCGCAATGCTGCTGAACGGACAGCCGCCGAGCGTGCCGCGACTGATCGGGCCGCTGCCGAGCGCGCGGCCGCGGAGAAGGCAGCTGCTGAGCAACGTGCCGCAGCCGAGAGGGCGGCGGTCGAGAAACTGGCGGCAGAAAAAGCGGCCGTTGCGAAGGCTGCCGCGGAAAAGGCAGCTGCCGAGAAGGTCGCCGCCGACCGCGCAGCCGCTGCCGAGAAAGCTGCCGCTGCCGAGAAAGCTGCAGCAGCGGAGAAAGCCGCCGCCGCCGAGCGCGCGGCTGCGGCGCAGCGCCAGGACGCGGCAGCGTCGGCCAAGGCGAACGACGCCGCCAAACGAGCCGGTGGCCGTCAGAACTGATCAGGGCTTCGGTTTACGCTTGAACTCGTCCGGCAGCAGCACGCCGAGATCGAAGATCGAGAACTCTCGCCCCAGCGGGCCGAGATCCTGCGAATCGCGTAGCAGTTGCCGGCGCAACACGCCGGTACCCGAGGTCAGGTCGATCTGCTCGCGCTGGCTGTTGCCCAGAGCCACATAGACGATGGACGCGCCCAGTTGGGCCTGCGACTCGGCGAGCGAAACGCCAAGCGAGACGGTGTTGCCGACACAGTACTCGTTGAGGCAGTTCACCCGCGTCGTCGTCGACGGCTGGAAGAAGGCGGTGCCGGTGGGAGACACGACGGCGCCAAAGCCCAGGGTCACCGTGCTCGCGGAGCCACCGATCGCCAGGCGCTGAGTGGAAGTTCCTATGCTGCCGCTAGCGAGGACGCTTTCGATCGCCGGGCTGCGATTGGGCAATGCCGACAGGTCGACCGCGGAGCGCGCTGGCGAGATCAGAAGCAGGCGCAGATCCGGGACGGTCCAGACCGTGCCCGGCGCCTGCGAGATACCGACCCCACCTCCGGCGAAGGTCGCAGTGACCAACCCGAGCGGCGCGTTGAGCGTACCCATCGCGATGCCGCCAACGCTGTCATGGATGTCGAACCGGGTGCCAATGAACGAGGCTGCGCCGGACGATCCGGGATTGGCGAAGTCGTTGCCGTCGTTACGCAGGGTGATGGTCGATGCCGAGCTGATCGTGGTGTTGCCGCTGACCCGCACCGCGCTGCCCGCAGTCTGCGACACCGCCCCCGCCGACTGCAGGTTGAGCGAGGTCGCCTGCAGATTGCTTAGAGTAGTCGCCACACTGTTGGCAATGGTCACCGACCCGGCGCTGGGCAGACTGATCACCCCGGGCAGCACATTGCCCGGGTTGGTCAGGGCCACATCGCCGGTCGTGTTCAAGGTCACGCTGCCCGGTCCGGTCAACGCAGCGCTCACACTGACGATGTCGCTGCGGTCCAGAACCAGCGCCGAGTTGTTGATCACCGTACCCGTGCCCAGCGTGCCACTGGTGCCACCGCCACCCACACGCAAGGTCCCGGCGTTGATGCGGGTCGTTCCACTGTAGCTATTGTTGCCGGTGAGGAGTGTCGTGCCTGACCCGGACTGCACCAGCGCGCCGCTGCCGCTGATCGCATTGCCCACGGTGACGGTGTCACCCCGGTTGATCGCCAGAGTCGCGTTGTTGACTACTGCACCCGCGCCGAGTGTACCGGCGGCCCCGCCATCGCCGACCTGCAGCGTGCCCGCGCTGATCGTCGTCGTACCGGCATGGGTGTTGGTGCCGGTCAGCGTCGTCGTCCCGCTGCCGGCCTGCACCAGAGTGCCGGTCCCGCTTATCGAATTGGCCAGCGTTACCGCATCGCCGCGGTTGATCGTCAGCGACCCGTTATTGGTCACCGCACCGGAACCCAGGCTGCCGCTCGCGCCACCGTCCCCGGCCTGCAACCCGCCAGCCGCGATCACGGTGCCGCCTGTATAGCTGTTGTTGCCGGTCAGCGTGGTCGTGCCGGTACCCGACTGGGTCAGGCTGCCGCCGCCACTGATCGCGCCGGTCAAGGTCACCGCATCGCTTCGGTTCACCACCAGCGCTGCATTGTTCAGCACCGTGCCGCTGCCCAGGCTTCCGGCAGTACCGCCGTTGCCGACCTGCAGCGTGCCCGAAGTGATCGTGGTTGGACCGGTATAAGCGTTGTTCCCGGTTAGCGTGGTCGTGCCGGCACCCGCCTGAATCAGCCCGCCACTGCCGCTGATCGGGTTGTTCAGCGTCAGCGCATCATTGCGATTGATCGCGAGGGTGCCACTGTTGGCGACCGTGCCGGTGCCGAGGGTTCCTGCAGCGCCACCATTACCGACCTGCAGCGTACCGGCACTGATCACCGTCGGCCCGCGGTAGGAATTGTTGCCGGTGAGTGCAGTCGTACCGGTGCCGGCCTGCGCCAACCCGCCGTCACCGCTGATCGCGTTGGCAACGACCACGGCGTCGCTGCGGTCGAAGGCGATCGTGGCACCACTGGCGACGCTCACGCCAGCAGCGCCGAGCGTGCCACTGGTGCCCCCGTCTCCGACGCGCAGCGTTCCGGCAGTCACCGTCGTCGCGCCTGCGTAATTGTTGGCACCGGTGAGTGTGGTGACACCACTGCCGGCCTGGGTGATACCCCCGGAACCGCCGAGCGCCGCCGACAGGGTGACCGCATCGCTGCGGTTGATCGCGAGTGTCCCGTTGTTGGTCAGTGCACCCGTGCCAAGCGTTCCGCTGGTGCCGCCAGTGCCCACCTGCAGCGTGCCGGCGGCAATGGTCGTGGTGCCGGAGTAGTTGTTGTTGCCCGCCAGCGATGTGGTCCCGGCCCCGGACTGGGTCAGCGAACCGGTGCCGGAGATGTCGCCAGCGAGGGTAACCGCATTGCTGCGATCGACGATCAGACTGCCGTTGTTGGTGATCGCGCCGCCACCGAGCGCTCCAGTCGTGCCGCCCGACCCGACCCGCAGCGTCCCTGCGCTGATCGTCGTCCCGCCTCCGTAGTCGTTGTTGGCAGTCAGGGTGGTGGTTCCACTGCCCGCCTGGGTCAGGCTGCCGCTGCCGGTTATGGTGTTGGTCAGGGTGACGGCATCGCTGCGATCGATCACCAGTTCGCCATTGTCGAGGACGGCCCCGGCACCAAGACTGCCGGTGGTACCGCCGCTGCCCACGCGCAAGACGCCGGCGCTGATCGTCGTGGTCCCGTAACTGTTGTTGACGGTGAGCGTCGTCGTCCCGCTGCCGGCCTGGGTCAGGGAACCGGTGCCGCTGATCGTGTTGGTGATGCTCAACGCATTGCTGCGGTTGACCACCAGCGCCGCGTTGTTCGTTACCGAGCCACTGCCGAGCGAACCGGTGGTGCCGCCAGCGCCGAGTTGAAGCGTGCCAGCGCTGATGGTGGTCGGGCCGGTGTAGTTGTTGCTGCCGGTCAGGATGGTCGTACCGCTGCCCGACTGGGTCAGGCTGCCAGTGCCACCTATATCACCCGCCACGGTCACCGCGTCGCTGCGATTGACCACCAGCGCCGAATTGTTGGTCACCGCGCCGCCGCCGAGGCTGCCGCTGGTGCCACCGGCGCCGATCTGCAAGGTGCCCGCCGCGATGGTCGTGGTGCCGCTGAAGGTGCTGTTGCCAGTCAGCGTGGTCGTACCGGAGCCCACCTGATTCAGAACGCCGGTGCCGCTGATCGGGTTGTTCACGGTCAGCGCGTTGCTGCGATTGATCGCCAGCGTCGCATTGTTGATCACGCCCCCCCCGTTGCCCAAGGTGCCGATGGTGACGCCGTTGCCGACCTGCAGGGTGCCCGCGCTGATCGTGGTGGTGCCGGTGTAGCTGTTCGCCCCGGTCAGCGTGGTGATGCCGATACCGGCCTGGGTCAGACCGCCACTGCCGCCGATGCCCTGGGCAATGGTGACTGCATTGCTGCGATCGACGATCAGCGTACCGCTTACCGCAATCGCACCACTGCCCAGGCTGCCAGTGGCGCCGCCGGCACCGAGCGAAAGCGCGCTGCCTGTGGCCACTGTCGTCGACCCGGCATAGGTACTGTTGCCAGTCAGTGCCAGCGTGCCGGTGCCAGTGCGGTTGAACGTGGACGTTGTCGCGCCGACGATCTGGCCTGCGAAGGTGCCGCCGCTGCCGCCGACGTTCAGCGTCCCGGCGTTCAGCTGCACGGTCCCTGCGCCGCCCAGCCCCCCGATCGTCTGTGTGCCCGACCCGATGTCCAGCGTCGCACCGCTGGCGATCGAAGCCGCGCCAGTGCCATCGCCGAACCGGCCGGCGCCGGCGACCGTCAAGGTTCCACTGTTGACCGTGGTCGACCCCGAGTAGGTGTTCGCCGCAGTCAGCGTGAGGGCCGAGCCGCCCGACTGCGCGATGCCGCCGCTGCCGGAGATCAGGTTGGCCACCGTGATCGCGTTGCTTCGATTGAAGGCAAGCGTACCGTTGGACACGACCGCGCCGGAACCGAGCGTGCCCGTGATACCGCCGTTTCCGACCTGCAGGGTCCCGGCATCGATGCTCGTCGTACCGCCATAGAAGTTTCCTCCAGTCAGTA
This sequence comes from Burkholderiales bacterium, assembly GCA_038205245.1. Taxonomy (GTDB): domain Bacteria; phylum Pseudomonadota; class Gammaproteobacteria; order Burkholderiales; family CAIKXV01; genus CAIKXV01. The sequence continues at coordinate 27,793 of JBBRCD010000002.1, forward strand.
CGGTTGTTCCGCTGCCTGCCTGGGTCAGCGCCCCGCTGCCGAAGATCGCGTTGCCGATGGTCAGCGTGTTGCTCCGGTTGATCGCCAGCGTGGCGTTGTTGAAGACGGTACCACTGCCGAGTGTGCCGGTCGTGCCGCCATCGCCGAGTTGCAGTGTCCCAGCGCTGATCGTCGTCGTGCCAAGGTAGCCGTTGCTGCCGGTCAGTGTCGTCGTGCCGGTCCCGGCTTGGGTCAGCGAACCGAGCCCGTTGATCGCACCGCTGACAGTCACCGCATCGCTGCGATCGATCACCAGCGACGTGTTGTTGGTCACCGGCCCGGTACCCACGGAGCCGCTGGCACCACCACTGCCCACCCGCAGCGACCCGGCAAGGATCACCGTCGCGCCGGCATAGTCGTTGTTGCCGGTCAGCGTCGTCGTGCCGCTTCCCGTCTGGCGCACGCTGCCGCCGCCGGTGATCGTATTGCCGAGGGTCAACGCGTCGCTGCGGTTGACCACCAGCGCCGCATTGTTGGTCACTGTGCCGGTGCCCAGGGTGCCGATCGTGCCCCCGTTGCCGACCTGCAGCGCACCCGCGTTGATCACGGTATCGCCATAGCTGTTGTTGCCGATAAGCGTGGTCGTGCCGGCACCGGCCTGGGTCAGACTCCCGCTGCCGCTCACCGCGTTGAACAACGTAACCGAGTCGCTGCGATTGATCGCGAGCGTGCCGTTGTTGGTCACCGGCCCGATGCCAAGGGTGCCGATCGTGCCACCGTTGCCGACCTGCAGCGTGCCGTCGTTTATCGTCGTGGGGCCGATGTAACTGTTTGTGGCCGTCAGCGTCGTAGTGCCGCTGCCCGCCTGGGTCAGCGCACCGGCTCCAGTGATGGGCTGGGCAATCGTGATCGCGTTGCTGCGATTCACGATCAGCGTGCCGGTGACCGAGATCGACCCGATGCCCCCCAGGCTGCCGGTGGTGCCGCCTGCACCGAGCGAAAGCGCGCTGCCGGCCGCCACCGTGGTCGATCCGAAGAACGCGCTGTTTGCAGTCAGCGCAAGGGTGCCACTGCCCGTTCGATTGAAGGTCGACAACGGAGAGCCGACGAGCTGCCCATCGAACGTCCCGCCAGTGCCGCCGACATTCAGCGTACCGTTGTTCAACTGTACCGCCCCGCCTCCGCTCAGGCCGCCGAACGTGTGAAAGCCTGAACCAATATCCAGCGTGGCGCCAGTGACGACCGTGGCAGCGCCGGTGCCGATGCCGAACCGGCCTGCGCCGGATACGGTCAGCGTCCCGCTGTTGACTGTGGTGGGTCCGAAATAGATGTTCGCGGCAGTGAGCGTCACGGTCGAACTGCCGGACTGGGCGATACCGCCAGTGCCGGAGATCGCGTTGGCCACCGTGATTGCATTGCTGCGGTTGAACGCGAGTGTCCCCGGTGCGTCCACCGTCACCGACCCGCCGCCGAGCAAACCGCTGGTGCCGCCATTGCCGACCTGCAGCGTACCGGCGTCTATCGTCGTCGCCCCCAGGTGAAGATTGGCTCCGGTCAGCACAGTCGTGCCAGTACCGATCTGGTCGAGACCGCCGATGCCGATGATACGATTGCCGATGATCAGCGTATCGCTGCGGTTGACGACCAGCGTTCCACTGTTCAAAACGTCGCCCGCCACCGCGCCCAGAGAACCGGCCGTTCCACCGCTGCCGATCTGCAGCGTTCTCCCCGGGTCGATCGTGGTGTCGCCGGAATAGCTGTTGCTACCGGTGAGCGTGGCCGTACCTGCGCCTGACTGCCTCAATGCGCCGGTACCACCGATAGCGTTGGCCACGGTCACTGCATTGCTGCGGTCGATCTGCAGCGTGCCGCTGTTGTTCACCACGCCGGCGCCCAGCGTGCCGGTGGCGCCGCCGCCGCCGATGTTGAGCGTGCCCGCGCTGATCGTCGTCGCGCCGAGATAGCTGTTGTTGCCAGTCAACGTGGTCGTGCCACCGCCAGACTGGATCAGGCTGCCGCTGCCGCTGATCGCGTTGCCCACGGTCAGTGCATTGCTGCGGTCGATCTGCAGCGTCGCATTGTTGGTCACCGCGCCACTGCCCAGCGTACCGGCCGTGCTGCCGGCACCGACGCGCAGCGTCCCGCCGTTGATGGTCGTGGTGCCGATATAGCTATTGGCCTGATCGAGCGTCAACGTGCCAGTCCCGCCAGCAACCAGGTTGAGGTTTCCGGTCAGTGCCGCGGTCTGTGAGCCGGCGCCGGAATGCGCCAGGGTGATCGTCCCGCCTGCCCCGACATTGATCGCGCCCACGGCCAGCGTCGTGGCGCCGGTGACGGCAACCGCTGCCGCGCCGGGGTTGGTGGTCGACAGCGTCCTGAGCACAACCGCGCCGCCCCCACCGTCGACCGCCAGCGTGCCACTGCCGGCGTCGATCGACTGGCCGACAGCCTGGCTGACCCCGGCAGTGCCGGCGGTGATCGACACCCCGGCGCCGATCACGTTCTGGTTGAGTTCGACCTTGCCGCCCGCGCCAGCAGTCATCGCAATCGAACCGCCGAAACTCAGCGCGCCACCGACCGTGATGTCGTTGCCCGAATTCAGCACAAGCCCGCCGGTGCCGGTGTTGGTGATCGCGGCATTGATCGCGATGCTGCCACCGCCCGGTGCCGAATCCAGCGTCAGCGAGTTCGCGGTGTTGTAGGCAGACGCCGGCGTCGCCGCAACGGTGATGCTGCCCGTGCCCGGTCCGGTAGCGCTGGACGTCTGCACCACCACGTTGCTGCCCACCAGCGCCGCAAGGATCGTGGCCCATTGCAACGTGCCGCCGGTGCCCGCCGGATCCGGCAGGAACGGATCCAACGCCGGCCCCGTACCCAGCACATCAGCGGTAGTCGCATTGCTGATGGTGATATCGAGTGGATCGAGCAGCAATCGACCGGTCAGGCCGAACGGCGCACTCAGATCGGCTGTGCCGCGGAAGTCGAGAAACCTGCGCCCGGAAACTTCGGCGAATCCGCCGCGCCCGCCTTGCGCGCCGCCGCGTGCGGTCACATGACCAAGGAATCGTGTCGACTGGTCCGACCAGACGATCACCGTACCGCCATCACCGTCGCGGCGGGCGCTGGCATCGATGATCACATCGGGCGCGACATAGGTCGCCTGGGCATTCTGCTCCGGACCCAGGCCCTGAAAGTTGCCACCGACCAGGACCGTGCCGCCGCCGGCGCTGCCGCTGGCATCGATCCGCGCCGCACCGGTGAGTCCGACCCGCTCGCCCAGGATGCGGATCTCGCCACCGCGCAAGCCTGCAGTGGCGCCGAGGGCCTCGACCGTGCCGGACACATTCACCGTTCCCCGCTCGCCACCGGAGATGAACACCTCGCCGTTGCGCTCGACCACCGAGTTGGCCCGTACCACCCCGGACAGGTTGATCACGCTGGCGGTTGCCTCGCCCAGGGCCCGGGCGCTCAGCACCACCCGCCCACCCTCGGCGGTAATCGCGCCGGCGTTGTCGATCGAGGCGCGCAGCGCTGCGGCATCGACGTTCAGTCGCAACAGGCCGTCGCCGCGAAGATCGACGCTGACCCGATCGCCAGCGCCCAGCGCCACCGTACCGCCATTGGCCTGGATCGTTCCACGGTTGATTATCGAGGGTCCGATCAGCGCCACATAGCCGCCGTCGGCCGCGCGCAGACGGCCGTCGTTGATGATCGCGCCGCCAGCGCCTGCAACTGCAAACGTGTAGCGCCCGGCCATGAAGTCGGCATTGCCGAGCAACAGCGTCGAACCGACGAAGCCGCCGACATCGATCTGCGCATCGCGCCCGAACAGCACGCCGTTCGGATTGATCAGGAAGACCTGCCCGTTCGCCGACAGCCGGCCGAAGATCTCGGATGCACCGCTTCCGATCACCCGGTTCAGCACTACTGAACTCGCACTTGGCTGCACGAAGTTCACCGCATTGCCGGCCGCAATGCCGAAGCTCTGCCAGTCGATCGCAGCGCGCGGCGTCGACTGCTGGATGGTCAGCGTGTTGGGTGCAGAAGCGGAGATCGTGGCAGCGCCAGCGGTGACCTGCCCGCCGGTCGGCAAGCCGGCAGCCAGCACCGGCGTGCTGCCCAGCGCCGACAGGGCCAGCAACACCGCTGCGTGCAGTGCAGACCTCCGTCTGAGTTGCCGCATTCCCGTTTCCCCTGGTGCCGATGAACCCACAAACCAACGAACCAACAAGCCAACGAGCCAACAAACCAACAACTGACTCGTCCCGGCTATCGGCGCGGGTTCAACGCGCCCGCACCCGTTGGAAACAACCCTACATCAAATCCTTGATCAGTTGCACCCAAACTCTTGGCGATCCGCGCGATTCTCCAGCCACCACGCTGTCACCGCCGGTACGCCAGGCCAGATCGACCCGCATCAGGTGCGAGCCCGGTCGGGACACCCGCAATCCGAGACCCGCGCCCTGCAGTTTGTTGCTGGACGGCACCGGCACCGACTGGCCGCGCGAGCAGGACGCCGCATCATGACAGACGCTGCCTTCGGCATAGTCGTAGAACAGCGCAAGCGTCGACACCCCCAACCGGTCTGGCCGCAACTGGGCGACCTGCGGCGCGTAGCGCAATTCGCCCTGGAACAACGTGCCTTCGTCGACGATCAGCTGACCGGTGGGGAAAGCGCGCACGCCGGCCGGACCACCCAGACTGAGGCGCTCGGCCGAGGTGAGATTCTTGCTGGCGATCTGACCGAGCACCAGCATGGACAGCGACACCGGCCCGCCCCATTCGGCAATCGACTGGACGGTCTGCAGGTCATAGTTGACCTTGGTGAAGCTGCCGTTGGTGCCCGGTCCGAAGCGGTCGTTGGCCAGTTCAGCCGGGCTGCGGATGTCGACATCTCCCAGCGTCAGCAGCGCCGAACCGAGGGAGATCGACCCATTCTGCTGGCGGAAGTCGCCGAACACCCCGACCTTGCCCGACCTCACCCGCTTGTCGTTCAGCGTCGGCGGCTGCGTCGCGTCCACCGTGTCGGTAAGCAATTTGTAGTCGCCAACGATCTGGCCAAACAGATTGGCGTTGCGCGACCGGATGACCGGGTGGGTTGCGAACACCGAATAGCTGTCCGCCTGCCCCTTGGCCTGCAGACTGGCGAACGAGCCGCCGAGTTCGTAGTTGACCCGGGTGTAGCCAGCGCCGATCCTGGTTCCGTACGGTCCGACCGGCAGAATGTAGCTCAACCGGCCGAGTTCGGTCAGCCGGTCTTCCTGCACCAGGAGGCGCAGGCCGAGCTGATCGCCCACGCCCAGCGGGTTGTTGAAGCGCAGGTTGACCCCGGCGCGCAGTCCGCCCGTGGCTTCACTGCCGCCGTTGTCCAGATCGACCGCAGCGCGCAGCCGCAGCGGCGCATCTTCGACCCGCACCACCAGATCACCCTCGCCAAGGTTACGTCCCGGTCTGAGTTCCGAGTTGACTGCGGTCACACCGTTCAGGTCCTGAATCAACAGCAGGCGCCGCTCGAGGTCGTCTTCCCGGATCGGCACGCCCGCCTGCAGCGTGCCGAGAATGCGGTCGACGACCACCGGTTTCACCTGCGACAGCCCGGCCGTCTCGACTCTGACCCGGCCCAGCCGCCCCTCGACGATGGCGATCTCGACCACACCGTCGCGCACCTGCTGCTCCGGCAGATAGGCCACGACCGCCACATAGCCCGCCTTGCGATAGACCTCTTCGACCGCGCTCAACAGATCGCGCAGGTTGGAGGCGTCCAGCGGCTTGCCAACGAAACCACGCACGGCTGCACCCAGCACATCGGCGCTCTGGCGCGAGTTTCCAGTAAAGCGGAATCTGCCCGGCGCCACGCCGGAGACGCCTGACGACGGACGATCCGGCAGAGTCACCGTGGGTGCCGGCGGCGCCACACGCAGGGGTACGCCACGTGGCTCGCGGGTCTGCTCGAGCAGGGTTCCGGCGTCTGGTCTGGACGCTGGTAACTGCTGCGCATTAGCCGATGAAAACAAGGGCACAGGGAGCAACACTAATACTGCCATTGCTGCCAGACGAGCTGGCAGACTGGCCGGCAGATGAGCCCGGCAAATGGCCCGTCCGAGCAACCCCGGCACCCCCATGCCGATTGGCGCTCCGGCTACCTCGATTTCGCTTTTCCCTATATTTTTCATGCAGTCAGCGCCAACAGTTCACTCGGCTTCTAAAGCATAAGCCAAGTTTTACCTGAACGCTACTGGCACCAGGCCGGGTCGAGGCGCCCGACGGTGCTGGAGCCGCGGTTTCCGTTGCGTTTACAACAAAAGTGACATCAACTCGAGCGGCAGCATCAAAACCGGACAGCATACCGTCAGGCAGGCGTCGGTTTCGCCGCCGCCTTCGCCAGATACAACCAGGTATCGACCACCGTGTCCGGGTTGAGCGACAGGCTGCCGATGCCCTGCTCCATCAGCCAGAGCGCAAGGTCCGGGTGGTCGGACGGCCCCTGTCCGCAGATGCCGACATACTTGCCTTGCCTGCGGCAAGCCTGGATCGCCATCGCCAACATCTTCTTCACCGCCGGATCGCGTTCATCGAAGGACGCGGCGATCGAGCCGCCGGAATCCCGATCGATCGCCAGCGTGAGTTGGGTCATGTCGTTGGAGCCGATCGAGAATCCGTCGAAATACTCCAGGAACTCGTCGGCCAGCAGCGCGTTGGAGGGCACCTCGCACATCATGATCAGGCGCAGGCCGTCCCGACCACGCTCCAGGCCGTTCGCCGCCAGCAGTTCGATCACCTTGCGGCACTCGCCCAGCGTGCGGATGAACGGCACCATGATCTCGATGTTGGTCAGGCCCATCTCGTTGCGCACCTTGCGCATCGCCTCGCACTCGAGCTCGAAGCAGTCGCTGAAGGCGGGTGCCACATAGCGCGAAGCGCCGCGGAAACCCAGCATCGGGTTTTCTTCATGCGGCTCGTAGTTCGGCCCGCCGATCAGTCCGGAATACTCGTTCGACTTGAAGTCGGACAGCCGGACGATCACCGGTTTCGGAAAGAACGCCGCGCCGAGCGTGGCCACACCCTCGACCATCTTCTCGACATAGAACTCGCGCGGACTCGGATAGCCGGCGCAACGCTCCTCGACCGCACGCTTCAAATCGTTCGGCAGGTTCGGGTAGTCCAGACAGGCCTTGGGATGAATGCCGATCATCCGGGCCACGATGAACTCCAGCCGCGCCAACCCCACCCCGTCGTTGGGCAGGCGCTGGAACTCGAAGGCGAGATCCGGGTTGCCGACGTTCATGGTGATCTTTACCGGGGCCACCGGCATCTCGTCCAGCGGCACGTCGTTGATCGAGGTCTCCAGGATGCCTTTGTACACGTTGCCGGTATCGCCCTCGGCACAGGACACCGTCACCAGGTCGCCCTCGTGCAGTATCGAGGTGGCATCGCCGCAGCCAACCACGGCGGGGATGCCCAGTTCGCGCGCAATGATCGCCGCATGGCAGGTGCGTCCGCCCCGGTTGGTGACAATCGCTGCGGCACGCTTCATCACCGGCTCCCAGTCCGGATCGGTCATGTCGGTCACCAGGACGTCGCCCGGCTTCACCTTGTCCATCTCTCTGGCTGAAGCGATCAGGCGCACCGGGCCGCTGCCCACCTTCTGGCCGATCGCCCGCCCGGAAGTCAGCAACTCGGACTTCTGCTTGAGCCGGTAGCGCCGCAGGGTGCCGACCTCGGCATTGGCCTTCACCGTCTCGGGGCGCGCCTGCAGGATGTACAACAGGCCGTCCTCGCCATCGCGGGCCCATTCGATGTCCATCGCGCGCCCGTAGTGGGCTTCGATCTTCATCGCGTCGCGGGCCAGCTGCTCGACCTCGGCGTCGGTGATCGAGAAACGACGGCGGTCCGCATCCGGGACATCCACCGTCTGCACCGACTTGCCGGCAGCGCGGCTGTCGGTGAATACCATCTTGATCGCCTTGCCCCCGAGCGAGCGGCGCACGATCGATTTGCGTCCAGCCGCGAGCGCCGGCTTGTAGACATAGAACTCGTCCGGGTTGACCGCCCCCTGCACCACCGCCTCGCCCAGTCCGTATGACGACGTGATGAACACGACCTTGTCGAACCCGGACTCGGTGTCAAGGGTGAACATCACGCCGGCCGCACCAGTGCCGGAACGCACCATGCGCTGGATGCCGGCCGACAGCGCGACTTCGGCATGCTCATAGCCCTTGTGTACCCGATAGGCGATCGCCCGATCGTTGTACAGAGACGCGAACACATGGCGCATCGCGTCGATCACGTTGTCCGCGCCGTGGATGTTGAGGAACGTTTCCTGCTGGCCGGCGAACGACGCGTCCGGCAGGTCCTCGGCAGTCGCCGAGGATCGCACCGCCACCGACACCTGCGGCCCGGCCAGCGCAATCATCTTTTCGTAGGCCTCGACCACGGCGCAATGCAGGGCCGCGGGCAACGGCGTCGCGGTGATCCAGCCCCGGATCTGGGCACCCGCGGCCGCGAGCGCATTGGTATCGTCGACGTCCAGCCCCTTCATCCGCTCGACGATCCGGCCGGCCAGCCCGTCATGGGCCAGAAACTCGCGGAAGGCATCGGCGGTGGTGGCGAAACCTTCCGGCACCCGCACCCCCAGGTGCGCAAGCCCGCTGATCATCTCGCCAAGCGAGGCGTTCTTTCCACCCACTTGCGCCACATCCGACATGCGAAGCTTTGCGAAATCCACCACATACCTGTCCATGCCTGCTCCTCGTCTGCCGACCGACGATTGTGCCGGCGCGCTCTACCAAGTATGGTAGCCGAACAGACACTTCCGCCCCTTCGATGAATTCACACCGAACCGCGTTTTTCGTCTCTGACAGCACCGGCATCACCGTCGAGGCGCTCGGCCACAGCCTGCTCACCCAGTTCGAGAGCGTCCGCTTCTCCGAGGTGACCGTTCCGTTCATCGACACGCCGCAGAAGGCGCGCGAACTGGCCCGCCAGATCAACGAAACCGGCGCCCGGGACGGCACCCGGCCGATCGTGTTCAGCACCCTGGTGCAGGACGCGCTCGCGATCGCCCTGCGCGCGTCCACCGACGCCATGGTGATCAACTGCTTCGAAACCTTCATCCAGCCGCTGGAGGCCGAACTCGGAGTGAAGTCGACGCACCGCATCGGTGGTACCCACAGCGTCGAGGATTCGGTCAGCTACAGCCGGCGAATAGAGGCAGTCAACTACTCGCTGATGCATGACGACGGCAGCTCGACCCGCGACTTCAACGACGCCGACATCATCCTGATCGGCGTGTCCCGCTCGGGCAAGACGCCGACCTGCCTCTACCTCGCGCTGCAGTATGGCTTGCGCGCGGCGAACTACCCCCTGATACCGGAAGATTTCGAACGCGGCGGCGGCCTGCCGGCCAGCCTGCAGGGGTTTCGCAGCAAGCTCTATGGTTTGACCATCACGCCGCAGCGGCTGCACCGCATCCGCACCGAACGCAAACCCGACAGCCAGTATGCGTCTCTGGCGAACTGCACCTATGAGGTGCACGAGGCTGAAGTTCTGATGCGCACGGCCGCTATCAGGTTCCTGGACGCCACCGCCAAGTCGATCGAGGAACTCGCCTCGACCATCCTGCATGATGCCGGCCTGACCCGGCATGTCTTCTGAACGGTCTCCCCGCAATGTCGCTTGAACTGCTGGAAACCATCTCACTCGCCGCCGGGCTGGCCTGGGCCAGCGGCATCCGGCTGTACGCCGTGCTTTTCTTCGCCGGCATGCTCGGGCGGTTCGGCTACATCGATCTGCCGATCGACCTCGAGCTCCTGTCCAACCCGCTGGTGATCGTGGTCAGCGCAACGTTGTTCATGCTCGAGTTCGCCGCCGACAAGTTGCCCGGCCTGGATTCGCTCTGGGACGCGGTGCACACCTTTATTCGCATCCCGGCCGGGGCGTTGCTGGCCGCTGCTGCGATCGGTCATCACGACCCGGCGATCGCGGTCACGGCCGCTCTGCTCGGCGGTACCCTGGCCTCGGGCGCACACCTGACCAAGGCGGCCAGCCGCGCACTGATCAACAGCTCGCCCGAGCCGTTCAGCAATGTTGCAGCGTCGTCCACCGAGGATGCGCTGGTGATCGGCGGCCTGTGGGCCGCCCTGTTCCACCCCCTGGTGTTCCTCTCGTTCCTCACGGTGTTCATCATCGCTGCGCTGTGGCTGCTGCCCAAGCTGTGGCGGGGACTGCGGCGGCTGGTTCTGCGGGTGTCCCCGCTGCTCGGTACCGCCCGCTCGTCGCCGCGCGCACCCTGAGGCCAGCGCCCGGCCGCAGCGCCTGTGCCGTGACCTCACGTGAGTTGACTCAGTCGCAGCGGCCGATCGAGGTCGAGGCGCAACGCCGGCCATCGGTCCAGATTGCGTTACCCAGCCGCGCCCGGGTGAGCTGAACCGCTTCCAGCTTCGCGTTGCGCAGGTCGGCGAAACTCAGGTCGGCGCTTTCCATACTGGCGCCCGACAGGTTGGCGCCGCTGAGGTTGGCACCGAACAGCCGCGCGCCGGACAGACGCGCGCCGGAGAGATCGGCGCCGGCAAGCTCGGCATAGGTCAGATCGGCGTTACGCAGGTCCGCCTCGGCAAACTTCACCCCGGACAACCGCGCCGCGCGCAGGTTGACCCCACCGAGCGCGGCGCCCTGCCGGTTACAGCCGGCCCAACTTACCCCGGGCGCCGGCGCTGCGGCGCAATTGGCCGCCAGCGAGCCAAGCGAGACCTCGATCGAGCTCGGCGCGCGCTGCCAGGTGGCAATGCCCACAGCCACCACCACGACCACCGCGGCTGCAATCGCTGGCAGCAGCCACCCCCGCGATGCCCCGCTGCGGTCGTAGGCCGCTGACAGTTCCCGGCGCAGCCGGCGCCAAAGCACGACCTGAAGCAGCTCACGCTGCTGCCTGCGCTCATCGAGCGAGCGGCGCTCCTCGGCAGACTCGACCTCGTCACCGGTGCGTCGATCCAGCCCGCTGCGCTCGTCCGCCCATCTTTTTGCCGCGGCCAGCCGCTCGTTGTGCCAGCTTATTGACGACGGTTCGTCGGACTCGGCCAGGGCGGCGCGTGCCGAAGGCTCGAGCGCCGCCAGGATTTCCGGGTACAGTTTGAGCGGTTGCCAGTTCCGGCCATCCATACTCGCCGGATCGTCCCAGGCGAAACGGCCGAGCAGCAGACAGTCGACGATCACCTTCCTCGGATGCGGCCCGATCAGCTTGCCTTCCCGGCGAACGTACCAGAGTGTCTGGGCCGTCATCGGCGCTCGCCAGCGCAACTGCGGAAGCCTGCGAACACATCGCGCCGCTCCGGCGTGTAGAAGTTGCGCCAGGTGTTGCTGATCAGGTCAGCCGCCGTCGCGAAACAGCCCCCGCGAAGCACTTGATGGGTGCCGAACCACGGCTCGGAATACTCACGGTAGGGGTCGGTCACGAAGCCAGGGTAGGGCTGAAACTGCGAGGCAGTCCACTCCCAGACGTTGCCGATCATCTGCCGGCAGCCCCAGGCGCTGTCCCCGGCCGCCAGCGCGCCCGCCGCCAGCAAAGAAGACCCGCCCGCCCCGTCAGCAGACCATAGATTCGCCAATGCCGGGCCCGGGACCGTGGTGCCCCAGGGGTAGCGTCGACCGGGCGCATGATCCGGCCCGCCGCCAGGTACGGTCGCCGCTGCAAACTCCCACTCCGCTTCGGTCGGCAGGCGCCGACCGGCCCAGACGCACCAGGCTGCCGCCTCGTGCGCGTTGACATGGATCATCGGCTGATTCATCGGCAGCGCCTCCCATTGCTCGAACCGGCGCTGCTCCCACCCCTGCCGGCGCTCGAGTCGGCGCCAGTACGCCGGCGCGCTCGCCTCGGCCTGCCCGCGCCAGGCCCAGCCCGCTTCCGACCACCAGCGGCGCTCGGCATACCCGCCGTCTTCGACGAACGCCAGGTACTCGGCCACCCGGGTCGTGCAACGGGCGATCGCGTAGGGCTCAAGACTGACCGGATGCGCCCATTTCTCGTTGTCGAAGGCGAACCCGGTACCCGGTTCAGCGCCGAGCAGAAATCGTCCACCAGCGATTTCGACATCTCCGCCCGATACCGCGCCATTGGTGTACGCGCCCGAGCCCGGCCGGCTGCCGGCAAACTCGTCGCAGCGGGCGGTCACCGCCCAGGCCGGAGCAGTGTAGCCAAGCGACTGCGCACTGTAGACGAACGCTTCCGAGTGCATCTGTTCATGCCGTGCTGCGAGCTGCGCGAAGTAGGTTGTGGCGCCCGGGTGATCGCCCAGGCGCCGGCGCTCGCGCTCGAGTCCGTCAAGCGCGAGCGCCATCACCTTATCGAGCCAGACCCAGGTGGCGGCCAGCGAGGGCAACGGCAGGTCCCAGCGCAGTGAGTGCGCCACCTGTGCCGAGTCGTAAAGCGTATCTGCCCCGGGAAGCGACGATGGCGCGAGCGCGCCGTCGCCACGCGGGCGCAGCATCCAGCGTTCCTGGAACCAGCCCAGGTGGCCGAGTTCCCACAGCGGCGGATTGACGATCGGCAAGCGTGGACCGAGCAACGCCTCGCCGTCCAGGGACGCCATCACCGCCCGGGTACGCAACCGCGCCTCGACCAGCTGGCGCACACAGTCGTCGATCAGGCCCTCTGCCGGGCGCTCTGCCGTTGGCAGCGCCGCAGGCGCGGCATACGCATCAGGCACCGGTGCGATCCTGGTCTGCGGGCTGTACATCGTCGATCAAGCTCCCTAACATCGCCCGGCGCTACCGGTGGCCTCACCTGTCCGGAGGCACAGCGACACCCCCGAGTTTACGCGCGAACCTGCGCTACCCGCCGATGCAGATTTCGCTCGTTACACCGGCCCCACCCGCATCGCGCGCCGGCAACCGCAACACCGCGGTGCGCTGGGCACGCCTGCTGCGCCAGTCGGGTCATCGAGTGCGCATCTGTACCCAGTGGCGGCCCGCCGCCATGTGTGCGCTGGAGGCCGGTGCGCCGACCGAACTGCTGCTCGCGCTGCACGCCAGGCGTAGCCACGAGTCCATCGTGCGCTTCCGGGCCGCGCTGCCGCACCGACCGATCGTGCTGGTGCTCACCGGCACCGATGTGTACCGCGACATCATCGACGACCGCCAGGCCCAGCGCTCGCTGCAACTGGCAGACCGGCTGGTCGTACTGCAACCGCGTGCGCTGGACGAGCTGTCGACCGATCTGCGCGCGCGCGCCCATGTGGTGATCCAGTCGGCACCCGCAGCCCCCGCGGTCGAGCCGCTCAGGCGCAGCTTCGAGCTTTGCGTGGTCGGGCATCTGCGGGACGAGAAAGACCCGCTGTGCGCCGCACGTGCGCTGCCGGCGCTGGTGCCCCCGCTGCTTGCCGCCCCGCTTGCCGCCCGGCTTCGCATCACCCAGGTCGGGCGCGCCCTCGACCCGGACCTTGAACGCGAGGCGCGCGCTGCGATGCGCGCAGACCGGCGCTACCGCTGGCTGGGCGAAGTCGCACCGTGGCGCGCTCGTCGGCTGATTGCCCGCTCGCGCGCGATGATCATCAGTTCGCGCATGGAGGGTGGCGCAAACGTCGTGTCAGAGGCGATCGCCGCCGGCACCCCGGTGCTCGCCTCGCGTATCCCTGGCAACCTCGGTCTGCTCGGTGAGGACTGGCCAGCCTGCTACCCGGTCGGAGACGCCGGCGCACTGGCCAGATTGATTGCGCGATTCGCAACCGACCCGGCGTTTCGAGCGATGCTGCAGCGGGCGATCGACCGGCTCGCCGGTACGGTCGACCCCGATCAGGAGCGCGCGGCGCTGGATTCGGTAATCGCGGCTGCGGCAGCTGGTCCGCCCATGCGGTAGACATGGAGCGCCGACCCGGTCGCATCGTCGACCGGCAGCGTGCGCTCAGGCGCCACGCCCGGCACCGGAAAGCTGTTGCTGATGAACAGCGACCCGGCCTGCATCTCGCCGGTCGCCTTCGCCCATAGCCGGGCCATGGGCACCGGCGACAGATAGGCGTACACCACGTCGGCGCCCGACAGGTCCTGCTTCCACAGGTCCTGCCGCCTCACCGTCACCCGGTTCGGCGACGCCAGGCTGCGCAGGCGGCTCACTGCAAAGGGCAGCCAGGCCGTCTCCAGCCCGAGGCATTCATCGGTAGGCCGTTCCCGCCCGACGCTGCACACCACACCTCCTAACCCGCAGCCCAGGTCGACGAAGCGGATCGGAGTACCGGTCGGCAACAGTTCCAGCAGGCGATCGCAGGCAGCGCTGCTGGTGAGAAACAACGGTACCCGCTCGCGCAAGGCATTGCCGTTGGTGACCGCCAGGGCGCCGGCGAAACCCAGGTAGATCCAAGGCGGCGGATCGATCCGCCCGAGCAGCAATGCTGCCGGGGCGAACGCGCTGTGCATCACGATCCACCATTGCGCCTGGCCAGTAGCGGTGGCCAGCAGCACGGCGATGCCGGCCTGCAGGAGCGCCCAGAGCGTCCACGGCGTATCGATTGAAGCAACTTCGGCAACGCAGTAAAGGGCCAGTGCAGCGGCGGTTGCCACCACCTGAATCAGCAGGCCGGCGAGCGCAGGGGGCATCCGCTCCAGGCTGTGCGCGAGCAACTGGCCACGGGCAAAGCCCCTTGCCCTGCCCGCTTGCCGGCCCTCGGCCAGAGCCAGGGTTACCGGCTCGGGCACCGGTGCAGCTGGCCGGGATTCGCTCATCGACACCTCAGCGTCCCGCCGGTGCTGCCGGCGCGGCCTGGACGGCCGTGATCGCTGCGACCGGCGCCGATGCGCTCGCCCCGACCGCGGGTGCGACGACTTGACCCGCAGGACGCGGAGCCTCGGCACCGGCCCGGGGCGCCGCTGCAGACTCCGAAGTGATCGCCTGTTCGGTCTTGCGATTGAGCACGATGATGCTGATGCGCCGGTTCACCGCGTCCAACGGCGGCGCACCCGGGAACCCCACGGCCGAAGCCAGGCCGACCACGCGCAGCACCTTGGTGTCGGCCATGCCGCCGGCGACCATCTCGCGGCGCGCGGTGTTGGCGCGCTCGGCGGAAAGCTCCCAGTTGCTGAAGCCACGATCGCCAGTGCCGAAGGCGGCCGCATCCGTATGTCCTGACAGGCTGACCCGGTTCGGCACATCGTTGAGGATGGTACCGATCTCGCGCAGCAGGTCCCGGGTGTAGTTCGCCAGCGCGCTGCTGCCGGTCGCGAACATCGGACGGTTCTGCTGGTCGACGATCTGGATGCGTAACCCCTCCGGGGTCAGGTCTACCATCAGCTGCTTGCGAAACGGCATCAGCTGCGGATTGGCCTCGATCGCCCTCTCCACCTTCTCCTTGAGTTCGGCCAGCTTGGCTTTTTCGCGCGCCTCCAGTTCGGCTTCGAGCTCCTTCTCGTCGAGCTTGCGCTCGACCGGCTCGACATCGCCGTTGCGCACCTGGCCAGCGCGCGAGGTCATGTCAGTACCGCCCCCCTGGATCACGCTCGTAGCCTCGCCGGTGGAAGAACCACCCATCAGCGCAGTGCGCAGCGGTGTGTTGAAGTAGTCCGAGATGCCCTTCAGATCGCCCTTGCTGACCGAACCGAGCAGCCACATCAGCAGGAAGAAGGCCATCATCGCAGTAACGAAGTCGGCGTATGCGATCTTCCAGGCGCCCCCGTGCTTGCCGTGGCCACCCTTCTTGATACGCTTTACGATGATCGGTTGCTGGGTGTCTTCAGCCATGGGGCGGCCAGTCGGTAGCCGAGTCGGTAGGCGAGTCGGTAGGCGAGTCGGTAGTCAAATCGGTAGACAGATCGAGAGGTACTTCGCGTTTAAGTCGCGCGGCGCGAGCGGACTACTTGCCCTTGCGCTGCTTCACTTCTTCTTCCAGCTCGGAGAAGCTGGGGCGCTCGGTCGAGTACAGCACCTTGCGCCCGAACTCGACTGCGACCTGCGGCGGATAGCCGTTGAGGCTCGCCAGCAGCGTCACCTTGATGCACTGGAGCATCTTGGTCTGCTCGGACAGCTTCTGTTCGAGCAGACTCGCCAACGGACCGACGAAACCGTAGGCGAGCAGAATGCCGAGGAAGGTGCCGACCAGGGCGGCACCGATCTTCTTGCCCAGAATCTCCGGAGGTTCACCGACCGAGGCCATCGTCTTCACCACGCCCATCACCGCCGCGATGATGCCGAACGCTGGCAGACCGTCGCCCATGCGCGCTATCGCACCGATCGGTGCCTCGCCCTCGTGGTGGTGCGTTTCGATCTCGTTGTCCATCAGATTCTCGATTTCGAAGGCGTTCAGATTGCCGCCGACCATCAGGCGCAGGTAGTCGACCAGGAAGTCCATCGCATGATGGTCTTCGAGGATCATCGGGTACTTGGTGAAGATCGGCGACTGATCGGGTGTCTCGACATCGGACTCGATCGACATCAGGCCTTCCTTGCGCACCTTGGCCAGCAGGTCGTACAGCAGCGACAGCAACTCGAGGTACATCTCCTTGGTGTACTTCGAGCCCTTGAAGCAGGTGGGCAGGGTCGCGAACGTCGCCTTGATCACCTTGGACGAGTTGCCGACCAGGAAGGCCGCGAACGCCGCCCCGCCGATGATCACCAGCTCCTGCGGCTGCCAGAGCGCGGCGAACTTGCCTCCAGCCATGGCATAGCCCCCTAGCACCGCTACCAGCACTCCGACCCAGCCGACGATGACCAGCATGCGAGCTCCGCCCTTTTATATTCGCCAAAACGCGCGCCCGTCGGATGGATCGACGTAGCCCACCGTTAACGGACCGATTCCGGGCGACTTGAGTCGGGTTCCTGCCTGCCGGTCTGGACCGCAGCCGCCCCCCCGGACTGGCCAGGCCGGGCACCACAGCCGCTTCAGGCCGCGCCGTGCAACCGGGCGGCAGCCGCCACCGGCCGGAACGACCGGCGATGCGCCGTGCACGGCCCCAGCCTGGCCAATGCCTCGAAATGCGCAGTGGTGGGGTAGCCCATATGCCGGTCGAAGCCGTAGCCCGGATGGTCGAGCGCCAGCGCGCGCATGCAGTCGTCGCGCGCGGTCTTGGCCAGGATCGACGCCGCAGAGATCGCCGCGACCCGGGCGTCGCCCTTGATCACGGCAAGCATCTGCCCGGACACCTCCGGCAGCCGGGGCAACTGGTTGCCGTCCACCCAGACCGCAGCTGGCAGACGATTCAGCGCGAGCACTGCCCGGCGCATCGCCAGCAGGCTGGCCTGCAGGATGTTGATCGCGTCGATCTCGGCCGGTTCGGCCAGCGCGATCGCCCAGCCAGCGGCACGCTCCTTTATCAGGACGGCCAGCGCCTCGCGCTGACGCGCACTCAGCCGCTTGGAATCGGCCAGGCCGGGAATCGACCGGGTCGAATCGAGCACGACTGCCGCCGCATACACCGGTCCGGCCAGGGGCCCCCGGCCGGCTTCATCGACGCCGCACAGGCCAGCCGGCATCGGCGCCAGGTCCGGCAGACCGCGCCAGTGCACGTCGGCCCGCGATACTGGCGACGATGCCCCCTTAAGAGTGGCCAGCCGGCCCCCCGAGCACTTCGAGCACAGCGCTGGAGATCCGCTCGGCGCTGCCCTGGCGCAGTTCCTGGTGCATCCGGCCGAATACCTCGGCGAGCTGACGCCGCACCGGCGGATCCCCGATCAGGTTGGCCAGCGCCTGAGCCAGATTCTCGGCTGTCGCATGCTCCTGGATCAGTTCCGGCACGATGAACCGGCCCGCCAGAATATTCGGCAATCCACCATAGGGCAGGTAGCCCTTGCCCCGCATGAGGCGCCAGGACCAGTCCGCCATACGGTAGGTGATCACCATCGGGCAGCGCAACAGCGCGGCCTCGAGCGTGGCGGTACCGGAGGCCACCAGCGCTGCGTCGGCGGCGGTCAATGCGCTATGGGCATGGCCGAACAGGATCTGCAGCGGAAGGTCATGGGCCTCGCGTTCGTAGATTGCCTGTTCGAACCGGGCACGGGTCTCACGGCTGACCAGCGGCACCAGGAACTGAACGCCGGGCAGCCGGGCGTGAAGTTTCTGCGCGGTCTCGACGAACAGGTCAGCCATGTAGTCGAGTTCCCCGTCCCGGCTGCCTGGCAGCAGCGCGATCACTGGCGCGGCAGCGGGCAGCCGCAGTTGCTCCCGGGTACCGGTCCGATCCGGATGCTCGGGCAGCAGATCAGCCAGCGGATGGCCGACATAGGTGACCGGCACGCCGCCGCGTTCGAGCAGCGGTTTCTCGAACGGGAACAGCGCCAGCACCCGGTCGGCGGCGTCGCGCAAGAGTCCGATGCGCTCACCGCGCCACGCCCAGATCGACGGACAGACATAGTGGATCGTGCGCACCCGCCGCGCACGCAGACGCCGCTCCACCTCGAGATTGAAATCCGGCGCGTCGATGCCGATGAACAGGTCCGGCGGCTCGCGGGTCAATCGGTCGACCAGCTTGCGCCGAACCGCCGCGATCTCGCGATAGCGGCGCAGGACCTCGATGTAGCCGCGTACCGCCAGGGTCTCCATCGGGTGCCAGCAGTCCAGACCGGCCGCGCGCATCTTCGGTCCGCCGATGCCGCAGAACACGATATCCGGGCGGCGCGCGCGTACCGCGGCCATCAATTCCGCGCCAAGCAGGTCCCCAGAGGGTTCACCGGCGACCAGCGCGATCCGGGTCACGCCAGCGGTCGGCACCTGGATCTGGCCTGAGGACAGCGCCAACGGGTGATTCGGGTTCCGGTTCGACCGGGCGATCAACGCGCCAGCCCGCGCCGCTGGGTGGCCAGGAAATCGGTGAGCACGGCGAGCAGCGGCACCTGGTGAGCCTGCAGCGCGAGCTCGGCGCGCGCCTCGTCCAGACTCAGCCCGGAACGATACAGCGTGCGAAACGCGCGCTTGACTGCCGCGACCGTATCCGGGTCGAACCCGCGCCTGCGCAAGCCCTCGCTGTTGATGCCCCTGGGTTCGGCCGGGTTGCCTGCAGCCATCACGAACGGCGCAATGTCCTGGAGCACGACACTGCCGACCGAGGTGATGCAGTGCGCGCCGACACTGCAGAACTGGTGCACTCCAGTGAACCCCCCCAGGATCGCGTGATCGCCGATGACCACATGCCCAGCGAGCTGAGTGCTGTTGGCCAGGATCGTATGATCGCCCAGCACGCAGTCATGGGCAACATGAACATAGGCCATGATCCAGTTGTCGTTGCCGATCCGGGTCACGCCGGCATCCTGCACGGTACCGCAGTTGAGCGTGCAGAACTCGCGCACCGTGTTGCGATCGCCGATCACCAGGCGGGTCGGCTCGCCTCGGTACTTCTTGTCCTGCGGTGCCTCGCCGACTGAACAGAACTGGAAAATCCGGTTGTCGCGGCCGATCTCGGTATGGCCACGGAGCACGCAATGCGGACCGATCCAGGTACCTGCCGCGATGCGTACATCCGGACCGATCAGGGTGAACGCACCGACCTCGACATCGTCGGCCAGATCGGCCGAAGAGTCGATGATAGCCGTCGAATGGATGCGTTCGGTCATATCGCCTCCGCGCTTCGATCAGGCGATCGCGCGCCGCACGCACGTTATCAGGCATTCGGCGGCCAGCTGTCCGTCCACTCGCGCAGCTGCCTTGAACTTGTAGACATCGCGCATGTAGCGGGTCAGTTCGACTTCGAGCACCAGCTGGTCCCCTGGCATCACAGGGCGCTTGAAGCGAGCGTCATCGACCCCGGCCAGATAGTAGACCGACCCGTCGTCCGGCCGCGACTTCACCGTACGGAAGGCCAGGATGGCGGCAGCCTGCGCGAGCGCCTCGATGATCAGAACGCCTGGCATCACCGGATGATGCGGAAAGTGCCCGGGAAAGAACGGTTCGTTGATCGACACGTTCTTCAGCGCACGGATACGCACCCCGGGTTCGAGTTCGAGCACTCGGTCGACCAGCAGGAATGGGAAGCGATGCGGCAGGTTCTGCAGGATCGCGTGGATGTCCATCGTCTCGGTCACTTCATTCCCCCTGGTTTGGCGGCGGCGCAACGCCTGCGCCGATACACTCCACTGCGGAATCCACTACGCACTCCACTGCGGACTGGCCCGGCCGCGCACCGATGGCGGCAAGCTGCGCTTCAAGAACTCCGACGCGTTCTGCCAGGCGGGCAAGATGCCGCACCTGAGCTGCATTCCGGAGCCACTGCGGGTGTGCCTGGGCAGGCATGTAGCCGGTGACCTTCCCCGGCTTGCTGATCGACCGGGTGACCAGGGTGAACGGCGACACCTCGACCCCGTCTGCAATCTCCAGATGCCCGAGGATGCCGGCCGCGCCGCCAATCCGGCAGCCAGCGCCGATCCTTGCGCTGCCGGCAATGCCAACGCAGCCGGCGATCACGGTATGTGCGCCGATGTGCACGTTGTGTCCGATCTGGATCAGGTTGTCGAGCTTGACGCCGTCGCCGATCACCGTGTCGTCGAGTGCGCCGCGATCGATGGTCGTATTGGCCCCGATCTCCACATCGTCGCCGATCACCACCGAGCCCAGTTGTGGAATCTTCAACCAGTGCCCCGCCTCGGGCGCAAAGCCAAAACCGTCAGCGCCGATCACCGCCCCGGCATGCACCAGTGCCCGCGCCCCGAGGCGACAACCGGGATAGACAGTGACGTTGGCCACCAATCTGCAGTCACAGCCGATGCGCGCGCCTTCCAGCAGGACACAACCCGGACCCACCAGCGTACCCGCGCCAATGGTGACCCCGGGTCCGACACTCGCGCCGGCGCAGACCCGGGCGGTCGGATCGATCGAGGCGGTCGGGTCGACGCTGGCCGCCGGATCGATGCCACCGCGCAACTCGGGCAACGGATTGAGCAGCGCAGCGACCCGGGCGTAGTAGGCGTACGGGTTGTCGGTGACGATCCGTGGCAGCGCGGTCGCCGCCCGCGCGGCCGGTGCCAGAATCACCGCACTGGCATGTGTGCCGGCGAGCTGCGCGAGATGACGGTCGCTGGACAGGAAGGACACCGATCCCGTCCCCGCTTCGGCAAGCGATGAAATCCGATCGATCACCGGATCGTCATCGCCGGCGAGTTCTCCACCTAGACGGGCCACCAGATCGGACAGTCTCATTGCCATCGAAGGCGACGCGATGACAGCTCTGGAATTGCGCCGGGAACCAGCGGGGACTATTTTTCGGACGCGGCCAAGGCCTTGAGGACCTTTTCCGTGATGTCGATGCGCGGGCTGCGGTAAACCGCCTCCTGGAACACCAGATCAAGCTTGTCGCTCTCTGCGATACGCTTGATCACCACGTTGACCCGTTCCAGCACGGTCGCCATTTCCTCATTGCGGCGGATGTTCAGGTCCTCCCGGAACTCGCGCTGCAGGCGCTGGAACTGCTGCGTCAAGCGCGCCAGTTCCTGTTCCCGCTTCGCCCGCTCGGCCTCGGCCAGCGTCAGCCCGTCTTTCTCGAGTGAAGTCTGCAGATCCTTAGCACGCGCGGCGAGTCGCTGCAACTCCTGGTCGCGTGGGGCGAAGTCCTTCTCCAGCCGCTTCTGCGCACGCACCGCCGGGACGGCCTCGCGCAGAATCCGCTCGGTGTCGACAAACCCGATGCGCAGGTCGGGCACCTGTGCCCACACTACCGGTGTCGCGCCCAGCGCGACTGCCAGGGCCAGCACCTGCCAGATTCTTCGACCCATCCCCGCCCCCGATATGGCTGCCGGTACACACCGGACACCCGGTTGTCCGCCAAGTTGAGAATTCAGCTGTTGACGATCCGGCCAGGGCGGTCGATGACTGACTTGCGCACAAGTTCACCGGGCTCGCGGCCCGGACCTGGACCCTCGACCCTGATCCCCGCTCCGGTTACCCGCCTCCCCCGAATCTCCGAAACATGATATCACCCGCCTGCATCGCCGACGTCAGAAGGTGGACCCGAATGTGAACTGGAACCGCTGCAACCGATCGGTCGACTGACTGTTGAGCGGCTGAGCCGCGCTCATCTTCAGCGGGCCGAACGGCGACACCCACAGCACCGCGATGCCCGCCGAGTAGCGCGCGTTCGTCCCGCTGAACGATTCGTCGGCGAAACCGCCATCGACGAAACCGCTCATCCGCACCGAGCGATCATTGCGCAGACCCGGGAACGGCACCATTGCCTCCAGGCTACCGACCAGCTTGTGCGATCCGCCAAGTGCCAGACCCTGGGGATCGCGCGGCCCGACCGAACCGGTCGCGTAGCCGCGCACTGAATTCACGCCGCCGACATAGTAGTTGCGATAAAAGGGCAACGGCTTACCGCCAAAACCCTGCCCAAGACCGACATCGCCAGTGAACTGCAGGGTCAGGTCGCGCGACACAGAATAGAAGTACTGCCCCAGGTAGTTGACCCGGAAGTACTCGAGGTCACTGCCAGGCAGGGTGACCTCGGTAAACGCGCGCTGGAACGAACCGCTGGTCGTGTAGATGCGGCTGTCCCGGCGATCGATTGCGAAGCCGACCGTGCCGAACAGGGCCATGTTCTCCTTGCCGAAGGTCTTGACGAAGTCGACAAAGCGGGTCGGGCTGTCCGCGAAGGTCTCGATCGACGTGTTCTCGGCGGTCAGACCCAGATTGACGATGACGTTCTCGGTCACCGGGACGCCGGCACGCACACCGAAGCCGGTGGTTCGGGTGGTGTAGCTGCCGATGTTGAGCCGGCCGGCATCGAACGAACGGCGGTAGATGTCGAACCCCCCGCTGACCCCGTCCGAGGTGAAGTACGGATTGGTGAACGACAGGGCGGCCACCTTGTTGATCTGGCCGGTGCTCAATTGGAAGGTCACCGCATTACCGCTGCCGAATACGTTGTTCTGGGACACCGAGCCCTGCAGAATGATTCCATCTCCGCTGGCAAAGCCGGCGCCGAACAGCAGATTGCCGGTGGAGCGCTCGGTCACCGATACATTCACATCGACCTGGTCGCTGGCACCTGCGACCGCAGGCGTCTCCACGTTGACCACGGAGAAGAACCCCAGGCGGTCGATACGCCGTCGCGACCGGGTGATCGCCTCGGCGTTGTACCAGCCGCCCTCGAACTGGCGCATCTCGCGCCGGATCACCTCATCGCGGGTCCGCGTGTTGCCGCTCACGTTGACCCTGCGCACATAAACCCGTCGGCCAGGATCGACAAAGAAGGTGAACGACGCGGTGCGCTTGTCCTTGTCCAGCTCCGGCACAGCGTTGACGTTGGCAAACGCATAACCCTCGTCGCCCAGGCGATCGGTCATCGCCTTGGTCGATTCGGTTAGCCGCTCACGGGAAAACGTATCGCCGGCCTTCACCTTGAGCAGCTTGCGCAGTTCGGCCTCAGGCAACAACAGTTCGCCCGCGAAGCGCACATCCGAAACGGAGTAGCGCGGACCTTCGGTGACATTTATGGTCAAGAAGATGTCGCGCCGGTCCGGGGTGATCTGAACCTGTGTCGACTCGATATTGAACTCGAGGTAGCCGCGGTTCTGGTAGAACGACCGGACAGTGTCGAGGTCAGCCGACAGACGTTCCCGGGAGTACTGATCCTGCTTGCTGTACCAGGTGAGCAGGCCCGGCGTTCGCTGCACCATGAGCCTGAGCAGCTCGCGTTCCGAGAACACCTTGTTGCCGACGAAGTTGATCTGCCGGATACGGGCGACATCGCCCTCGGTGATCTGGAAAGAAATGCCCACCCGGTTGCGCTCGAGCGGCGTGACCGTGGTCTGCACCTGCGCCGCATAGCGGCCGCGATTGATGTACTGGCGCTTGATCTCCTGCTCGGCGCGTTCCAGCTGGGCCTTGTCGAAGATGCGGCCATCGGCGAGTCCGATGCCGCGCAGGGCTGCCTTGAGCTGATCGCCGCTGAACTCCTTGGCACCGGTGATGTCGATCTGGGCAATCGCCGGGCGCTCCTGCACGGTGACGATCAGGACGTTGCCGTCGACCTCGAGCCGCACATCCGAAAAGAAGCCGGTCGCATACAGCGTGCGGATCGCCTGCGCCGCACGCTCGTCGGTCATCGTCTCACCGACCTTGATCGGAAGGTAGCCGAAGATGGTTCCGGGTTCGGTGCGCTGCAGCCCTTCGACACGGATGTCGCGGACAGTAAACGGATCAAATGCGGAACTCGCCTGCGCCCAGCAAAGCGCCAGGCCAACCACCAGATGTCTTGCGCGCAGCATTGAGCTATAGGTCTTTGAATCAGTTGCCGTCGGTGCGCTGCCGGGAATCAGGCCAGCGGTACACCACCCGGTTCAACCGCCGAACAGGCGGTGGATGTCGTTGAAGATCGCGAAAGCCATGAGTACGAACAGCAGGCCCATGCCGACCTGTTGTCCCACCGCCATCACCTGATCGGAGACCGGACGGCGGCGCACGACTTCTATCGCATAGTACATCAGGTGCCCACCGTCCAGCATCGGAATGGGCAGCAGGTTGAGCACACCCAGACTGATGCTGATCAGGGCGATGAAAGTGAGGTAGGCGACCCAGCTCACCTGCACCGACTGACCCGCGTAGTCGGCGATGGTGATCGGTCCTGAAAGATTCTTCAGCGACACCTGCCCGATCAGCATCTTGCCCAGCATCTGCAGGCTGAGCACTGATGTATTCCAGGTCTTTGCGATCGCCTCGCCGAGGCTCTCGACCGGGCCGTAGCTGATGTCGACCATCATTCCCTGGATCACTGTTTGGTCGACCTTCGGCCCGATGCCGACCTTGCCCACCTTGGCCCCGGCCTCCTGCGCGCTGTCCGGCACAAGGCGCACAGACGGCACCGCCCTGCCCTCGCGGTCGATTTCGAGAGTCAACTCGCGGCCCGGGGAGGCGCGTATCTTGCGCACCAGCGACTCCCAGTCCGATAGTCTTGCGCCATCGATCGAGAGCACCCGGTCGCCAGCAACCAGACCGGCGCGCTCGGCCACGCTGCCGCTGACCACGCGGCCGATCACCGGGTCGAACTTCGGCTGCGCCAGGGCAAGCCCGAGATGGACGAGAAAGTTCTCCTCGAGCTGGCTGGACTCGATGCCCGACAGGTCAAGTGTGCGCACTGCCTCGCGGCCGGCGGAATCGACCACGTCGATGCGCACCTGCTCGCGATCCACCGCATGCGTGAGCAACCGCCACCGGGCATCCTGCCACTGCACGATCGCCTTGCCGTCGACCGCACGGATCAGGTCACCCTGCTCGAAACCGGCGCGTGCGGCGATCGACTCGGGGGGCGGCGCGGCGACTACCGGCTTCATGCCGGGGATGCCATGAATGAACAACGCCCAGTACAGGACAATCGCCAGCAGGAAATTCGCCACCGGCCCAGCGGCGACGATGGCGATCCGCTTCCACACCGACTGCCGGTTGAACGCGCGCGGCAGGTCGCCCGGAGCGACAGCGTCCTCGCGCTCGTCCAGCATCTTTACATAGCCGCCCAGGGGGATCGCGCCGATCACCCACTCGGTGCGATCAACGCCGTACACCCGCTTGAACAGCGGACGGCCGAAGCCAACCGAGAAGCGCAGCACTTTGACCCCGCACCAACGCGCCACCTGGTAGTGACCGAATTCGTGAACGACGATCAGCACGGCCAGGGCGGCGATGAATGCAATGACGGTGGTCAACATGGCTAAGACGGGCGCCTGTCCTGCGGGGTCGGGGTCGGGGTCGGGGTCGGAGTCGGAGTCGGGGTCAATTTCAGGTTCGTGCTCAGGTTCGCTTCGCAGTCGGGACGGCGAACCAGCCAACGGTGCGAACCACCATCGGCCCATGCATCTTAGCAGGCGCGCCTGGCGATGGCGGAGTGCGCGCGATGTCTGGCGATCGTATCGGCCTCGAGAACGCCCTCGACCGAGCGCGCATCGCCCGGGACGGGCTGCTCGAGCACGTCGCCGATCACCCCGGCGATATCGCCGAAGCGCAGACGGCGGTCCAGGAACGCGGCCACAGCGACCTCGTTGGCTGCGTTGAGTACCGCACTCGCGGTACCCCCGGCTGCCAGCGCTGCCCAGGCCAGCGGCAGGCAGGGAAAGCGCTCAGGGTCGGGCGCCTCGAACTCGAGCCGGCCTGTACGCAGCAGGTCCAGAAACTCGACCCCGGCGTCGATCCGGCCTGGGAACCCGAGCCCGTAGGCAATCGGCGTACGCATGTCGGGCTGGCCGAGCTGGGCCAGCACAGAGCCGTCCCGATACTCGACCATCGAGTGCACCACGCTCTGCGGATGAATGAGGACTTCGATCTGCCTGGGTGTGGCGCCGAACAGCCAGTGCGCCTCGATCACCTCCAGCGCCTTGTTCATCATGGTCGCCGAATCCACCGAAATCTTGCGCCCCATCACCCAGTTCGGATGCCGGCAGGCCTCGTCTGGGGTCGCGTCGGCCACCGATTCGGCGGAACGGCTGCGAAACGGCCCGCCGGAGGCGGTCAGCAACAGCCGCCGCACGCCTGACCGCTCCATATCGCCGGCAAAATCGCGCGGCAGGCACTGGAAGATCGCGTTGTGCTCGCTGTCGATCGGCACCAGCGAGGCGCCGTGCCTGCGCACCTCACTGATGAACAACCCGCCGGTCATCACCAGCGCCTCCTTGTTGGCGAGCAGTATCCGCTTGCCGCAGCGCGCCGCCGCAAGCGTGGGCTGCAGACCGGCAGCACCGACGATGGCTGCCATCACCAGCGAGGCCGATGAATCCTCCGCTGCAGCCACGCAGGCGGCCGGCCCCGCCGCCACTTCGGTTTCGATACCGACCGCGCGCAGACGGCGCTCGAGTGCCGCCGCCTCGGCCGGATCGGCAAGCACCGCCAGTTTCGGGCGAAACTCGACGCACTGCTCATACAGCCGCTCGACCTGGCGCGCAGCCGTCAAGGCAATCACTTCGAACCGGTCCGGGTGACGGCGCACGATATCCAGCGTGTTTACGCCGATCGTACCGGTGGCGCCGAGCACCGTCAGGCCGACCCGTGCGCCGGCACCCTGCGACGCTGAAGCCCCATGCAGTGCGCTGGCCGCTGCGGCCGCCTGATCTTCGTTCTGTTGTCTGTTCATCTGTTCACCACCACCAATACGAAAGGTACACGTACAGCGCTAACGCGGCGACCGGCAAGGTCGAGGTCAGGCCATCGATCCGGTCCAGAACGCCACCATGGCCCGGCAGCAGCGTAC
Source organism: Burkholderiales bacterium (assembly GCA_038205245.1). Classification (GTDB taxonomy): domain Bacteria; phylum Pseudomonadota; class Gammaproteobacteria; order Burkholderiales; family CAIKXV01; genus CAIKXV01. The sequence continues at coordinate 54,904 of JBBRCD010000002.1, forward strand.
CGCTGTCCTTGGCGCCAGCGCGGCGCTTGATCAGCGACTCGAACAGGTCGCCGACCACGCTGAGCGCAGCGATCAGCACCGCGAGCGGCCAGCCGGCCCAGCCCGCAAGCGGCCCGACGGCAGCGATGCCGGTGAATTGAAGCACGGTGACATAGACGACAACCGCGAGCAGGCCGCCGGCCACACCTTCCCAGGTCTTGCCCGGACTGATCGTGGGCGCGAGCTTGTGCCGACCGAACCGGCGGCCGAAGAAGAAAGCGGCGGTGTCCGCGATCCAGACGATCGCAAGTAAAGAGAGCAACAGGCCGGGCGCAGCGCCAAGCCAAGCCAGCGCAGCCCCGGCCGGCGCCAGCACGATCCAGCCTACCAGCATCGAACCGGCAAGGCCGGGCGCCTGACCAGCGAGGAACAGGGGGACCAATCCGATCCAGACGATCCCCGCCAGCATCCACGCCGGGACCAGCCAGCCCGGGCCCAGACCGGCGAGCCCCTGCACTGCCACCGACACCCCGACCACTGCGCAGAACACGACAGTCGGTACCCGGGCAAGTGCAGTGAGTCGCGCCCATTCGACTGCCCCGACGACAAACACCGCAGCTACCGCGAGCGTCCACAGCCAGCGCGGCGCGAACCACAAGCCGCCGACACAGGCGGCCAGCAGGACGATGGCGGTGACAATTCGCTTGGCCAGCATGGTCATGGGCGCAGTCCAGCCGGACAACAGTGGCAGCATGCCGGGCAACATCGGGCAGACCGCGCAGCGGACCCGACGGCCGCAACTGCCGACTCAACTCGCGCCGACAACCTTCGGTACCGGGTCGTTTGCGTGCCTGGGCAGAGTGACCTCGACCTCGCGCACCACTGCCATGAGACGATCAGGTGGACGGTCCGACGGTCGGTCCGACAGGCGGTCCGATGGGCGCTCCGACGGGCGGTCCGCAGGGTTCGCGGGCGCCCGCCTGATCTGATCACTGGTTCGACCGAAGCGCCGCTCGCGGCTGCGAAATGCGTCCACCGCCTCCTGTATGTCCTGCGTGCCGAAGTCCGGCCAGAGGCGTTCGGTGAACCAGAATTCAGTATACGCACGCTGCCAGAGCAGGAAGTTGCTGATCCGGGTCTCGCCGCCAGTGCGAATGAACAGATCCGGCTCAGGCGCATCGGCGAGCGAAAGATGGGCGGCGAGGTCGCCCTCGCTGATCGGGCCGGCCGGCTCTGCATGCTGCGCGCGCTCGGCCAGCAGACGATTGACCGCCTGGGTGATGTCCCAGCGCCCGCCATAGTTGGCGGCAATGGTCAGGGTCATCCGGCGATTGCCTGCCGTGGTCGATTCAGCATCGGCAATCAACTGCTGCAGCCGCGGCTCGAACCGGGCACGGTCGCCGATCACCCGGAAACACACCCCATGTTCATGCAGGCGGGATACTTCCTGCTCGATCGCGGTGGCAAACAGCTCCATCAACGCCGACACCTCGTCTGCCGGGCGCCGCCAGTTCTCGCTGCTGAACGCGAACAGGGTCAGGTGCTCGATGCCCAGTTCCCCGCAAGCCTGCACGGTTGCCCGTACCGCCGCCGCGCCCTTGCGGTGACCGGCGATACGCGGCAGGTGGCGCTGGCGCGCCCAGCGACCGTTGCCATCCATGATGATGGCGACATGGCGCGGCACCCCGTCCGCAGGGTGTGCGCTTGCCGCTGACTCCCGACCCCGGAACATCACCCTAGACCGCCAGCAGTTCTGCTTCCTTGACCTGGAGCACCTTGTCGATTTCCGCGATGAACCGGTCGGTCAGCTTCTGCACATCGTCCTGCCCCCGGCGCTCGTCATCTTCGGCAACCTTCTTGTCCTTGAGCAGCGCCTTCAATTCGGCGTTCGCGTCGCGACGCACATTGCGCACTGCGATTTTCGCGTCTTCCGCCTCGCCACGTACCACCTTGATCAGGTCGCGCCGACGTTCCTCGGTCAGCGAGGGCATCGGCACCCGCACCAGATCACCGGTCGTGGACGGATTCAGGCCGAGATCGGAGTCGCGGATCGCTTTCTCTATCACCCCGGCCATCTTCTTCTCCCAGGGTGTCACGCCGATGGTCCGGGCGTCGATCAGGGTAACGCTCGCAACCTGGGTCATCGGGGTAGGCGACCCGTAATAGTCGACCTGAATGTGATCGAGGATGCCCGGGTGGGCGCGGCCGGTACGTACCTTGCCCAGGTTCGCCTTGAGCGCATCCACGCTCTTCACCATTTTCTGTTCCGCCGTTTTCTTGACCTCTGCAATCATCGATCGCTCCCGGCTGATCAGGAATGAACCAGCGTGCCTTCGGCTTCGCCAGTCACCACACGCTTCAACGCACCGGGCTTGAAGATGCTGAATACCCGTATAGGCAGGTTCTGGTCGCGACACAGGGTGAGCGCGGTGGCGTCCATAACCTTCAACTGTTTGTTGACCGCTTCGTCGAAAGTCAACGTGTCGTAGCGGGTGGCGGCCGGATTGCGCTCCGGGTCGTCGGTATAGATGCCGTCCACCTTGGTGGCCTTGAGCACCACCTCCACACCCATCTCCATGCCGCGCAATGCGGCGGCAGTGTCGGTGGTGAAGAACGGGTTGCCGGTCCCGGCAGCGAAGATCACCACCCGACCCTCTTCCAGGTAGCGCATTGCCTTGCCGCGGATGTAGGGCTCGGCCACCTGTTCGACCGTGAGTGCTGACTGCACCCGGGTCTCGATGCCGGCCTTGCGCAGCGCATCCTGCAGTGCGAGCGCGTTGATGATGGTCGCCAGCATGCCCATGTAGTCGGCGGTGGCCCGATCCATCCCGGCAGCGCCAGGCGCCACGCCGCGAAAGATGTTGCCCCCGCCGATGACCACTGCGGTCTGGACACCCATCCGGACCACCTCGGCCACTTCCTCGACGATGCGGGCGATGGTCGGCCTGTTGATGCCGAACTGGTCGGGGCCCATCAGAGACTCACCCGAGAGCTTGAGCAGAATGCGCCGGTAGCCGCGCTGCGGATGAGAAGCCGCCGGCGGGAAACCGGGGACGGCGACTGCAACCGACTCGGATACGGCCTCGGTCATCTCGGGTTCAGACCATCTTGGCTGCAGCAGCCACTTCAGCGGCGAAATCCACCTGTTTCTTCTCGATACCCTCGCCGACGACGAACAGCACGAAGCGCTTAACCGACGCGCCCCTGGCCTTCAACAACTGCTCGATGGTCTGCTTGTCGTCCTTGACGAACGGCTGCCCGAGCAGAGTAACTTCCTTCAGGAACTTCTGCACCGAGCCCTCGACCATCTTCGCGACGATATCGGCGGGCTTGCCGGACTCGGCGGCTTTTTGCGCGGCGATCGAGCGCTCACGCTCGATCAGCTCGGCCGGCACCTCGTCACGTCCGAGAGACACCGGCTTGGTCGCCGCGACATGCATCGCGATATCCTTGGCCAGCGCCTCGTCACCGCCGACGACATCGACCACCACGCCGATCTTCGCCCCGCCATGCACGTAAGTGGCGATCCGGCCCTGGCCCTCGATACGGGCGAAGCGGCGCAGCGAGAGATTCTCGCCGATGCGACCCACCAGTTCGGTGCGCACCGCCTCGACCGTGGAACCGCCGAGCGGCAGCAACGACAGCGCAGCCACATCGACCGGGGCCCGGGTCGCAACCAACTCGGCGCAGTTGCGCGCGAATGCCAGGAAATCATCATTGCGGGCGACGAAATCGGTCTCGCAGTTGATCTCGATGATCGCCGCAAGCTTGCCATCGCCGGAAACATGCATCCCGACCACGCCTTCGGCGGCGACTCTGCCAGCCGCCTTGGAGGCTTTGCTGCCCAGCTTGACGCGCAGGATTTCCTCGGCGCGCGCGAGGTCCCCGCCCGCTTCGGTCAGGGCCTTCTTGCACTCCATCATCGGCGCGTCGGTCTTCTCGCGCAGATCCTTCACCATGCCAGCGGTGATCTCGGCCATGGAAAAACCTTCCCTTTCAGCGGCGTCCCATCAGCGGGCCGCCGACATCATCGATACAAGTAACGGAATACCGGACAACGACAGTTGCGATGTGAGCGCCGGCCAAAAACGGCTTCTGGCCGCCCACTGCTCAGGCCGGAGCAACCTCGCTCGCGGCAGCCTCCACCTCGACGAACTCATCGCCAACGATCTCCTGGATCACCTGGCTGCGGCCTTCGAGGATCGCATCGGCCACGCCGCGTGCATAAAGGCGCACCGCCCGGCTCGAATCATCGTTGCCCGGAATGACATAGTGCACGCCGTCGGGCGAGTTATTGGTGTCCACGATCGCAATCACCGGAATGCCCAGCACCTTGGCCTCCTGCACCGCGATCTTGTGATAACCGACGTCGATGATGAAGATCGCATCCGGCAGACCGTTCATGTCCTTGATACCGCCAAGGCTGCGCTCGAGCTTTTCGAGGTCGCGCTGAAAGGTCAGCGCTTCTTTCTTCGACAGCTTCTCGGCATTGCCTTCGGCGACCATCGCGTCCAGGTCATGCAGGCGCTTGATCGAGCCCTTGACCGTCTTGAAGTTGGTCAGCATGCCGCCGAGCCAGCGATGATCGACGAACGGCGCGCCTGCGCGCGATGCTTCCTCGCGCACGATCTCGCGCGCCTGGCGCTTGGTGCCGACAAACATGATGTTGCCCTTGTTCGCCGCAAGCTTGCGCACGAACTTCATCGCCTCGTCGTACATGACGATCGACTTTTCGAGGTTGATGATGTGAATCTTGTTCCGGTGCCCGAAGATGTACGGTGCCATCTTGGGGTTCCAGTAACGGGTCTGGTGGCCGAAGTGGACACCGGCTTCGAGCATGCCGCGCATGGTCACTGACATTGGATCGACTCCTGAGGGTTGGTCCGCCACGCTCCGCTACTGCCTTCGACCATCGGACCCGGAGGATTCCGGACCACGACACTCGAACACCCTTTGGTCGGTGCGTGTGTGAATTGTTGTACTGAGGTTGTACTGAGGTGGTCTTGAAGTGGTCTTGGGTTGAAACTGACGATTGTATGTGCCCGCGATCGCCCCACGCCTAACCCGAAAGGTTAACATATAGGCCGACAGCGATCCACCCCGATATATGATGCCCACGATCCCGACCCGGATCAGCCCGCGATCGGGACGTGATCAGGCCTCGATCGGGCCGCGATCGGGGCGCGTCACCGGAGACCGCCGTCCGCATCGACGGCCACGTATGACAACGCAGCCAGACCCGCAAGCGCGATCGCTGCCCGGGCGAGTCGCCCCCGGCTAATTCCCGACTGGATTCTGACCCGACCACGATGTTGCAACCGCCCGCGCGCAAACCGACTGTCCAACTCAAGACCGCCGAGGAGATCGAGGCGATGCGCGTTGCCGGGCGGCTGGCCTCCGAGGTGCTCGACTTCATCGGCGCGCATGTGCAGGCCGGGGTCACGACCGAGGAGATCGACCGGCTCTGCCATGACTACATCACCGCAGAGCAGCAGGCGGTCCCGGCGCCGCTCAATTACGCTCCGGCAGGCTATACACCCTATCCAAAATCGATCTGCACGTCGGTGAATCATGTGGTCTGCCATGGCATCCCGGGCGACAAGAAGCTCCGGCCTGGCGACATCGTCAATATCGACGTCACCGTGATCAAGGACGGCTTCCATGGCGACACCAGCCGCATGTTCTATGTCGGTGAGCCGTCGATCCAGGCGCGCCGGCTGTGCGAACTCACTTACTCCAGCATGTGGGCCGGTATCCGCCAGGTGCGCGCCGGCGCGACGCTGGGCGATATCGGACATGCGATCCAGTCGCTCGCCGAGGGCCATGGCTTCAGCGTAGTACGCGAGTTCTGCGGTCACGGTATCGGCCGCCGTTTTCACGAAGAGCCGCAGGTGCTGCATTATGGCCGCTCTGGCGCCGGCATGCGGCTGGAGGCCGGCATGACCTTCACGATAGAACCGATGATCAACGCCGGCCGGTCGCCAATCCGGCAGCTCGCCGATGGCTGGACCATCGTCACCAAAGACCATAGCCTGTCGGCCCAATGGGAGCACACAGTGCTGGTGACAGCGACCGGTTTCGAGGTGCTTACCGCGTCGGCCGGCACGCCCGCGCCGGCCTGACCACGAGCGCGCGGCGTCGCTCCGTGGCGCCTCAGGCGTCTCCCGCCTGCCGCCCATCCCGCAGCCCACGCCCACCGACGCCGTGCTTGACCCGAAACAGGCCGCACCCGATCACGACCAGTGCCCGATGGATGGCCGTGCGGAACTGACCGCACGGCTGCGCCAGCGACTCGCCGAGGGTCGCGCCGAATTGCGTAGCCGCTACATCGCCGGCCTCGCAGGCAAGCGCATGCTGCGCGGTCAGGCCAGGCTCACCGACGGATTGCTGCGCGACGTCTGGCGCCACCTGCGGATGCCGCCGACTGCAGCCCTGCTCGCGGTGGGCGGTTATGGCCGGGGCGAGCTGTTCCCCTGGTCCGATGTGGACGTGCTGGTGCTGCTGGCAGCCAGCCCGAGCCTGAGCCTGGAGTCCAAGGTCGAGCAACTGATCGGCATCCTGTGGGATATCGGGCTCGAAGTCGGCCACAGCGTGCGTACCGTCGAGCAGTGCCTGGATATCTCTGCGCGCGACGTCACGGTGCAGACCAACCTGCTCGAGGCGCGCCTGATTTGCGGTGCTCGCCAGCGCGCCGCGGTGTTTCGGGAACTGCTCGCCAGCCGCCTGGACCCGGTGCTGTTCTGCCAGGCAAAGCAGCTGGAACAGCAGCAGCGCCATACCCGCTACGCCGAGACCGCGCACAACCTGGAGCCAAGCATCAAGGAAAGCCCGGGCGGGCTGCGCGACCTGCAGACCATCCTCTGGATCGCCCGCGCCAGCCGGGCCGGGTCAGACTGGCGTTCGCTCGCCAGCAACGGTCTGATCAATGCGGACGAGGCAAGATCGATCGCCCACCATGAGCGCTTCCTGAGCGACCTGCGCATCCGCACCCACCTGATCGCCGGAAGACGCGAAGACCGCCTGCTGTTCGACCTGCAGACCCGGCTTGCCGGGCAGTACGGCTTCGTCGATACGCCATCCAGACGCGCCAGCGAACAGCTGATGCAGCGCTACTACCGGACAGCAAAGTCGGTCACGCTGACCAACACGATCCTGCTGCAGAATCTGGTGGCGCGCCTGCGCCCAGGCCCTCCCTCGCCACCGGTGCAGCTTGACGACCGGTTCCAGGCACGCAACGGTCTGCTCGAAGCGCGCGCACGCGACTTGTTCGACACCGACCGGCACGCGATTCTCGCCACCTTCATCACGATGCAGCGCCATCCGGAGCTCACCGGTATCGAAGCCGAAACGATGCGCGCGCTCTGGCGCGGCCGCACCGGCGTTGACCGCGCGTTTCGCGCCGACCCGGAGAACCGGCGGCAATTCATGCAGATCCTGCGTGAACCCCTGGGCGTGATTCGCGAGATCCGAAGGATGCACCTGTACGGGGTACTGCGCCGGTACATTCCGGCGTTCGGCAGGATCTTCGGCCAGATGCAGCACGACCTGTTCCATGTGTACACGGTCGACGAGCACATCCTGCGCGTGGTGCGCAACGTGCGCCGCTTCACCGTGCCGCAGTTCGCCCACGAGTTTCCGCTGTGCAGCCGTCTGATCTCGGACTTCGACAGCCCGGAACTGCTCTACATCGCGGCGATCTTCCATGACATCGCCAAGGGACGGGGCGGCGATCACTCCGAACTCGGCCAGGTCGATGCCCGGCGTTTCTGCCGGCTGCACGGCCTGTCGCGCGAAGCCACCGAGCTGGTCGCCTGGCTGGTGCAGGTGCATCTGGTCATGTCCTCGACCGCGCAGAAACAGGACATCACCGATCCGGACGTGATCGCCGGCTTTGCGCGCCGGATCGGCAGCGAGCGGCGCCTGACCGCGCTCTACATCCTCACTGTCGCCGATATCCGGGGCACCAGTCCGAAGGTCTGGAACGGCTGGAAGGCGAAGCTGCTGGAAGATCTCTACCTGGCGACACGGCGCTACCTGGATGCCGGCGCAATCGACATCGATCACAGCCTGCAATTGCGCCAGCGAGAGGCGCTGGCAAAGCTTGCGCTGTACGGATTGCCCCCGGATGCTCAGCAGCCGCTCTGGAACAAGCTCGAGACGCCCTATTTCCTGCGCCATGACCCGCAGGAGATCGCCTGGCATGCCCGGGCTCTGCTGAACCGGGTGGACACCCCGGAACCGATCGTGCGCGCCCGGCCGGCGCCAAGCGGTGGCGGCCTCCAGGTGCTGGTCTATCTGCCCGAGGAGAAGGAGCTGTTCGCCCGCCTGTGCGGCTTCTTCGATCGCATCGGGTTCTCGATCGTCGATGCCAAGGTCAACACCACCCGCCACCAGTACGCGCTCGATTCGTTCACCGTGCTCGATGCGGAGAACGCCACTCGCGACTATCGGGACGTGATGAGTTTCATCGAGCACGAGCTAGCGCGTTCGATCACCTCACGTTCCGCGTTGCCGGTACCGACCCGTGGCAGAGTGAGCCGGCAGCTGAGAAATTTCCCGATCGAGCCCGAGGTCAGCATCCGTCCCGACGAGCGCGGTACCCAGCAGGTGCTGTCGATCGTCGCTGGCGACCGGCCCGGCCTGCTCTACAACCTCGCCCGGGTGCTGGTCGACTACGAGGTCAGCGTGCACACCGCATTGATCAACACCCTTGGCGAACGCGCCGAGGATACTTTCCTGGTCAGCGGACCGATGCTTTCGAACGAACGGACGGTGCTGCGCCTGGAGGCGGACCTCCTGGCAGCCCTGGCAGTGCGTTGATCATCGCAGCCGCGCTGGCGGGCACTGGCGGATGCGTGCCCGGCACGCCAGTACTGTCGCCGCGCTCCAGCCGGTACAGCCAGGCGAGCAGTTCCGCCACGGCAATATAGAGCTGCGGCGGAATGCGTTGATCCAGATCGACCTGCATCAGCAGCGACACCAGCTCCTTCGATTCATGCACATAGACGCCGGCTGCGCGTGCCCTCTCGATGATCGTCTGGGCGATCGCGCCGCGCCCCTTGGCCACCACCTTTGGCGCACTGTCTCCGTCGCGGTAGGCCAGCGCCACCGCGAGCGGCAACCGTACAGGCCCGGACGACGCCGGCCCGGGGGGCATCTCAGGCGTTGACGACGGGTCAGCCTCGCTCATCGCTGATTCACCTGAAACCCGTCGACCTGCAGTCCGGCGTCGGCGAGCGCCTGGGCCAGCGCTTCGCGCGCGCTGCCGAGCTCGGCTGCGGCGTCCGCCTCCACTGTGGCGACGGACAGCACCAGACGGTCCGCGCGCAGCGTCAACTGCGCTTCGATCGCACCCAGCCTGGGCAAAGTCACCACGAGCCGGGTCGCCCAGTCGGTAGCCGCCGCGTCCGCGTCCTGCGGCTGCCCCTCGCCCGGGCGCTCATGCACGGTCATCTGTGCATGCATGCCGGGCAGCACCTGGCCGCTCCAGGTGGCCATCCGCGAATCCAGTGCGCTGAGCTGCTGCTGCACCAGAGGCGCGGCGCCCAGGTCCAGTATCGACTCCAGTACGCCCAGCGACGACGCCATGCCTGAAGACTGGAGGTCGCGCGCCGACGCCGTCGGGTTGCGCGGCATCGGCTCCGCGGCGGCGGCGGTGGCACGCGCGCCCGCCAACATCGCCGGTCCCGCCGGTGCCGACTCGCCAGCCGCACGCGCCGGCAGGGGCACCAGGGGCACCAGACGACCCTGCGGCTCGGCCTTCAGCGACTCGAGCGAACGCTCGCCGGCCACCCACTGGGCCTGATGCGATTCGTAGAACAGGCCACTGGCCGAAAGGGTTTTAGCCAGTGCGCCGGCAAGCTGTGCGGCGAGGGTCACCGGATGGTCGGCGGGCTTCTGCACCAGCGCGGCCAACGGCGCGGCCAACTGCGATGTCACCGCCTGCGGCCCGACACCGGCTGCGCCAGCACCCGCACGGCCGCTGCTGCCGGCCGCTTCACGGGCAACCAGGGTCGAAAGATCACCGATCAGCCGGGTCAACGCCCGCCCCTCGGCGCTCACGCTGACCTCGTCCCCAGCCGCGCCAGCGCCGGCTCCGGTTCCATCCACTGTCGGCAACGGTGCACTGACGGTCGCCACCAGCGCCGGGCGCGCGCCAGCGGCGAGTGTGCCGTTCTGGGGCGCCTGCTGCGGCACCAGCAGCAGACGCGGCTGCTCGGCCACCACCACCAGGCGGACCGAGTCGCCGGCCTGTACGCTGCGCGGCAACTCGATCTCGACCTGCCGGCCACCCAGCGAAGCGATGAACCGTCCGCTCGCCCGGTCCGAGATGACCCGAGCGATGACTTCCTGGCCGAGCGCCAGCGAGGCGCCAGTGAGCCGCTGTTCCAGCCGGATGATCTCCCCCGCGACACTCGCACGGGGCAGCGTTTGGGGAAGTGTGCGGGGCAGCCGGATATCTGCCGGGTCGATCGGTGCCATCAAGTCAGCCCCGGCCGCCTGGCAGGCGGCCAGTCTGCCGCAGACACCGCCGCCGCGGGCTCAGTGGGTCGATGACGACCGGTACAGCGCGACGATCAGCTCCGCTTCGCCGCGCGAAATACCGCATTCGCTCGCCAGCTCGACCACCGCCCGTCCCTCGCGAGCCATCCGGATCGCCTGGCCGTAAGGCGTATCGGCCTCGACCGACGGCGGCAGCGGCGGCGACCCACGGTCGTTCGCCGCCGGTCGGTCGCCGAGCGACCGGGGCTGAACCGACATCCCGGACCGACCCTGGGACGAGTCGCGCAGCCGCTCGCGCATCTGCTCCAGTTCGATGCGCATGGCCTCCACCTGCGCGCGTACCTCCGCCAATGCCCGTGCCTGGGCGTTGGCCTGCGCGCCGCGTTGCCACAGCCGCCAGCCCGCGTTGCCGTTGCGCCTGAGCAGGAGCAGCACCTCGGCCACATACACCGCGAGCACCGCCGCCAGCACCAGCAGCAACTCGCGCCAGGTGATGATGATCGAGTCCATGACCCACCGCTTCCGAGTGTTGCAGTCGAAGCATCTTGCTACCCCGGGTCGGCCGCGTCAATGCAGGAGCGATCTGGCGCGGCAAGGTGGAGGAACACGGCGGCGCGATTCGGTAGCGGACTGCCGCGGCGGGATGTAACGGCGCGCAGCCGGCCGTCGCGCTCAGCCCGACCGGTAGGTTCGATCCAGCTTCTGCCGGGTGTCGGCCGAGGTCAGGATCTGCCGCAGTTCGGCCATCCAGTCCTGGGTGAGCGCTGCGACCTCCTCGTCGCAGACGATCATGCGTGTCAGTATGGTTCGCTTGCGCGCACGGGTGGTGAGGTCCCGGCCCGGGTCGGGATCGCAGCGGCCGATGTCGTCCATCGCGTCGCCGCGCGCCTTCTCCAGTGCCACCAGCTCATCCCAATGAGCTGCGCGCGCGCATGTGAGCATGCGCTCGGTGATCTGCAGCGCGACCTCGTAAGCGTGCAACGCGGTCATGATCTCCCCAGTGGAAGCGACTGCCTCAGGCCGCGCCTAACGACAGGCCGGCACGCGGCCCTGCCGCCGCAGGTTCCATCGGCACGACCATTGCCGGGCGAACCGTCGACTTCACGGCCAGCTGTTCCCAGGCACCGCGCAGTTCGTTCACCAGCCGGGTCACCTCGTCGAGATGATCCACATCGTTCTGCAGGTTGGCCAGCATCAGACGGGTCACCATGTATTCGTACAACGCCGCCAGATTTCCGGCAATCTCGCCGCCTTGTTCCAGATCGAGCGCCGGCATCAGGCCCTCGGTCAGGATTGCCAGCGACTTGGAGATCGCTTCACCCTTGGCGGCGATCCTGCCCTCGCCCAGCGCCAGCCTGGCACGCAGCAAAGACTCGATCAGTCCGTTGTGCAGCATGACGATCAGCTGCTCGGGCGAAGCATCGGCGACTGTGGTTTCGAGTCCTGTGGTGACGTAGGCACGGCTGGCCTTGAACGGGCTGGATGGCATGGTGCGGATTCCTCTGGTGGTTCTCGGGCGGGGTACTCGGGGTGCTGGCGGTACGACGGCCAGCGTTGCCAGGCTGACCGGGCAGGATCGTGGTCTTGATCGTGGTCGTGGTGGTGACGCGGGACGCCCCGCGCCGTCGACTCAACCATCGGCAGAATTCCGGCAAATTGAAGAGCAGTCCGAAACGATTTTGCACATGGGATGAAAACACGGCGTCACCATTCGACATCGACACTCGACATCGACATTCGACACCAACACGCTGGATCATCTGCGGTTGTTGCTGCTGCCGTTCAGCGTCGCCAACTGCTGGTTGATGAAGTTGCTGGTCTGGCTCAGGTTGCCGATCAGCACATCGAGCGCGGTGAACTGCGCGCGGTAGCGCCTCTCGATGTCGACTAGGCGCCTGCCCATCGCGGTGCGCTGGTCGCCGATGTCAGAGATCGAGCGATTGATGCCGCTGGTGCGGCCATTGACCAGCCCGTCGCTGGAAATCTGCTTGCCGGCGAACTCGGACAGCTGACCGGCGAAACCGATCGTGTAGTCGAGCGAGCCACGGCTGCCGACTGTGCCGCCAAGCACCCGAAGCTGCAGCCCCGCGTCGCTGGTCAGTGTCTGGCCCGAACCGGAGGCCGTCGTGCCATTGACGGTACCGGCCACATCGACGCCATCCGTCCGGGTGGGCGCACCGCCGAACAGCACGTTGAGGGCAAGGCCACCGTTGACCGCGACCGTGGACGCCAAACCAAACCGGTTCGAGGTCACGCTCAGCACGCCGCCGGCCACGGTGACCTGCACCCCGGCGCCAACGGCAGCCAGTGCCGGACTTCCGTTGATCCGCCCCTGCAACTCGGCCGCCAGAGCAGCGGCAGTCGGGTAGGTTCTCGCCGCGAGCGTGATGCTGGTCGCCACGCCGTCGACCGTGAGGTCGAGGCTGTCGTTGCCACCGGCGACGATCGCCAGTCCGGCCGCAGCCGTCCCCACGCTGCTGCCACGGGTGGCGAGCTGGGTTACATCCAGCGCGTAGCTGCCGGCGCTGACACCGGCACTCGCCGAGCTGAACTGCACCAGAGCGTCGGTGGTCGTGCCGAGCGCGGCGAACACTCCGGCGATACGGGTCGGATTGGCTTCGATCGCCTTCGACAGTTTGGTCGCATCGACTGCAAGACTGCCATCGCGCTGGAACGCGATCCCGATGTCACTCATCGTGCGCAGGTCCGCAGGCATGCCGGACAACGGCTGCCCGAGCAGCGCACGCAACTGGAACTGCAGCGAGCGCACCCCGCTATCGCCGTTGAGCACGGCGGCGGTCCGGGTGCCCGGGTTGTACGCCGACAGGGTGGTGAGCGTGCGCGACAGGTCGTTGTACGACTTGACGAAGTTCTGGGCCGCGGTCTGCACGCTGGCCGTGTCGCGCGCCACGGTCACCGTGGTCGGCGTACCGACGTTGCGCTTGACCAGGGTCAGCGTGACACCTTCGATTGCATCCGAGATCGTGTTCGACGCCTTGGTGACCGCGACGCCATTGATGGTGAGCGCCGCATTCTGCGCCTTCGAGGTCTCCGCGAGGCTCTGGGTGCCGGCCGGATCCTGGGCGAGCAGGCTCTGCAACCCGGCATCGCCGGTCACCGAGATCTTCAACGCGTTCGCCTGACCGGTCTGGCCGACCGACAGCACGAGGCGAAACGGGGAACTGCCGCCGTCGTTGACGATGCTCGCGGTGACACCGATCGCCGCCTTGTTGATCGAATCGCGGATACCAGCCAGGGAGCTAGACTCCGGATCGATGGTGACGGTGCGCACCGAACTGCCGCTCGAATCGAATCCGGCGCCGGTGTAGGTGCCGGTCGTCGAATCGAAGGTGCCGCCCGAGATCGTGCCGAAATCGAAGCTGAGGGTGCCTGAGCCGATGCTTCCGCTGCTGGTGGCCTGCCCGGCGGCCACCAGCCGCTGGCTCTGGGCAAGCGCGTTCACTTCGACCGCGTAACTGCCAGGCGTGGCCGTACCGACCGCAGAGGCGCTGACCGAGGCCGCATCGCTGCTGCTCGCCGAAGCCGCCTGATAGCGTCCGGCGCTGGCGAGGCTGCTCATCGCCCCCTGAAACTGGGACAGCGCCCCGCGGATCGACCCGTAGGCGGACAGCCTGGCCTGGAAGCTGACCTCGCGCGTGTCAAGCCTGTTCAGCGGCTCACGCTCCACCGCCATCAACTGCCTGACAATCGAGTTGACATCCAGGTTCGACCCGACACCCGGAGAAGAGATGGCCATCCAGTCCTCCTGATCCAGTGGAGGGAGTAACGGCTGCCGGGGAGAAAGCTTTAGCCGCCTCCGGCGAATCTTCGGCAGAGCGGCGGGACGTCCCTGGGGCAGTGCCCGGCGGGGCTCAGGCAGTGCTCTTGACCAGCAACCCCTGCATCCGGTCCAGCGCGCGCGAGATGGCCAGCATCTCCTCGGAGGGAATCTGGCGAATCACCTGGTCATTGGACGGATCGATCACCTTGACCAGCAGACGGCCGGAGGAATCGTCGGTCACGAATTCGATCTTGCTCTGCAGCGTTTGCACCACCCGGTTCGACGCTTCCACCGCCGCCTTGACGGCCTGCGTGTCGACCTGCGGCTGCGCGGGTTGTGCAGTCTTCTCTACGGGAGCCGTCTGAGCTGGCGCCGGGTCCCGGGACACAGGTCCCGCGCGCCCGGCGGCAGGTGATGCAGATGTTGTCGGCTGAATCAGCATGGCGTCAATCCCTCGATGGAAATGCCCTGAACGGAAGAACTTTCCGCCCAGGGCTGTCTCTCAGGTACCTACCGATTACCGAAGCAGCGACAGCACGTTGTTCGGCAACGCATTGGCCTGCGCCAGAATCGCGGTACCGGCCTGCTGCAGGATCTGGCCACGGGTCAACGCTGCGGTTTCCGCGGCGAAGTCAGCGTCACGAATCCGGCTTCGCGCAGCGTTCAGGTTCTCCGTGGTGGTCTGCAGGTTGGCGATCGTGTTGCTGAACCGGTTCTGCACCGCGCCCAACTGCGCACGGGCCTTGTTGACCTGGCTCAGCGCCGCATCAAGAATGCCGATCGCGGTGTTGGCCCCTGACGCGGTCGAGATGTCGACAGTGGTCAGGTCGGCTGCGGTCGAACCCACGGCCGTGGTCGCAGTTGCATTCAGCACGCTAGTGGCCACGGTCGATGATGCAGTAAATCCGGCGTCGGCGAAGAAGCTGACCGTACCCGAAGCGCGGCTGGAGTTGCTGCCACCGCTGGTCAGCGTGGCTGCTGCGGTGTTGGAACCGGTGAAAGTCGCCGTGCCAGCCGCCGAGTTGGTAAACCCGGAGACCTGAATGTCGCGACCATCGGCCTGGGCGAAGGTCAGCGCAGTGCCAGTGGAGTCCAGCGTCGCAGTGACCCCGGTCTTGCCCGACACCTGGTTGACCGCGGTGACGACCGTGCCGAGGTTGCCGCCGGCTGCGATGGTGGCATTGATCGTGGTTGCCGTGCCGCCGCCGTTCAGGCTGAACGACACCGTACCGACGTTCGCTACCGCCAGGGTTGCGCTGGTGGATGCGCGAGCGTTCACGCCAGTGGCGCCCGACTGGGCGTTGACCGCGGCTGCGATGGTCGATGCCTGATCGTTGATTGCTACCGACACGTTGGCCGAGCCGTTGGAACCCGACACGGTCAGCGTCTGTGCAGCCACGCCGTTGGTGGTGACCGCATTGGCCGACGCCGCGGCTGCGCCACCCAGACCGCCCGCACCAGTTCCCTGGCCACTGATGGTGTTGTTGGTGAGGTCCTTGGCGGCTGCGCCCTGGATCGAAACGCCGATCGTCTGGTTTGCATCGGCACCTACCTGGAACTGCTGCCCCTGGTAGGTACCATCGAGAATCTTCAGACCGTTGAAGGTGGTCGCGTTGGCGATCCGGGTGACCTCGGTCACCAGTTGGTTCACCTCGGAATTGAGCGACTGGCGGTCGCTGGCCGAATTGGTCGCGTTGGCCGACTGAATCGCCAGCTCGCGGATACGCTGCAGGATCTCGCCCGACTGGGAAAGCGCGCCCTCGGCGGTCTGCGACAGCGAGATGCCGTCGTTCGCGTTACGCCGCGCCTGATCCAGGCCGCGGATCTGCGAGGTCATCCGATCGGAGATCGCCAGGCCTGCGGCGTCATCCTTTGCAGAATTGATTCGAAGCCCGGACGACAGGCGCTGAAGCGCGGTCGCCAGACTGTCCTTCGAGATGTTGAGGTTACGCTGCGCGTTGAGCGAAGCGATGTTGGTATTGATTACCTGGGACATGAGAGTCTCCTGAAGTGTTCGTGGTCAGTCAGTCAAACGCATCGTTGAGTGTCTGACATCGCTCTATCCTCGCCACTTAAGGCCTTGCGAGCCGCTGTCCCTAAGATTAACGGCCAGACCCTTGAAATCTTGAGTCGTTTGCCAGTGCGCGCATCGTGTCAAGAACAGGACGGAGCACGGCATGTGGGGGGAGTTACGGCACGTTGCAGCGGAACTTTACGGGCACGCCTACCCTGCAAGAGACCCTGACTTCAACGCTGGCGTGATGCCTGTCCCAGCCAGCATCACCATGCATCCGCGCGAATCGTCTCTGGTGCTTCGGCCAGCAGCCGCTCCAGCATGCTTGAACTTGCCCCTGCAGAGGGTTCGAGAAACTCGAGCTTGATGCCGGCCTCACGAAAGGCGCGCTCATCGTAGAGGTCGCGGCCGCCCGGTGAGTTCAGGTACCGGGTGGCGCCCAGCTCGCGCGCGATCGCCAGGATGCGCGCCTGTCCGCGCAGCGACGGATCGATAGCCAGTTCGGACGAGCGCCGCATCGGGCACTGGATCGACAGCCGATCCAGTGCCGTCTGCAGATTGCTTGCCAGGTAGTCGACCAGGTCGCCCGTGCCAACCAACAGCGGCAACGCTGCAAGGTCTGCCGGTGGTGCGCCGGCCAGAGTCGGAAAACGCTGCAGATCTTCGGTCAGTTGCGTCATCGCACCGGCCTCCAGGCGCATGTCGCGGATCGCGGTCTCCTGTGGCGCATAGGCCAGACGCAGGGTCAACCATTGCAACGACCCATCGGCTGCGGTCAGCCGGTTGCGGTGTACCCAGCCGCGCCTGGGAAACTGCACGCAGTCGTAGATCACGAACAGGTCGGCCCGGGAGAACAGCCGGAAATACCCCGCGTAAGGGTAGAAGTAGGGCTGCATGATTGCGATGGTGGTCATCGGGGAGCAGACACGCCGGGCTTCAGTTCGCCGTCCGGATGCCGAATAAGTCACACAGCACCAAAGATACGCGGTTTCCACCGGAACACTAAATGCATACGCTGCGCATACCGACCTGCGAGGATCATCCCCGCGGCCCCGGCCTGCCGCCGGCCGCTGCCGCGCGGATCGCGCCAGCAGCGCCAGGCAGCATGAGGGCCGCCGACGTCCTGGCGCGCGGCATCGAGCACCACAACAGTGGCCGGCTGCAGGCGGCAATTGCCGACTACCAGTGGGTCTACACGGCCCAACCGGACAACTTCGACGCGATCCACCTGATGGGGGTTGCGGCCTATGGCATGCGCCATTTCAGTCTGGCCGAGAAGCTCATCCGGGCGGCGCTTCGCCTGCGCCCCGACGCCCCCGAGGCGCTGAACAATCTGGGTAACGTGCTGCACGACACCGATCGCCCGGAAGAAGCGCTGCACACCTATCTGCGCGCGCTGGAACTCAAGCCAGACTACGTCGATGCCTTCTGCAACCTGGGCAACGTCCTGCTCGGGACGGGCAACTCCAGTGATGCGCGCGCTTGTTTCGAACAGGCGCGCGCTCTGGCACCCAACTGCGTCCAGGCCATGAACGGGATGCTTCGGGTGAGCCTGCGGCAGTATGACCTCCCGGCCGCCGAGCAATGGGCCGACGCTGCACTGACGGTCGACCCCACCCACCCGGAAGTACTCGGCAACGCCGCCCTGAGTCGGATCGATCGCGGCCTGCCTGAGCAGGCCCTGACCATCCTCGACCGACTGCCGCCCACTAACGAGGCGCTGAACCTGCGCGCCATCGCCAGCGCCAGGCTGCTACCGCACCCATTGGAACGTGACCGCCTCTACCATGGCGGCCTGATCGACCAGGCCGAGGCTCTGGCGCGCGCAGACCTCGAACGTTCGGACACCGTCGATCACCACAATTTCCTGCTCAAGTGCTTTCTGGCCAGTCCGCGCCGCAGTGCTCGCGACTACTATGCCGAAGCGCGCGCCTGGGCGCAGCGTCACACCCATGAACAGGCTTTGCCGCAGCCCTCGTCCTTCCGCAACGTGCGCGCCCCTCAACGGCGGCTGCGCGTGGGCATCGTCGGGGATTATTTCGACAGCATGATCGGCATGTACACGTTGTATCCCTGGTTTCGCGAGTACGACCGCGAGCGCATCGATCTCGTCTGCTACAACTTCGGATCGGGCGAACATGCGCTGCGCGAGCTGGTCAGCGAGTACCGCGGGGTGCGCGGCTTCAGCGACGGTCGATTCTTCGAGCAGGTGCGTAGCGACCGTATCGACATCATGCTCGACATCAACGGGAGGCTTCGCACACCGAACTTCTTCGATGCGTTGTTGCGCATGCCGGCGCCGATACAGGTCAACTGGTACAACCTGCCGGCCACCGTCGGCTCGCGCGCCTACAACTACCTGATTGCAGACGAGTGCTGCGTTCCCGAGGTCGACACCAGCCTGTACGTCGAGAAGGTGTTCAGAATGCCCGACGGGATGATCGCGGGCTGGGACTTGGGCGCCCCGCCGCAGGTGGCCGGACCGCCACTCGAGCGCAACGGCTACCCGACGTTCGGCTGCTTCGCCGACTTCTTCAAGGTCAACCATGCGGTAGTACAGGTCTGGGCGCAGCTGCTTCACCGCGTGAAGAACGCGCGGCTGTACCTTAAGAGCAACAGTTTCGCACCGCCCGAGGAGCGCGCACGCGTTGCCGCCGAATTCAAGAAACTCGGGATCGCCGGCGAGCGCCTGATCCTCGAGGGCCCCTCGCCGTATCCGATCATGAAGCGTCTGTATGAGCTGGTCGATGTCGCGCTCGACACCTTCCCCTACAGCAGTGGCTCGACCACAGTCAACGCGCTGTGGCAGGGCGTGCCGGTGGTGACGATGCGCGGCGAGGCCTGGCGTGGTCGCACCACGTCCGCGATCCTCGCCGGGGCTGGCCTGCAGCGCTGGATCACGGCCGACATCGATAGCTACCTGGCGCTCGCCGAGCGGCTGGCCGGCGATGTCGACCTGTTGCGCCGCGAACGCGCGACGCTCGGCGAACATGTTTCGGGCACACCCCAATGGCAGCCGCGCGACTTTGCCATCTTGTTCGAGGGACGTCTGCGCGCAATCTGGCAGGACTGGCTGGTGACCTCGGAGTAGCGCCTGACCCGCTTGAGTGCTGGGCCATGAGTCGGAGTCAGGGCACGTTCCAACTGATCCAGACGATCAACGCTTGGCCAATCGAATCGGGGTCACGGCGTATTTCGCGCAGGGCGGGGTGCAAGCGCCTGCCCCACCTGCGCAGCCGAGGGGAATCCGGGCTGGAGCAATGCGCGCTCGACTGTGCGCCGGTAAGCGCACGGCCACGCCCGCTCGACGAATGTAGGCTCGGCGCTGTCCTCGTAGCGAGTGCTGGTCGCGAGGCGCAGGCCGTGGCAGCCGGCAACGGCGCTGCGATGCACGGTGAAGCCGCTGAACAGGATTGCATCGCCTCGGTTCAAGGCGACGCGAACGAAATCTGAATCGGTGAAGCTGGACGGGTCGACCTCCAGCGCCGCGTGTGTCGTCTGCCCGGGCCACAACCCGTGGCGATGGCTGTCCGGGATCAGCTCCACCGGAAAGCCGTCCTCGGCCACGTCGTACAGTGGCGCCCACACCGCCACGCTGTCTAGCGCACCCTGGATCGACGGCCAGTCCTGATGCGCAGCCAGCCCGTGGTAGCCGCCCGGCACGCGCAACGTGTCGGCCATCACGTGCAGAACCGGCGTGGTAGGCAACGTCGGCGCGACCATGCCGAAAGCATCGAGCAGACGCATCATCGACGCATCCAACGCCATCCGTTGCACCGAAGCGAGGCGCGCAGCGTGACGCACGCCGGCAAGCCATAGCGAGACGTCGTAGTCGAACACGCGCTGCATGACTGCCAGCACTTGTTCGCGCGACGCGTCGTCGGGCTGGGCTACGCCCAGTCGCCGCGCCTGAAGCGCAAACACCTCGGCGATGTCGCTGCATACCGTGTCGATCACATCCAGTGGTACCACACCGCGCACGACGACATGACCGTTGGCGCGAAACCCGGCGACCACCGCGCCCAGGTCAGCTACATCGACCGTGGGCCAGACCAAGCGCAGCGGTGGCGGCTCGGCAGGCGCACGGGCGAGCCCGGTAGTTGCGGGGACCTTCATGCTGCACCCACCTTGGCGAACAGGGCGCTGCCCGCGACAAATCGACGCAGCACGCGCGGCCCCAGCGCGGCGACGGTCTCGTCGGCCACCTTGCGCGGGCCGTCGCCATGCGCCCACTGGTAGTCGTCGAACACCAGCCACCCGCCGTCGGCGAGCGCCGGGCTCCACACGCGGTAGTCGCTGCGAACGCAAGCCTCATCGTGATTGCCATCGATATGCAGCAGCGCGATTCGGCCGCCGATCCTCGTCTCGCCGAACTCGGCCGACCGGACCGGCTCGCCCGCGTGGTAATGCCGTGCGGCCAGATCGCCGGTAAGGCGCAGATAGTTGAAGCGCGAGCCTGCACCGCAGGCAGCCGTTGCCAGCAGAAACCCGGCAAACACAGTATCCCAGTCCCAGACGCCCGCCAGCACCTGAATCTCCTGCGTGGACTCGCGCTGCAGTGCAGCGTCGCTGCACCAGGGATCGACGACGATCACCGGGCCGATAGCGCGCGCTGCCGCCAGGCGATCAAGCGCCCACGCGCTTTTGCCGAAGAACGACCCGATCTCGATCACATCACCGGCCGGCGCATCGGCCATCGCCCCGCACAGCGCGACGATCTTCTCCTGCTGGCACTCGCCGAACATGCCCCGCACCTGCGCAAGCAGGCTGGCAACAAACGCGAGCGAGTAGCCCGACGACCGGCCGGCGAAGCGATCGATCTCCATCATCGCTTTGCGGGCAGCCGTCCACGCCTCGCGCACCCGTGCGCTTTCGCGCTCGATTGGCGCGATCCCGACCAGACTCGCAGCGCCACCCATCAGGCGCGGGTCACTCGCCAACGCGTGCCAGGTCGGCTGATGCGCGGTGTACACATGCTCGACCTGGTGCCGCACCAGCAACTCGCGCAACGCACCACCAAAAGTCGATTCGTGCAACCAGGGCAGCCGGTCCCAGGCGTCGAAACGCCCGGCCTGCGGGTCGCTGTCGAGCGATGATGCGCCGATGAGGCGTCGGCCATGCCGGCGCGCCTCCTCGATGAATGCATCGTTGCCATCCAGGCAGGACGGGAATACCAGAACAGTCATGGTGTGTCTCCCGGCTTGACGATATAGGCGGTTGGCATCCACGCCGGAGACAACGTGCGCACGCGCGCGTTGGGGAGCACCTCGCGCACCGCCACCGTCTCCCCGGGCGCGACCTCGAAGTTGTACTGGTCGAGTACCACGATGCCGCCCGGAGTCACCCGCTCCCAGATCAGCGGCAGTGCGGTACGCACCACCGAGTAGATCCCGGCGTCGAGTAGGATCAGCTTGAACTGGAGGCTCGGATGCTCGCGCAAGAACTTGCGCAGGCTGCGGACCACATCCATCTGATGCAGGTGCAGGATGTGCGAAAGCCCCTGTACTTCAATAAGGCGGCGCACCCGCTCGACCGGCTCGCGATAGCCACCAGCCTTGATGCCGATGTCGCGTCCGGTCTGACCGCGGTTACCATCGAAGGTATCGAACCCGTGCACAACTGTCATCGAGTGTGGCTCGAACAGATGCACGAGCTTGGCGAAAAAAAGCGAACAGGCGCCCTTGTACACGCCGATCTCGCCGATATGTCCGGCCACGTCCCCCACCTTGCGATAGAGCTCATACAGGTTGAGGAAGCGCAGCAGCGTCTGGTGCCCGGTGAAGCACGGAAAGTTGTGGATGTAGTCTTCGGTCGAATACCCCATGCCGAAAATCTCGCCAAGCGCCGCATAGTACGGCTCGCGCATAGACTCGAACTTCGCGCTTTCGTGGCCCAGCGGCACGAAATCCCGCCGCGGAGGGCTGATCCGCAGCGAACTGCCTGCTGTGCTGCCGGTTCGCGCAGCGCCACCCCCCCTCTCGCCACCAGATCGGGCGGCGCCGCGGCCGGTCATCGTGGAACGGGCATCCATGTCAGCGCATCCCCTTGAAGGTGACGATCGATTTGGACGGATAGTGGCGCGACTTCTCGATCAGGTAATGCGCGCCACGGAACACTTCCTTGAATGCCACGGCCTCACCGGGCGCGCCCGGCCATGTCAGTTCGTCGAATACGATCACGCTGCCGGGCATCAGAGCCGGCAGGATTGCCTGAAGCGCAGCACGCGTAGGCTCGTAGGTGCCAATGTCGAAGAACGCCATCGCCACCAACGTCTGCGGATGCCGCTCGAAGTAGGCCGGGACCGTGTGCGTAGCATCACCGGCTATCAGCTCATGCCCGCCGCGCATGTGCCCGAAGGCATTGGCCCGTTCGTGGACGTCAAGCAGGCGCTGCAGATACTCGCGATAGCCAGGCGGCGTGACATAGGTGCCGTCCTGCATCACCTCCACCGCACGGTCATGCCTGGAGAATGTCTTGTAGCCGTCGAAGGTGTCGAAGCCGAGGATCACCCGCTGCTTGTTGAACGGCTCGTGGATCGCCCGCAGGTTCTCCAGAAGAACAAGGTTCTGTCCCCACCACACACCAAGTTCTATCAGGGCCCCCGGAATGTCCCGAATACGTTCGTAGATGTCGTTCATGAACAGGAACTTCAGCAGAACCGAGCTGCGGGTGTACATGCCGAGATTGAACAGAAGATGCTCGCGCGGCAGGGGCGCTTCCATGAACATCGCCTCCAGCTCTCTTCGCGCTTCCAGTGCGCGGCTGTCCGCTGTACTGCCCTCGCTCGTCTTGCTGCCGTCCAGAGCCATCTCAAATCTCCAGTGTTCCGTCGAGCTCGGCCACGCCAATGCCGCTACGACCGAATCCGTTTCCGTTGTAGAACATGTACACCTTGGTCCCGACGGCGATCACCGACGGGTAACAGATCATCTTGGAGTCCCACCCTTCGGCCGAAACATCGATGCCCGCGCGCGCGTCATCGCGCTCGAAACGCACGCCGTCGCGCGAGCGCGCATAACCGATCCGGTAGGCGCCGCCGCCGTCGCGAAAGTCGTGACTGTCTCGGTAGCAGAACCACATATGCCAGGCGCCTTCCGTGCGCAGCACGCTCGGATGGGCCTGCGCCTCGAGCGGATGCGTCTGCACGAAACACGGCACCCCGTTGCGCGTCCAGTCCACCCCATTGATCGAATGCGCCGAGCAGATCACATAGACCGGCTCGTACCGCTCGCCCACGCGCTCCCAGCGGGTGCCGGAGACATACCATGCGCGCAGCGCGCTACCAGCACTATCCGCCGCTACCCACGGGGTCACCGCAAGGTAGGGTTCGCGCGCGGTGCGGTCCATCACCGGCCCGTCGAACAGCCGTCGGAAGTGGCGCCCGCCATCGTCGCTGACCACCAGACCAGTCGCGTTATGGTAGGGCACACTGTGCCGGCGATTCCAGCCGCTGTAGTACAGCCACACCAGGCCGTCGCGATGAAGCGCACAGGCCGGCATCAGACCCTCGTCGTCGAACGCTCCAGGCGCGGCTGGTGGCAGCAGCGGCGGCGGATTGACACCGATCACGCGCGTCGGATCGGTGCGATCGACATCGATGAAGGTCGGGAAGCTGCGCCCGCTCGCGTCGCGGTCCGCATAGTAGACGCGGATGCGATCATCCAGGAGCAGCGGTGCCGGGACCTGCGCGTGGCTGCCGGCGAACGCCGGGTAAGCCGAGGGCTCGAACACTCGCCCCAGCTTGCGCCAGCGCCACGGCGTGGCGCGACCGGCGTCGGTCATCCGGGCCGCTCCGGTTGCGGATGACCGACGCCGGTCACCGAGTCTGTCGCCGGGCCGGCCCGCTTATGGGCGACCGCTCGCGTGTCAAGCACCGTGCTCATCGCGTCAGTCTCAGATCCCACGCAGCCGACTGCTCGGCACGCGGGAAGCCTCAGTTCGAACCCCGACAAACACCTGTTCGTCGAGCGTATCTTCCAGCAGCACGACCCCGGCGCCGATCACGTTTCGCTTGCCCACGGTGATGTTGTCGCGAATCGTCGCGTTGACGCCGACGAAGCTGCCTTCGCCCAGCCGCACCGACCCCGAGACCACGACGTGCGAAGCGACGAAACAGTGATCCTCGATCACCGAGTGGTGACCGATGTGATTGCCGGCCCACAGCCAGACGTTGCGCCCAAGCCGCGAGAACGGCTGCAGGTTGTTCAACTCCATCACGAAGGTGTTGCTGTCCTTGCTCAACTCGCCATTGACTACCGCGCGGGAACTCACGTAGTTGGCGCAGCGGTATCCCGCCTGCTCGACCCGCGCCACCGCATCCGCCCGCTGGCGATTGACCTTGCCGTAGGCGATGGCGACGAACATGCGATAGGCGTGCGCGGGATAGCGTGCGGGCAGATCCTCGAATGCCACCACGGGTCGCCCGAGCAGGCTGTCCTGCTTCATGTACTGGCGGTCGACGCTGAACGCGATCACTTCATGGTCGGAGTCATGATCGAAGCACCAGCTCGCCACCTCGGCGATCTGGCCGGCTCCGAACACTACCAGTGGTTGGCGCGCGCCCATCTTGGATCAGCCCAGCGCCCGAAGATGCGTCGGACGCGCACTCGAGGCGCGCGTTGCGCGGCTGACACCGCCGCGCCCACCCAGCGCCAGAACCGCCTGCAGCGTGCGCCCAATGCGCTCGATCTGTGCCGAGTCCAGGTTGAGATGAAAAGGCAATCCGAGCAGGTGCTGGTCCAGATGCTTGACCACCGCGTGATCGTCGGCCTGGGTCAGCGCGAGGCACGCCGGATGGGCGTAGATGCCCGGGCAGTACCAGCGCCGCGTGGCGATGCCGCGCCCGGCCATGAACTCCGCGACAGTTTCCGCACGCAGGCGATCTGGCAGGCGCACCACGCACAGCGTGTACACGCCGCTCGCCGCGCGCTCCTGGAACACCAGTTCCGGGCACAGCGCGCGCAGCGTGTCGACGTATTCGTTCATCAGCAGGCGGCGCCGCTCGGCGAGCACCGACCAGCGCTCGAGCGCTGCGAGCCCCACCGCGGCCGAGTACTCGCTCATCTTGCCGTTTACGCCGATGTCCGAGATCAGCCCGCCGGCCGACATGAAGCCGAAGTTGGACAGGCGGCGCAGCCGGGCGATCACCTCTGCATCTCGCGCGGCAACGAATCCACCCTCGCCCGCACCCAGCGCCTTGGTCGCATGCATGCTGTAGGCGACAACCGCATGGCTGCCTACAGTCTGATTGCCGAACGCGCCTGCTGCGTCGATCACCACCGGCACACCGGTGTCCTGGACCAGGGCATCCCAGCCCTTGACATCGAGCGCTGCGCCGAACGCTGCCACCGGCATGATCGCGCGAATGCCACGCACCCGTGTCATCGCCGCGCGCGCCAGTTCCGGCGTCAACACCCAACGCGCGGCATCGACATCGGCCAGTACCGGTTCGAACCCGGCCTGAAGAATGCCGGACACTGTGCCAGGAAAGGTCAGCGAAGGCACCAGCACCTTGACCCGCGGCCGGTCAACACTCGCCATCAGCGCGAGTTGCAAACCCACCGTGCAGTTGGCGGCGGTGGTGATCGCCGGCGCAGTGCCGTCGGGCCCCGTCAGCTCGATCGCCATGCGCTGCTCGAGATCGCGCACCAGCGGCCCGAAGTTGGCGTAGATACCGTTTTCGTCGATCCTGCGCAGCCACGGCACCAGTTCATCCGTGGTGGGCATCTCGGGCTTGAGCAACGCGATCGGGTTCATGCAATCTCCAGGCTGTTTACGCGCTGCGCCAGGAAATCAGCGAGCTCGGATGCACACGCAGTTTCGATGAAGAGAAGATCGGACCGTGCCCGCACTTCTTTACCGAGATGCTCGCGCAAGGACGCGTCCCCGGCCAGAATCACTGCTTTGGTCAGGTAGTCATCCCGGCTGTCAGCGATCAGCCAGTCCACCCCGACCTGCCGCAGCAGAGCTCGCGTGCTGCGCCCTGACATTCGCTCTGAAGGTAACGTAAGCACGGGAATCCCGAGCCCCAGCGCAGTGATCGCCGTCGTGCCCATGCCGAACGGCCAGCAGTCGAGCACCGCGTGCGCACCATGCAGCCATGACTGGAAAGTGCGTGCGTCAGCCCAGGGCTCGAAGTGCACTCGGGAGGCAGCCGCGCCCATGGTCAACGCCATGCGGGCTTCCGTCAGCGGTTGCCAATGGCGCTGGCGTTCATCGGCGAACAGCACAACCCGGGCGCGAGCATCGCGCTCGATGATTGCGGCCAGTGCAGCATCGAAGTCCGGATGCAGCTTGTGCAGCTTCACCGGGCAGAGATAGATGTGCTCGCCTGGCCGTATCCCCAGCTCACTTCGGTTGAGCAGGCTCGGCGCCACCTCGGGGCGGATCAGCGCGGTGTTGTAGGCGTCCAGCAGGACCAGCCGCTCGGTATAGAACGCCTGCGCCTCGGGCGGCTCCAGCCAGCGACTCGAGATCAGATAGTCGATGTTGTCGCTGCCGGTGGTTTCCGGGTGTCCGCCGCTCAGGCACTGGACCCGCGCCAGGCGCGACAGCGCAAGCGGATAGGTGATGCGGTCCATGCCGACATCGGTAAAGAACAGCACATCCAGTTCCAGTTCGGCGATCGCCGAGCGGATAGCCGACAACGTACCGCGCGGCGTCACCCAAGCGGCGCAGCTGGCCGCGACACTGGCAGTGAGGTCATCGACCCTGGAACCGAGCGAGATGCCAATCAGCTCGAGCCTCGGATCCGCCTTCAGTTCCGCGAGCAGCCGGGCGAACGAGGTGCCAACCGAATGGTGGAAGAAGAAGCTCGACACGAAGCCCACCCGCACCCGCTGACGGGTGCGGCGGCGATGGATATGTGCAGCCTCGTAACCCAACTCGGGCGTCATCCTTCGATGCAGACTGGCAAGCTGGGACAATGCTTCGCGATTGTTCCAGCCCCGATACGCAAAGTAGAACGGTGGGTCGAGATACTGCATGAGCTGCGGTTCGCTGGTCGCCAGAGCCGCGTCCGGCTGCGCCGACAGCGCCTGCAGACCCTGCATGATCGCCTCGCGCTCCGCATCGATCGACGCCATGGTGCCCATGATCGCCGGCAGCAGCGAGGCTGCGCGCAGGCGAAGCATCGGGTTGCCGGCGAGTTCGAATACCTGCAGGAACGCCGCCCTTGCCGCCACATTATCGCCCCGCTGCACACAGGCCATCGCCAGGTTGGCCCGCGCCTCCGGGAACGCCGGCTGCATCGCGAGCGCCCGCTCGAACCAGCGGACGGCCTCGTCCGCTTCGCCAAGCTCCTGGGCCGCCAGGCCGGCGCCGTTGAGTGCCGCGACCAGATTCGGGCTGACTGCTATCGAGCGTTGGAAGCAGTCTGCGGCCTCGTCAAAGCACTGCTCACGAAGATGGACATTGCCCAGGTTGTACAATGCTTCTGCCTGTCCGGCGTCAACCGCCAGAACGCGCTCGAAGCAAGCCCGCGCCTCATCGAGCAGCCACTCCTCGAGATAGATCGTGCCCAGGTTGTTGAAGGCGCCGACATGCGCGGGTGCGAGCTCGAAGACACGCTGATACGCCTGCAACGCGTCGACCTTGCGGCCCATGGCCGCCAGCAGGACGCCACGGCTGAAGTGCGCCTCGGTGAAGTCCGGGCGCACCTGGCACGCCTGATCCAAACACTCGAGGGCTGCGTCCTGCTGATGCAGGGCGGCCTCCAGCACTGAACCCAGGTTACGCCAGGCCTCGGCGAACCCGGGGCGTTGCGCCACCGCGCGGCGCAACGCAGCCACGGCTTCACTGTTGCGATCGAGTTCGTGCAGAACATTGCCCAGGTTGCACCAGGCCTCGGGAAACACGGGCTGCAGCCGGATCGCCCGGCGATACGCCTTCTCTGCCGCGTCGAACTGGCGCAGCTGCTCGTGTGTGAAACCCAGTCTGAACCAGCCGAGCGCACTCGCCTTGTCGTGCTGGACACTTCTCCGGTAGGCCTCGACCGCCTGCGCGACATCACCGTTCGCGCTCAACAGATCGCCCCAGGCCCGCCACACATCGCCCTGCGCCGGATCGATGTCGAGCGAGCACTGGAGTTGACGCGCCGCCTGCACAGCATCCCCACTCGCGTTCTCCAGCAGCCCGAGAAGGTAGAAGGCCCGGGCGTGTCTGGGCTCGGCCTCGATCACTTCAAGATAGCCGCGCCGGGCGGCATCGAACTGGCCGGCGTCATGCAGCTTCGCGGCCTGGGCAAGGCGTGCACCCATGCTCATGGCGACACCGCGCCGACCGGAGGCCGAAGGCCGCGGTCGGTTGCCGCAAGCCACACCGGCAAGCGGCAGCCCGCGGCCGGGTCACGGCAAAGCTTGCCGTCCGGGCGGCAGGTCCCGCTGCTTTCCAGCCCTTGGATTGTCGTAGAGCACATCATGCCGGGCTGAATTGCAGAAAGCGTGCCACAGCGAGGCACAGGCGGTCTCAACCGCCGTCGCCATCGCGGCAGGCTGGAACATCCTCGCCTCGCCAACGCTGCTGCGCACCCGGGCCCGCCATGCGATCCGCTCCGCGTCCGATCGACCCAGTCGCACTGCGAGGCGCTCGTAGTCCTCGATCGAACTGACTGCGAGTTCGCCGCAGCCGACTGCGTGCAGGACTGCGGTGGCCATACGCGAGACATAGGTCTCGCCGGTCAGGGCGATCAGCGGCACGCCCTGCCCGACACACTGGCCGGCGGTCGCCCCGGCCGAGTACGGAAAGCAATCCAGAAACAGGTCAGCCGCCGGCAGGCGGGCCAGATGCGCCTGCGGCGCAACGACCGGGGCGAACACCAGCCGTTCCGGGTCGATACCCTGCCCGGCGGCGAACGCCTGCAAACGTGCTTTCGCCTGCGGCCATTCGATGCTCATCCAGAGCACGCTGTCGGGCACCTGGGCGAGCACGCGCATCCAGCACGCGAACATCTCCGGCCTAAGCTTGAACGTCGCGTTGAACGACGCGTACACCACGCTTTCGGCCGGCAGCCCGAGCGCGACGCGCTGCGCTGCCGGCATCGGGCCGGGCACGCCCGCTGCGCCCGCGGCAGGACCCGGCTGATAGCCATGCGCAAGATGGACGATCGACTCGTCATACCAGAGTTGATGCGAGTGCGGCGCCAACACCGGGTCGCAGAACACCGCGTCGATGAAGGATGCACCCATGGTGCCGGGAAAGCCAAGCCAGCTCACCTGGACTGGCGCGGGCCGCAATGCCAACACCTCGCTTCGACTGCCCTCGGTGTAACCGGTCAGATCGACCAGGATGTCGATCCGTTGCGCATGAATCTGCTCGGCGAGCGCACGCAGGCCAAGGTTGCCCACAACGTGGAACGCATCGCAACCCGCAATCAGTCGGGCACGCACGGCACTGCCGTCATCGCGGCCACAATCGAAACCGATCACCTCGACCCGTGAGCGGTCATGCGCTGGCAACAGATCGACCAGCAGCCGTCCGACCACATGGTCCCTGAAATCGGCCGAGAGGTAGCCCAGGCGAAGCCGCGCCCGCACCCCTGGGCAATGCTCGAAGTGCAGTTCACCCGCAGCGCGTGCCGCCGCAGGCAGTAACCGGTGCGTTACCCAGTTACGTGCGCAGGACTGCTGCTCCGCGGCAGATCCATTCACCTTCAGGAAGGCGAACGGCGAGATCGGGGCACCGGGCTGTTCGCGCAGTCGACGCTGGATCTCGGCGGCATCCTGGGCGAGCGTCGTCCAGTCGCACAGGTCGAGCTGCGCCTCGACTTTCCCGACCAGAGCCTCGATCAGCGTCGGGTTGGCTGCGAGCGCGCGCTGGAACAGGAGGCTGCGCTCGGCGCGATCCGCGGTGAACAGGGCCAACCCGTGGGACGCACCGGCATGTGCCGGCTCTTGATCGAGCACGCGCCTATACCAGTCACAGGCCTGCGCAGCGGTCGAGGGATGCGCCCAGGCATTGCCCAGGTTGTAGAGCGCGGCTACATAGCCTGGTCGCAGATCGATCGCGCGCTGGAAGCAGGCGCGTGCCTGGTCGAGGCGATCCAGCTGGCGCTCGAGGATACCCAGGTTGTTGTGTATCTCTGGCCACGCCGGCGCGCGTTCGATCGCCAGCCGATAATGTTCGGCTGCCTCGTGCACCCTCGCGGCGGCGGTGAGCAGCTCGGCCAGGGTGGCATGCGCCGCAGCGTCATCGCCTGGCGAGACCAGCGCGCGCTCGAGGCAGGCGAGCGCGATCGGCGTCCATCGGGTGGACGCGAGCCGCACACCGACCTTGGCAAGCAGCAGCACGTCAGGTGGCGACAGGGCGAGCATGGCCTGCGCCGCCGGTTCGATCACCAGGTCGTCCAGATTTGCGGCCAGTCTGATCAACGCCCAAAGCGCCCCCGCATCGCCCGGTGACGCCTGCACCGCCTGCGCATAGCAGGCCAGGGCTTCGGCCTCGCGCTGTTGCTGCTCGAACGAAGCGCCGAGGTCCAGCCAACCGGCTGCATCCTTCGGCATGCGGGGTCCGGTCACACCCGGTCAGGCCGGACAGTCACGCGCAACTCAGTCATCCGCCAGTGATTCCCCCGGAAACAGCGCCTCGCTGAACCCGAACAACCGCAGGTCACGGATACGCATCGGGTACAGGATGCCCAGCAGGTGATCGCATTCATGCTGAACCACCCGCGCATGGAAATCGCTGACCTCGCGCTCGATCGGCTCGCCGGACGGGCTGAAACCACGGTAACGCAGCCGCTTCCAGCGTGGCACCGCGCCGCGCATGCCGGGCACCGACAGGCAACCCTCCCAGCCATCTTCCATCTCCTCGCCAATCGGCTCCAGCACCGGATTCACCAGCTCGGTGTAGGGCACCGGCTCGGCATCCGGATAGCGCGGATTGGCCTCGACCCCGAAGATCACCACCTGAAGCGATACACCGATCTGCGGCGCGGCCAGGCCGGCGCCATCGAGTGCCGCCATCGTGTCGCGCATGTCGCGCAGCAGCGCCTCGAGCTCCGGGCTGCCGAACGACTCTACCGGCGGCGCAACCTGCAGCAGCAGCGGGTCGCCCATTTTCAGCACCTCACGAATCATGATACGCAGCACACTCGCCAAGGATCCGGTGCACCCGCTCCATTGCCACGTCGAGCACCGCCGCGATCGCATCGAGTGCAATTGCGTGCGCGCTGTCGCCACGACCGGCAGCGAAGTTCGCCACCACCGAGATCGCGGCATAGGACAGTTCGAGTTCTCGCGCCAGCACCGCCTCCGGCATGCCGGTCATGCCGACCAGGTCGGCGCCATCGCGTTCAAGACGTTCGATCTCGGCGGCGGTCTCCAGTCGGGGCCCCTGGGTGACCGCATAGACGCCGCCATCGACCACCGTTTCGCCGGCGGCAAGCGAAGCCTCGAGCAGACTCGCACGCAGCTTCGGACAGTAGGGCTCGGTGAAGTCGACATGATTCACCGGCTTGTCCGGGCCCTCGAAGAAGGTGCCGCGCCGACCGTGGGTGTAATCGATGATCTGGTGCGGCACCACCAGCACGCCCGGTCCGAGGTCGGCACGAATGCCCCCGACCGATGCCACCGAGACGATGGCGGTGACTTTCTCTTCGCGCAGTGCCCAGATGTTCGCCCGGTAGTTCACCTCGTGCGGGGCGATCGAGTGGCCATGACCATGGCGCGGCAGGAAAACCACCTCGCGCCCGTGCAGGCGGCCGAAGGTGAGCGCACCCGAGGGTTCGCCGTAGGGTGTACGCACGACCCGGCGGTGCGGTGCCTCGATGCTCCCGAGCCGGGTCAATCCGGAGCCGCCGATGATGGCTAACATGCGCCGCCCACCGCATAGATGGCCGGTAGATTGCGCCAGGCCCCGTCGACGTCCATGCCGCAGCCGAACACATAGCGGTCGGGCACGGTCACGCCGACGAAGTCCGCCCGGATCGGCTTGCGCTTGGCGAGCAGCTTCTCGCACAGCACAGCCGCATGAAACGACGCCACCCCCTCTTCCACGAACCGCTCGCGCACCGCAGCCAATGTCGCGCCCTCGTCAAGAATGTCATCGATCACCAACACGGTACGTCCGGCGAGCGGGACATGCGGCGCCACCGGCCAGCTGACCTGGCCGCCCTGGGTGCCGCCGCGATAGCGGGTGACATGGATGAAATCGAACTCCAGCGGGAACCGCAGTTTCGGCAGCAACTGGCCGGCGAACACCACGCCGCCCCCCATCACCGCCAGCACCAGCGGCAGGGTGTCATGCAGCCGAGCCTGCACCTCGCTGGCGACTCTCGCCACCGCGTCGGCGATCGCCTGCTCGGAATGCAGCACCTGGGCGTCGTTCAGAACCTGCCAGGCATCAGCTTTGGCCAGCATCGCGCTCGTCTCGTCAGTCGGTGCAGAAGTCTAAGCGATCGATGCCGGCTTGAGCAACGCGAGCAGCGCCACCTCGTCGATCACCTCGACACCCAGCGCGCGCGCCTTGTCGAGCTTGGACCCGGCGTCCTCACCAGCAACCACATACTGGGTCTTCTTCGATACGCTGCCGGCGACCTTGCCACCCGCGGCTTCGATCAGCGCGCGCGCTTCATCACGGGTGAGGCCGGACAAGGTGCCGGTAAGTACGAACGTTCTGCCCGCGACGCGATCTGCTCCCGGAGTTGCCGGTTCGATCGCCGGCAACGGCGCAGGCTCGACACCGGCGGCGAGCAGCGCGGCAATCACCTCGCGGTTATGCGGCTCGGCGAAGAAACCCGCGAGGCTGGCAGCAACCACCGGCCCGACATCGCTCACCTGCTGGAACGACTCGACACCGGCGGCCATCAACGCCGGGAGATTCCGGTAGTGACGCGCCAGATCGCGGGCGGTGGTCTCGCCCACGTTGCGGATGCCGAGTGCGAACACCAGCCGGGACAGGGCCGGCTTCCGGCTGGCGGCGATCGCCTCGACCAGATTCTGTGCGGACTTGTCAGCCATGCGGTCGAGCGCGCTCAACTGCTCGACCGAGAGCCGGTAAAGATCGGCCGGTGTGTGCACCAGCCCAGCATCGACCAGCTGATCGACCAGCTTCTCGCCCAGCCCCTCGATATCCATCGCCCGGCGCGAGGCGAAATGAAGCAGCGCCTGCTTGCATTGGGCGGGACAGAACAGGCCGCCGCTGCAGCGGCTGATCGCCTCGCCCTCGGGCCGCAGCACGGCCGATCCGCACACCGGACAGGCAGGCGGCAAGGTGAATTCGACCGTGTGCTCAGGTCGTCGCTCGACAACGACGCCGACCACCTCGGGTATCACGTCCCCGGCGCGGCGCACGATCACCGTGTCACCGACGCGGACATCCTTGCGCCTCACCTCGTCCTCGTTGTGCAGGGTGGCGTTGGTGACGGTGACGCCACCGACGAACACCGGATTGAGCCGCGCCACCGGCGTCAGCGCGCCGGTGCGCCCGACCTGGATATCGATACCGACCAGCTCGGTCAGCGCCTCCTCGGCGGCAAACTTGTGCGCCAGTGCGAAGCGTGGCGCGCGCGACACGAAGCCGATCCGCTCCTGCTCGCCCAGCTCGTCCACCTTGTACACCACGCCGTCGATGTCATAGGGCAGCGACGCGCGTTGCGCACCGATCTGGCGGTAGTACCCGAGAAGCCCCTCGACGCCGGTGACCCGGGCGCGCTCGGGCGCCACCGGAAAGTGCAGCGACGCCAACCAGTCCATCAGCGCGCTATGCTGGCTGGCGGGCAGTGTCGTGCCCTCCGAGGGTGCCACACCGTAGGCGAAGAACCAGAGGTTGCGCGCCGCGGTCATCTTCGGATCGAGCTGGCGCAGTGAGCCGGCAGCCGCGTTTCTCGGGTTGACGAACTCGCGTTCGCCGCGCGCGCGTTGCTCGGCGTTCAGGCGCGCGAAGTCCTGCTTCCTCATCAGCACTTCGCCGCGCACCTCGAGCAGGGACAGCCCGCTGTCGATACGCAGCGGAATCGCCCGCACCGTGCGCAGGTTCGCGGTCACATCCTCACCGGTCTCGCCGTCGCCCCGGGTCGCGCCCACCGCGAGCACACCGTCGACATAGGTCAGGCTGATCGCCAGTCCGTCGAACTTGGGCTCGACCGCATAGGCGACCTGGGCCATGGGTGCGTCCATGGGCGCGTTCGCATCCGGCGCCTCCTTGGCCGGAACGATCATCCCCAGCGCTTCGCGCACTCGCCGATCGAAGGCGACCACCTCGTCGTCCTCGAACGCGTTGTTGAGCGACAGCATCGGTGTGCGGTGCTGCACGGTTCCGAACGCCGCAAGCGGTGCCGCGCCGACCCGCTGTGTCGGCGAATCCGACGTGACCAGGTCCGGATGCCCGCGCTCCAGCGCTTCGAGTTCGCGGAACAGTCGGTCGTACTCGGTATCGGGCACGGTCGGCGTGTCCAGCACGTAGTAGGCATGCGCATGACGATCGAGTGTCAGGCGCAGCGCGCTCGCTTGCCGGACCCGATCTGCGCTGCTGCTCATGCGCCTAACCGAAAATCCGCCGTGCCAGCGCATCTCCCGGCTCGATACCGCGCGAGCGCATCGCCTTGACCATCGAGGCCAGCTGGGTACGGATACGGGCGATGCTCGCCTCGTCCAGCGCCCGCCCGGCATCGTCGACCACGGTGCCCGACAGCGCCTGGGCGAACTGCCTGGCGATCATCGCAGTGCGCTCGAACTGCGCCAGGGTGCCCGGGGTACGCGGCACATCGAGCTGCAGGGAAATGGCCCGCACCGACTGCGAGCGCAGGGCCTGCGGGTCCAGCCCGGCACCGTCGCCGTTGGTGAGCGTGCACAGGGTGTTGCCCGCCTCGTCATTGAGCACATAGGTCTGGTCCGGCATCGAGCGAAAGCCGGCCGCTTCGATCAGGCCGCGAAGTTTGGTACCGGAAAAACCGCCGCTGGCGGCCGCGACGTTCAGTCCGATCGCCACATCGACCGAGCTGCAGAACTCATGCAGAGCGTACGCCGCGTCGGCCGCCTCGGCCGGATCGAGTGCGATCGCCCGCCCCCCCAGGCGCGACGCAGCCGCCTGCGCCTGGGCCACCGCTGCGCTCAGCTCGGGCGCACTCGCCGGCCCGCGCGGATCGACCGCCTGCAGGCGCAGCACATGATCGACCATCGCCGCGCCGGCGTCCGGTGCGGCGGTACCGCTGGAGGCGTCCCGCCCGACCCACTCGCACACCCGGGTCGAACCCACTTGCCCAGGCACGTCGGACAGCGATGCGGCATCCAGATGCGGGGGAAGCCGCAACACGATCGGAAACCAGAGGCCGGGCGGCCCATCGAGCGCCGCGGTCGCCGCCGAGTCCGGGGCGGGACGCTCACGCCCGCGCTCGCGCCCGCGTTCGTCACGATCAGCGGCGACACCCGCATGTGCGAGGTCGGCGCCAGCACCGTCGCCCTGATTCTCGGGCGCGTCGGTCCACGTCCCGGGACCGGGGTCGCCGAGCGTGGGCTCGCGCCGCTCATCAGGGTCGTGCGCCGGGCGGCCGTCGAGGTCAGCTTCGTCCGGCGCTGGTTGCACCTGGCTGCCTCGGGCCTCGCCCTGCATCAGCGGATCAGCGTCGGGCGCGGACGGCAGCTTCCCGGAACGGCGCTGGAACTGCCGCACCTGCCACAGGTTGTAGATCGCGACCAGCGCCACCGCCAGCACGCCGAGCACGACCAGCCCCCCCTGCAGATCGCTCATCCGGACGCGCTCACGCCGCCTTCTCCTCGGTCAGACGCATCGCCTGGTCGATATCGACAGCGACCACGCGCGACACGCCCTGCTCCTGCATGGTTACGCCGATCAGCTGGCTGGCCCCTTCCATGGTGATCTTGTTGTGCGAGATGAACAGGAACTGGGTGTTCACCGACATCTTCTGCAGCAGATTGCAGAAGCGCTCGGTGTTGGTGTCGTCCAGCGGTGCATCCACCTCGTCCATCAGGCAGAACGGCGCTGGGTTCAACTGGAACAGCGAGAACACCAGCGACATGGCAGTCAGCGCCTTCTCCCCGCCGGAGAGCAGCTGAATCGATGCGTTCTTCTTGCCCGGCGGCTGCGCGAAGATCTGCACGCCGCTGTCGAGGATTTCCTCGCCGGTCAGCACCAGTTCGGCGTGACCGCCCCCGAACAGGGCAGGGAACATCTCGGCCAGATGCTTGTTCGCCTCGGCGAAGGTGGCCATAAGCCGCTCCCGGGTCTCCCGATCGATACGGCGGATCGCCGTCTCGAGCGTGGTGATCGCCTCGTTCAGGTCATTGGCCTGGGCATCCAGTGCGTTCTTCTTCTCGGTCGCGCCACCGAGTTCCTCGAGCGCGGCGAGGTTCACCGCGCCGAGCGCACCGATCTCGGCCTGCAGCCGGTTGATCTCTCCGGCAAGCGTGCGTGGGCGCGCGCCCTGCTCCGCCTGCGCCGCAAGCGCGACAGCGTCCGCACCCGACTCGGCCAGCTTGGCAGCGAACTGTTCTTCGGTCAGCCGAGCTTCCTGCTCTTTCAGTCGTGCGTCGCCGATCGCAGTGCGCAGCGGCTCGTGCTTCTGCTCGCAGACCAGACGCTCCTCGTCGATCGCCCGCAATCCGGTCTCCAGCCCGGACAGCCGGTCGCGCGCCTCGGCCATCGCCGTCTCGCGAGTCTGGCGGGTGGCCAGTGCCGCCTGCAGCGCGTCCTGGAGCGGCGCCTCATCGAACTGCCCGAGTTCGGTGGCGAGCCGGTCGACTTCAGCGCTCAGGCGGGCCAGCTCGCTTGCGCACCCGGCCACCGCCGCCTCGCCCTCGGCGATCTTCGCCTGCGCAGATTCGACCCGGAACCGCGCCTGCTGCAGTGACTGCGCCGCCGACTGGGCCGCCTCACGGCTCCTGGCCAGCGTGGCCTGTGCGCCAGTGGCCTCCGCCCGGGTGGCGGCGAGCTGCGCACCGATCCCTTGCAACTGCTCGGCGAAACGCTTCAGATTGTCATCGGTCGCGGCCAGACGTTCTATCTCGGCCGCCCGCTCGGTATCGATCTCGGTCGACTCGCGGTCGATCTGGGCAATGCGCTGCTCTATACGATCGGCCTGTTCGGTCTGGCGCACCAGTTGCATCTGGGTGCCATGCTGGTTCTGCCGCAGATCGTCGGCGAGCCGGCGCCGGTCAGCGAGATCGCGTCGCGCGCGCGTCACGCCCTCGGTCGCCTCGATCTGGCGGCCGCGCGCCTGCTCCAGCCCCGCCGCCAGCGACTGCATCTGGTTGGCGAGCGACTCGATCTCACGCTGCCGCGACAGCACGCCATGCACCTCGGAGTCCGGTGCATAGAACACCACGCTCGAGCGGCTGAGCAGATGGCCGTCACGGGTCACCAGGGTTGCGCCGGCCGGAAGACGCTCGCGCAACTGCATGCCCTCGGCCAGCGTCGGCGCGATGAACACCTGGCTCAGCCAGTCAGCGAGCACCGGTTCGGTACGCGCATCGTCACAGCTCACCAGCTCGCGCAGCGGACGGCCGAGTACACCGAGAGAACCGGTGGTCGAGACGCCGGCGGCCAGTTCGTACACCGCGACCTTGGCGCCGGGCAGCTCGCCAAGCCAGGGCGCGCCCGCCTCGATATGCTCGACCGAGAACGCGTTCAACCGCTCGCGCAGCACCGCCTCGAGTGCGTTCTCCCAGCCATCCTCGATGCGCAATCCCTGCCACAGCCGCCGGGCATTGGCCAGCCCATGTCGGGCCGCCCAATCGCGGGTGGCCTGCGCGTTGGCGAGCCGGCTCTGCAGCTGCTCCAGCGCGTCGCGCCTCGCCTGCACCTGGGTGAGTTCGCGTCCGGCCGCATCCACCGCCGCCTGCGCCTCGCGCGCGGCCAGCTCGCCCTGCGCCAGCGTCTGCTCGGCAAGGGTCGCCCCGGCCATGGTCTCGGCCAACTGGTGGCCAAGCGCGGCAGCGGCGGTCTGCATTGCAGCCAGTGCGGCGCGGTCAGGCAGCA
Organism: Burkholderiales bacterium; assembly: GCA_038205245.1. Taxonomy (GTDB): domain Bacteria; phylum Pseudomonadota; class Gammaproteobacteria; order Burkholderiales; family CAIKXV01; genus CAIKXV01. Next base: position 93,111 of record JBBRCD010000002.1, read on the forward strand.
CCAGCCCGCCACGCTCGGCAGTGACCCGCTCCACCCGCTGACCGAGCCGCTCGACCTGCCGTTCGGACGCGCCGCGGCGAGTCTCCTCGACCTGCCAGAGCTGTTCGGCCTGCGCCAGCGCGCGCTCGGCCTCGCTCACCCGCCGCTGAGCGTCACGCGCTGCCGTCTCGGACTGCGGCAGTCGCGCAGCTTCATGTTCGGAATGCGCGCGGGCGGTCTCCGCCTGCGTCTCGGCCGCCTGCGCATCCTGCTGCCCCTGCGCGAGACTGGCGATCAGGTTGTCCCGCTGTGCCTCTATCTGCGCCAACCGGGCGCGCGCCTGGGCGAGCTGCGAATCGACCCGGGCGCGAGTCTCGCGCAGGTAGGCAAGCTGCTGCTCCAGCCGGGCGACCTCGGCATTGGACTCGTACAACTCGCCCTGGGCGACACGCGTCGCGTCGTTGGCCACCTGCTGATTGTCGCGGGTCTCGGTCAGGCGCTTCTCGATTTCGCGCAGGCGTGCGGTCTCGTTCTCGAGTTGGATCGACAACCGCTCGACCTCGCGCTGCTGCCGTTCACGCTGGGCGCCGGCTTCGGTGCGGCGCAGGAACCACAGAAGATTCTGCGCCGAGGTGAGTTCGCCGGTGAGTTCCTGAAAGCGCGCGGCGACCGCGGCCTGCGTGGTCAGCCGTTCGATCTGGCGCTCGAGCTCGAGCCGGATGTCATCCACCCGCGCGAGGTTCTGCCGCGCGTCGGACAGCCGGTTCTCGGTCTCGCGCCGCCGCTCGCGATAACGCGACACCCCGGCGGCCTCTTCGAGGAACACCCGCAGCTCTTCCGGTTTCGCATCGATGATGCGCGAGATCGTGCCCTGCTCGATGATCGCGTAGCCACGCTGACCCAGGCCGGTACCGAGGAATACATCGGCCACATCGCGCCGGCGCACATGCGCGTTGTTGATGTAGTAGGCCGACTCGCCATCGCGCTCGAGCACCCGCTTGACCGACAATTCGGCATAGCTCGCCCATTGCCCACCGGCCTTGCCCAGACTGTTGTCGAACACCAGTTCGACGCTGGCCCGGTTGGCCGGCTTGCGGGTGGCGGAACCAGAGAAGATCACATCCTGCATGGTCTCGCCGCGCAGATGGCGCGCGGACGATTCACCGAGCACCCAGCGGGTGGCGTCGATCACATTCGACTTGCCGCAGCCGTTGGGTCCGACCACGCCGACGATCTGGCCCGGCAGGCGGATATGGGTAGGGTCGACGAAGGATTTGAATCCGGAGAGGCGTATTTCAGTCAGGCGCACTTAGTTCGCTTCTGATGTCGGGGCTTTGACCCAATAGTTTATCCGAACCGACCGGCGGACCCACGCCGATCTGTCGCGGCAAGCGGCGAGTTCCTGCGCGAGGCATGCCGCCGCGGACCCGGGCCTTCCAGCCCGAAAGCTATACTCCACCCGGCAGATTGAACCAAGCAGGCTTGAACCAAGCAGGCTTGAACGCAGCCCCTGGAACCGGAATCCCACATGTCCCCCGCCGCGCCACCCTCAACCCCATCGCGCCAGCTCGAAACCTTCGCCAACCCGGCACAGGCACGCGACCTGCGAATCCACATGGAGATTCCGGAGTTCACCTGTCTGTGCCCAAAGACCGGCCAGCCGGACTTCGCCACCCTGGTGCTCGACTATGTGCCGGACCGTCTGTGCGTGGAACTGAAGAGCCTGAAGCTCTACATGTGGTCGTTCCGCAACGAAGGGGCGTTCCACGAAGCGGTGACCCAGCGCATTCTGGAGGATCTGGTGAAAGTCACCCGGCCGCGCTACATGCGCCTGAAGGCGAAGTTCTTCGTGCGCGGCGGCATCTTCACCACCGTGGTGGCAGAGCATCGCAAGCGTGGCTGGAAGCAGGCTCCGGCGGTGTTGCTGGAAGCGCTGGATTCCGACGCAAGCGTGCGCGGCTGACCACCCCACCGACCGACGTTGCCACACCATGCCGACCGAGCCCGCCCTGGAAGTGACCCTGGAGCGGGTGGTCGAGTGGCAGGCTGCGCCGGACGGACACACTGCCGCCGAGGCATCGCACGAACTGCTGGTCACGCTTCGCGCCATCGAGGCCTCGCTCGCGCTCGAGGGTGGCGGCGAGGCCGGCACGCTGTCCAGGATCGAAGCCAAGCTCGACCTTCTGTTGCTGATGGCCACCCAGACCGGCGCGCCGGGCAATCCACTGGCAGGCGCCACCACCATGGTGCGCCTGTCGCCAGATGGCATCGCCTGGCAGGCCGCTGCGCCGCTGCCGACAGCCGGCGCACGACTCCGATTGATGCTGCAACTCGACCCGCGTGCCCCGGTCGTACTGCGGCTTCCGGCCCAGGTGGTGTCCGTCGTGGAGGGTCCGCAGTCACTGCTGCCAGAGCATCTGTTCGAGGTCACGGCGCGCTTCGTCGGCCTGGACGAAGCGGCGCAAGATGCGCTGTCTGCCGCCGTGTTCCGCCTGCACCGGCGGGCCCTCCAGTCGAAGCGCGCGCCCGGCTGATCGGGATTTCATGCGTGTCGATGGGCGACGGTCATCGCGCCCGATCATTGCCACGCTGGCAAAGTCCGCGCGCGGGGGTGAGGTGAAGATCGCACGCTCCAGGATGCCCACCCTGCCCGACGTGCCGTCGCTGGCCGAGTCGGGCCTGTCGGATTTCGAACTCGCCGTGTGGTACGGTCTGCTGGTGCCCAAGGGCACGCCGCGCCCGGTGGTCGAACAGCTCGCGGCGGCGCTCAAGGCCGCCTCATCCGATGCCGGATACCTCAAACGCATGGCCGAATTCGGCGTGCAGCCGGTGCCCGCGGAGCGCGCGGGTCCGGATGGCTTCGCGAGTTACTTCCGGGCCGAGGCGACGAGGTGGGCGCCGGTGATCAAGGCTGCAGGCGCATTCGCGGACTGAGCCTCGCCCCCCGTGCTCACCTAGGCGCAGTAGGCCGAGCGGGCGTCCTGTGCCAGCACGATCAGCGCGCCAGCCCGTGCCTGCAGCACATGGCGTACGCCGGGGGGCACGTGCAGCATGCTGTACCTCGGCACTTCGACCAGCCTGCCATCAAGCTCGGCCTGCAGGCTGCCTTCGACCACGAATGTAAACTGTTCATTGTCGTGGGCATGCCCGGCCAGCACGGCACCGGCGGCCATGCGCAGCGCGCCGACATGGACCCGCTCGCCGGTGAGTATCCGGCCCGCGACCCCCGGCGCATAGGTGCCTTCTGCCGCGATCGACATTGCTGCACTCGAGGGGCCGGCGCAGTTGCCGTCGCCTTCACCGTCGCCGCCGAGCATCTCGTGCACGTAGCGCTTGCCCGGCCCGGTTGGCCGGGTCCGCCATTCGGCGAGCGCCTGCGCAGTCGTCGTTGGCGGCTCACTGCTGCGGCTGCCAAAGCCCGGGAAACAGTTCGGCCCGTCATAGCGTCCGTCCACCGGCGGGCCGACGATGCCGTGGCGCGTATCCTTCAACGCAAGAAAGACGAGGTCTTCGTCGGGACAGGCGAGTCCGGTATGCACCACCATGCCCGGCGTGTGCAGGATGGTTCCGGGGCTGGCGAACACCCGGTCGCCTTCGATGTCGTTCATCATCATCCCGTGCAGGATGAAGTTGAACTGTTCGTTCGGATGGTAGTGCGCCTTCGCACCGGTGCCGCGGGCCTGACGGCCGAGCGTGCAGATGATGTGCTGGCCGCGCAACACCGCGCCGACCGTCGAGGACTTTCCGCTGCGTATGTCCGGACCGGACAGCAGCCGCCGCGCAGTGACTTCCAGGCTGGTCGGGTTCGCCGGTACCTCGCCAAGCAGGTCGAAGTCATACACATACTGCACCGGTTCGATGGCCACTTCGCTCGTCATCTGTTGCTCCTTTTCACTCGATGACCACGCCCAGCCTGCGGCCGGCATCGCCCTGTTTCGTCGCTTGCGCACGGATGCACTTCGCGAACGCCCCGAGGGTGTTCGCCAGCACATCGTTGCCTTGCGCGACGCGCGTGCGGCGCAACTCCTGTCGATGCGCGTGGTATTTTTCTGAGTATATTCCGGTAGCCTTCCTGTTTCTGCAACCGCAGGCCACCGGAGCACTGCCCGATGACGACGAGCGTCGATATCCATGCACACTGGTATCCCGAGGCCTGGGTTCAGATGCTCGAATCCGAAGGTCCGGCGCAAGGAATCGAGATCGGGCACAACCCGCGCGGCAATGTCACCTTCGCCGTGCCCAGATACAAGGCGACCTTCCAGCAGACCTATATCGACCTGCCGTCGCGGCTGCGCGAGATGGACGCGGCACGGGTCGACGTGCATGCGCTCTCGCTTACCCAGCCGATGGTCTACTGGGCATCGCCCGAGTTCGGCGCGCGCCTCGCGCGGGCATACAACGATGGCCTGGCCGACGCGCACCTGCTGCATCCGGAGCGCCTGGTCGGGCTGGCGACCCTGCCGATGCAGGCGCCGGCACTGGCAGTGGAAGAGGTGCGTCGCGCCGCAAAGCTACCCGGAATCTGCGGCGTATACATGGCGACCCACATCATGGACCGCAACCTGGACGAGCCCGAATTCGATCCGGTCTATGCATGCTGCGAGGAACTCGGCCTGCCGGTCTTCCTGCACCCGGTGAACCCGGTCGGGGCCGAGCGCATGCGCAACTACCACCTGCGCAACCTGATCGGCAACCCGACCGACACCGCCATCGCCGCCGCCTCACTGATCTTCGGCGGGGTGCTCGATCGCTTCCCGCGGCTCGACTTCGTGCTGCCGCATGCCGGCGGGACACTGCCGGCACTGGCCGGCCGCTGGGACCATGGCCATCGGGTACGCAAGGAACTCGCACACCTGCCACGGCCACCGTCATCCTATCTGCGCCGTTTCTACTACGACACGATCACCCATGACGATGCGACGCTGGTGAACCTGATCGCGCAGGTGGGTGCAGACCGGATCCTGATGGGCAGCGACTGTCCTGCGGATATGAGTTACACGCGACCGGTCGAGGTCGTCGAGCGGCTTGCCGGCATCGATGCGGCCGATCGAGAGG
>JBBRCD010000003.1:0-91370 GCA_038205245.1 Burkholderiales bacterium
CGACTTGCGACTGGGTAAGCGGCAGCTCGACGATCTCTCGATCATCGGCGTGCGCAAGGGTGACGATCGGAGTGATCCACTCTGCGGCATCGTCGTCATCGAACGCGGCCTGCCAGGCATCGGCATGCACCCCGATCGCGCGCATGAACCCGATCGACCAGGTGCTGCCGGATACCAGATCGAACGCCGGATCGGCCGGACCGCGCGACCCGCCCGAGGTGTAGTCGAAGAGGATCGGCATCGTCGGGGTCGACGAATGCAGCGTCCAGCCGATGGTCGCCCAGTGGCGATCCAGCAGTTCCAGGATGCGGCGGCACTTCACCGCCGACCCGAAGCGCACCGGGCGCTTGCCCGACTCGGTGTCGCCCCAGACCAGCGAAAGCCATTCGCTTGCGCTGACCGTGCCCGGCCCGACCACCAGCCCGGTGATGAACCCGTCGAGTTCTTCCAGGTCCATCGAGTCCTCCGGCGTGCCGCTGGACAGGAGAAACCGGTCCAGTTCGTCCAGTTCGCTTTCGGTCAGTGGCTCGACCCGTGGTTTGCGTGCGGCCATCTAATGGAAGCCTCGCGGCATCGGCGGCGGCATGCGGCTATTTGATCAGGGTGATCGGGACCGCCGACAGGTGAATCACCTGACTGGCGACCGACCCCAGGATCAGGCCGGATACTCCGCCCAGCCCGCGCGTGCCCATCACGATGCTGGCGCACCCGTGCTTCACGGCGCTGTCGACGATCGATTCGGCGACATGCCCGATCAGGATATGCGGTGTGAAGGCAACCGCGGCCTGTTCCAATTGCCTGCGTGCCGGGCCCAGTGCTTTTTCGCCCTCTTCGCGCTGGAAACCCTCGATCGCCTCTGAACCGACGAAGCGGCGGACTTCTCCCGAAACGATCGCCGGCTGCACGGTCACCAGGTGCACCTCCGCAGGCGCCTTCATCGCCTTGACGCTGTCGATCACCCATTGCCCGGCGCGCGCCGAACACGCCGACCCGTCAACTGCCAGCAGCAACTTGCTCATCCCGGCTCCTTCCATGGTTCGGATGGCCACCCCGGATTTCCAGGCGCCCCCGTTGATGGTCAGATTCTAACGCGCTCGCCCGCCAGTGCGCGGCTTTGACGCGGACCGTTAGCGCACCAGAAGCACCGGCACCGTCGACTCATCGACCACCTTCTTCGCGACCGAGCCGACCAGAACAGTGTTGACCCAGCCCAACCCGTGCGTTCCGAGCACGACCAGCTGGACGCCGCCGGTTCCCGCGCATTCGACGACCCGGGTCGCAGCCGGGCCCATGAGAATCCGGACCTCATGGGCGATGCCGGCGGCGTCGAGCAGCGCCCGCGCACTGCGCATCGCGGCCTGGGCGTACTGCTCGAGATGCGTCTGCTGGGCTTCAAGACTCATGAACGGCTGCACCTGCAGCACGGTGAGATCGATCGACAGCCCGTTGTCCACCAGCCGGACGACCTCCTCGGTTGCACGGTCCGAGCAGGGCGAACCATCGACGGCGAGCAACACACGAATAGCCATAAATCCTCCATAGCGCAATCCGGCGGTCAGGGGACCGGGCGCCGGATGCGCAAGGTTCGACCTGAGACCGCCAGAGCAAAGTCTAGCAGTGCTTGCGCACCTGTCAGTTGATCCTGATCAAACCGTGCTCCGCTTCGCTCAACCGTGCGTAGGCATCACCGTCGAGCGCGCGGTCGACGCCGGGATCGCCGCCGACGGCCAGCGCTCGGTGATCACCTTGGTCCGGGTGTAGAAACACACCCCTTCCATGCCATGGACATGAAGGTCGCCGAACAGCGACTGCTTCCAGCCGCCGAACGAGAAGAACGCCATCGGCACCGGGATCGGTACGTTCACGCCAACCATGCCGACCTCGATCTCGTTCTGGAACTTGCGCGCAGCGCCACCCGAGCCGGTGAAGATCGCCGTGCCATTGCCGAACTCGTTGCGATTGACCAGTGCGATCGCCTCTTCGAGCGTGTTCACCCGCACCACCGAGAGCACCGGGCCGAAGATCTCGTCACGATAGATCGACATCTCCGGGCTCACATGATCGAACAATGTCGGGCCGAGGAAGTAGCCCTGCTCGCCGCCGGGTACCGACAACTTGCGGCCATCGAGCGCCAGTGTCGCGCCTTCGGACTCGCCGCTGTCGACATAGCCTTTGACCTTGTCCCGATGCGCCTTCGAGATCAGCGGGCCCATGTCGGCCCCGGGCGTGTCGCCACTGGCCACCTTGTAGCCGGCACCGATGCTGGCAATCTTCTTCACCAGCGCATCCCCGATGTCGCCGACCGCGACCACCGCCGAGATCGCCATGCAACGCTCACCGGCCGAACCGTAGCCGGCCCCGGCAATCGCATCGGCGGCGAAGTCCAGATCGGCATCGGGCATCACCACTGCATGGTTCTTCGCCCCGCCCAGCGCCTGCACCCGCTTGCCGTTGCGCGCTGCGGTCTCATACACATACTTCGCAATCGGCGTGGAGCCGACGAACGACACCGCTTTCACCATCGGGTGCGCCAGCAGCGCATCGACCGCCACCTTGTCGCCATGCACGACATTGAACACGCCATCGGGCAGACCGGCTTCCTTCAGCAGCTCCGCCATCCGCATGCTGGCCGAGGGATCCTTCTCCGAGGGCTTCAACACGAAAGTGTTGCCGCAGGCAATCGCCACCGGGAACATCCAGCACGGCACCATCACCGGGAAGTTGAACGGCGTGATGCCGGTGCACACCCCGATCGCCTGCAGCCGGGAGTGGCAGTCGATGCCGCGGCCGACATCCTCGGCATGCTCGCCCTTCTGAAGATGCGGCACGCCACTGGCGAACTCGACCACTTCCAGGCCACGCTGCACCTCGCCCTGGGCATCGGGCAGAGTCTTGCCATGCTCCTCGGTGATCAGGCGCGCCAGTTCATCGCGGTGCACCTCGATCAATTCCTTGAACCGGGCCAGCACCCGCGAGCGGCGCAGCGGCGGCGTGCTGCTCCAGTCGGAGAACGCCGCGCTGGCCGCGCGTACCGCGACGTCCACATCGGCCGGATCGGCCAGCGCGACCCGGCGCACGACCCGTCCGATAGCCGGGTTGGTCACCTCGCCAGTGCGCGTGCTCCGGGCGCTGTGGCGGGCACCGTTGATCCAGAAGGGGACGAGTTCATTCATCGGCAGGCTCGATCGAGGCAGTAGACAGCAGGCAGCAGGGCGGGCGCCCGGCCGGGCGCAGAACCGCGGCGCGTCGGGGAGTGAAGTATACCCGCCGCCCTCTGGCCACTGGCCTCGCCGGCTACGCGCAGTCGCCGGCCTTGCGCAGCAGCGCGGCCGGCGCGCAAGGCTGGCGTGCTCACCGATGTGCTCACCGGCGTACTCACCGGCGTACTCACCGGCGCACTTACCAGACCGATACCGCGTTGACGAACACGCCGCTGCTGCGGAACGACAGGTCGGTCAGATTGTCGGAATAGTCGGTGAAGTTGTAGCCGACCCCGACTCGCAGGTTCTTGTCGATATGCCGGTACACCGCGACCAGCATGCCGGCGCGGGCATCGCTCGCCGCCGACACGGTGAGCAGCCGCGCCTCGGCCAGCGCACTCCACTCGTGCGTCACCCGATAGTCGGCGCGCACCCCGAAGAACTGGGTGGTGCTCGAGAACCATTCGCCGCTGGTGCGCGAGGCGCGCAGTTCACCCTGGCGAACTGCATATTTGCCCCCGATCGACAGCTTGGGAGTCAGCCGGTAGATCGCATCTGCAGAGAGCACATGACTCTTCTGCGCGAAGTCGTACTGGTTCCCGCTGTTGCTCAGCCCGCCGGTGCTGGTCGCACCGACCTGACCGGGCGAAGGAACGTTGTAGAAATAGGTGTACTTGAACAGGCCGTTCCAGCGGTCGTGCTTCACCGGCCGGTGCGCCACGCCGATCACCACTTCGGAGAAGTCGGCGTTGAAGAAGTTGCCCTGGTTGCTGCTGGAGGTCGAGAAGTTCAAACGGCCGATCGCGCGCCAGTCCGGATCGAGCTGATAGGACAGCGAGTTTCGAACCAGCCAGATTTTCCGCTCCACCACAGGTGACTGCTCGTCCCGAAACTCGATCGCGCCGGCAAAACGGGTGCGGCCTTCGACAAAGCCGATCGAGCCGGCAATGGCGCGCCGATCGAGGTCTCCAGCGAACGGGTCGGACAGTGTTCCCGCCTCGATGCGCGCGCCATAGACCCAGCGATCGTTGGGTGCGTGGTCCAGACCGAAACCGTGCATCAGGCTGGCCTGACCGGGCCCGCGCAGCGTGCGCTGCTCGCCGTACAGGCTGGTGGCATCGCTGTAGCGGTAGCGCGCACCTGTGGTGAGCGTGCTGGCGCGGCCCTGCAGCGTGGTGTCGGTCCGATCGGCATCGGTGAGCGCATTCATGTAGAACGTGCGTCGCTCGTCCATCCGGTATTCGCCCAGCAGTCGGCCGCCGACCCCGGCACTGCCATCGGAGACCTCAGCCCCCAGCCGGGTGCGATCGTTGACCCGGAAGCTTGCCCCGACACCGGCGCGGTTGTTGTCGGTGCGACCGTCGCTCTTGTCGACCGTTCCCTGAACGAAGCCGTAGGCGTTCCAGTCGCGCCCGGGCTCGGGCATTGTCTGACCGGATCCAGTCGGGGTCTGTCCCTGCGCAGAGGCCGGCGCTTCTGCCTGCGGCGCCAGTTGCGTGGTGAGCTGCCGGGTCGCCGAGGTCGCAACCTGCGCGGTCTGACCGAAGCCGCTGCCGATCGACGGTGCGGGCACGGACGCGGTCGGGGTCTGTCCCGGCACCGGCGGCATCCCGGTGGTCGAACCGAGCCCGGGGACAGACGAGGTCGAGGTCTGTCCCGGCAACGGCGGCTGGTTCGCGGGCCTGTGGACAGACCCCGCTGGCGCCTGTCCCTGCGGCGATGCCGGCATCTGCAACGGCGGCTGGTTCGGGATCGCCGATCCGACCGCGGTTCCGGGCATGGCGCCGACCGTCTGATTGAGGGTGATCGGCGCCAGAGCCCTGCCCGAGGGCAGGTAGTCGATGCGCACGATCACGTCGGTGCGCCCGCCAGTCTGCGACAGCAGCGGGCTCGCATTGGCGATCCGTATGCTCCGATCGTCCGAGCGCACACCCACTGCCGCTGCCCAGTTCGCGTTCAGGCGCTGGCGCGCACCGGCCTCGACAGTCGTCACGTCCTGCGAATCGCTGCTGCGGTTGTCGGCCTTGCCGAACACGGTTGTCGAGGGGGCCAGCGGCACCGCGAACTGGACACCGCCCTGGGTCACCGCCTCGTTGTTGAACGTGATCTGGCCGGGCGCGGAGAAGCCGGCCTCACGGCTCTGCCAGTACGCGGTCGCACGTCCGGCCTGGCCAGTCCAGATATCGGACAGGTCGAGCGCACCCTCGATCCGCTGCGCGAGCGCCCGCTGCCCGGTGCTGGTCACCGCAGTGAAGTCGAAGCCGCCGGTGTTGGACACCAGCGCGCCGCTACCCGGCCCGGAAGAGCGCGCGACCTCGGCCTTGACGAAGGTGCCCGGCGCATAGCGCAGTGTGGTGTCCACACCCTGCAGGCGCTGGGTGGCGGCCTCCTCACCCTGTTTGAAGCCACTGATGCCGACCCGCAGGCTGTCGTTGATCCAGTGCGACACCCGGCCGCCGAGCGAGAGGTTCTGCACAGCGGTCACCCCGGGCACGAACTCATAGGTGGTGACCAGGAACACCGGGTTGCCGGAAAGCGGTCCAGCGAATACTAGTGAGGACTGGGCAGCAGTCGACTCCAGCGGCTCGCGCAGCAGGATACGACCCTGGAAATAGTTCATCTCGTAATCCTGTGCCGGCACCAGCTGGCGCCGCCCGATCACGATGCCGCTGTCGCGGTCGCGCACTTCCAGAACCAGCCGCTCCGAGCCGATCGTGATGTCCTGGTTGCGCAGGAAGTAGAGCGATCCGCCGGTACCCCGGAACTCTTCGCGCGACTGCACCGTGCCCGGCTCGGCGGCAAAGCCGTCGATCGTGGTCCGCTTCTCGCCGAGCGCAGTGGTATCCGGGCTGTTGTAGAGCGCACGTGCGCCGTACAGCCCGCGATTGAATGCGGTGAATTCGGTGCCGGTCATGCGGGTGAGAAAACTGCCCCACATCACATGCGAGTCCGCTCGCTCCAGCTTGACGAAGAACTTGCCCTGGGTCGGCGCATCGTCGATGGTGGTCGAGTCATCGCCATAGGTCGGATAGAACAGGTTCGCATCCAGCCGGCGCAGCAGGAAACGCGGATCCCGGCTGGAGAAGTTCGTGAACAGGTCGCGCAGCGGCTGCTCCCGCGTGTCGGCACTGGCGGTAAGCAGCGCGTCACCGAATACCCGCCCCTTGGCATAGAAGGCGAGCCGGCCATCGATGTAACTGGAGCGTGAGCCGTTGCTGCTGCCAGTCACCAGATCGGACGGGCCGGAAGTGTTGTTCATGCCCGCGGTGATATCGGCGATCGCCACATGGAACCAGTCGCGCGTCGGGATCGCGAGGTTGCGGGCGAAACTGAAGCCCTGGCCGGTGCGGTCCTGCACCGTCACCTCGACCGAATGCGCGCCGGTGGGCAGGATCTGCTGCATCGCGAAGCGGCCGTTGGCATCCACCGGCACCGAGATACCCATCGTGCTGACCGAGTCCCCCTGCGCCAGATTGCGCCCATTGATGGTCACCACACCGCCAGTGACCGGAATGTTGGACAGGTTAAGGTTGTTCTGGCCCCAGCCGGTCATGCGCTCGCGTGCGGCGCGCTGCTCGTCGCCGAGCGGGCGGGCGATGTCGGTGACGAACAGGCTCTTCGGCGCCGTCTCGTCGAAGCGGCCGCGCCGGTCGTAGACCCGCAGCACATAGCGAAGTTCGGTGCCGACCGGCGCATCCGGCCGCCAGTCGACAAAGCCGTTCGGCGGCACCACGATGATCGCAGCCGGAGTTTGCTGGATTGATTGACCCGGACTGAACACCCGTATCTCGGAGCGCATCAGCCAGAACTGATAGTTGCTGAAGGTGCCGAAGGTGACTGGCGCGCCACGCACCACGGTAGATGGCGCGGCCCATACGTTGAGGGCCGGGCGCGCCGCCAGCGAGTCGTACTGGATCTGTACGTCCACTGCGGCCAGCCGGCGGTCGACCCGGCGCTGGGCATCGGCCCCGCTGTCGCCGCGCGCCGACGGCGGCACCGATTGATCGACGACCTCCCCGTCCACCGTGATCCTGAACGGCACTGGTACCCGGGGCGACGGTGACGGCACGCTGCTGGCTGGCAACGCGTCGTTACTGCTCGCCTCGGTGTTCGGCGGCACACCGCGCACGATCACCCGCGAGCGATCGGCCATGCTGCCACGTTCATCTTCGCGGCAGGCGCGCGCCACTCGCCCATCGGCGGTGACCTCATGACAGAGTTCGCAGCGAAGCGCGCTGTCGTCGATGGCGCATGCGGGTCCCTGCGCCGGTCCCTGCGCCGGTCCCTGCCCCTGAGCGAAGGCCCCGGGCAGATGGGCCAGGGCGAGCGCGACAGCAGCCGCGATCATCGAGTGGCGAGGGCCGCGCTCAGTGCTCGCAGGTCGCCCACTGCGACCGCGGCTGTCGAACCGGAAGCGGGCCGAACGCATCATCGGCCACCCCCCGCAATTTCTTCCTCGACCGTCAGCGCATAACAGCAGTTCTGCTTCGACCAGAGCTTGCGCATCAGATCGCTAAGCGCACGCACCCGGCGCTTGGCCCGGTCGCCATCGCCGGCGAGTGCAGGCGTGATCTGATAGGCGATACGCACCACCGAGGTCTGGTCGCGGATGCGCGCCGGCAGCTCGTCGAACTTTGCCTGCCATTCCGACAGCAGGCGCTCGGTGCCGGCCTCGAACGCCTGCGCCGAGACCTCGACCCGCACCACACGCAACATCGCCGCGCCGAAATTCAGCTGAGCCATCCGGCCGCGCGTCATGCGCACCAGGCCCGGATTCTCGGTGGTCATGCGAAAGCCCGAGGGCAGCGTGCGCTCGTCGATCTTCAGAACGAAGTTCGCACCCCGCTCCTCGTTCGGCACATCGGCGCAGACGATGTGGTAACGGCCCTCGGCATCGGTGGTCACCAACAGCCCGCGCGCGGTCGCGAGGCGCACATTCGGCAGGCCGGGCTCATCGGCGTCCTGGATGCCGTTGGCGTTGCGGTCGTTCCACACCTTGCCGATCAGGTCGGAACAGTCGAAGGTCGGATCGGGCACGATGCGCACCGCGGCGGTGGCGACGTTGGACGCCGCCGAGCCGGTCGTACCATTGATCGCGACCACCTGGTTTACATACTCGCCCTCCTGCACGCCGGAACCGATCACCAGCACCATGCGGAAGATCCTGCGCTGCGCGGGCCCGAAACTCTGGTTGGGCCAGGTGAGCACGCGTCCGTTCACCTGCGGCTCGAGCGGCACCCCATCCAGGGTGGCCGAGCCGAGCCGGTAGCGGAACCCTGGCGGGATGGTGTCGACCACGTTGATGCCGGACAGCGGCGCAGACAGCATGCTGGTGGCAGTGATCGTATAAGGCACCAGATCGCCGCGCGACACGTTGATCCTGGGCGTGGTCTTCACGATCACGATCGCCCCGCCCAACACCGGGTCGATCGGGATGTGGTTGTGGATCACGTTCGCGTTGCCCAGCCCGGTGAAGTTGAACCGGACGTAATAAGTGGTCGGCGCACCTGCGGCCGGGGGCCCGAAGTTGGCCTGGACCAGGAACGGATCGGGCGGCGTGTTCGGCACCTGCAGGCAGTTGGCGGCAATGCAGCCAGCGCTCGACGGTGAGGGCGGCAGAAGTGTCGACGGGGCGCCGGGCAGCCCGGTAAGGAAGCCGGGCGGCGTGGAAAAGCGCAGCGTATACACCCCGAATGGCGCGCCACCGGCGAAGTTCACATCGAAGCGGTACATGCCGGCAGTGACACCGCTGTTGGCTGTCGTCTGCCCCTGCTGCCCAGGCAGCAGATGCGTCGCCGGATCGAACCCGGGCGGCCCGTCCAGGAACACCGGCACGCCACCGACCGGTTGCCGCGTGACCGCGTTGTAGATCACGCCGCTCGGATCGAGCGGCAGGTTCTGGTTGACCACGTTCGCGCCTGGCGCAAGCGTGAGGTTGCGGATCGTGCCATCGGCCAGACTGACACCCGCTTCTGTCGACTGCGCGCGGCCGAAGACCACGCCGGTGGCCGGATTGCGGAAGCGTATCTGGTAGCCGCTGCCCGGCGTCACCCCACGGAACACATAGTTGCCGGAACTGTCCGTCTGGGTGGTCGACAGCAGCGCGCCGTTGCGCAGCAGCTCCGCGATCCAGCCCGGCTGTGCCTGGTCCGGGCTGTCGAACACCCGGTTGCTGTTCAGATCGAGATAGACCAGCCCGGCCACGGTCGAACTGCCGGGCGCACCACCGATCACCACCCGGGTCGGATCGTCATCGTTCGGATTGGCGCCGTCGTTGCCGGTCTCGATGCCATCGTCCAGGTCCGAGTCGGAACGCCCGCGCGCCGGCCCATCGCCAGCGCCCGCACCATCGGCCACGAAGAACGACTGGTTGTCGATCACCGTGCCGGTGGGTGCGGCCGGATTGATCGTCACCCGGAACCGGATCACATGGACCTGGCCGGGCAACAGCGAACCGATGCCCAGACCGCCGACCAGCGCAGACGCCCCGCCGGCATCGGCCACCGCGACCCCGTTGCTGTTGGTCGAGTTGGGCAGATACACCGTGTTCGCCGGCGGCAGCGCATCGGTGATCACCACGTTGGTGGCCGCGACGCTGCCCAGGTTGCGGGTAACGATGACGTACTCCAGCACATCGCCCTGCTGCACCGAGCCGCCATTGAGATCGAGCACGCTCTTGGTCTGGCGCAGCAACGGGCTGTTGCCGACCACGATGTCGGTGGGCTGGCTGCCGTTCGAAGGGTCGCCGTCACCGTCCGAACGTATCGGCGGCAACTGGTCCGAGGTGATCACGGCCTGGTTGGAGACGATCGGTCCGGCAGTCACCGTCACCCGGAACCGCAGCCGTACGCTCTGCCCGGCGGCCAGGCTGCCGACGTTGATGCTGACCGTGTTGCCGGCGGTCACCCCGAAGTCACCTGCGTCTGCGTCGGCGGCGTCGGTCAGCGTGCCCTCGGATCCGCCGACCGGGGTATAGCGCAGGCTGCCGGGAAGATAGGTGGCGTTGACCGGAATCGGATCGGCAAGGCGCACATTGGTGGTCGACGCGCTGCCGCGATTGGTCAGCACGATGGTGTAAGTGAGGGTTTCGCCCACCAGCAGGATGCCGCCGTTGTCGTCGACGACGGTCTTCTCACTTTCCAGCACCGGTGCGCCACCGACGAAGATGCGGGTCGGATCCGGCGCGGGCGGGGTGGTCGGGTCGTCGGACAACTGCGACACCGGCAGGCCACTGCCCTGCCCCTGACCGGACAGCGAGGCCTGATTCGAGATCGCGGTGCCCGGCACCACGTTCGCATTGACCCGAGTGCGGAAGGTGACCAGGGCGGGTGCGCCGCCGACGGTGAGTACGCCGCTGGGCTGGCCTGGCGTGTTGATTGCCAGGCCACCGGCGGCGAGCGGCGAGGTGCCGCCGACATCGGCCACCGCAGCGCCGTTCAGCGTCGTGGTCCCGGGCACATAGGTGGTGTTGGTCGGAATCGAATCGATCAGGCGCGAATTGATGATCGTCTCGCCGCTCGGGTTGCCGATCGCTATGGTCCAGGTGACCGTCTCGTTGGGCAGCAGCGTGTTGCCGTTGTCATCGACCACGGTCTTGGCCACCGACACGGTCTGGATCTGGGTCAGCACGGTGGAGCTGTTGTTGCCCGCACCAACGCGCCCGGGATCGTCCGGATCGGCCACCCCGACCGGGGTCACCACCTGCGCGCGGTTGCTGAGCACGCCGGATGCCGGAGCATTGCCGGTGATGGTGAAGGTGACCGCACCCCCGGCGGGAAGGGTGGCGATCGTACTGGTGACGTTCTGGCCAGCCACACCGACCGCGCCGCATACCGCGCCGCCGAGCTCACCACCACAGAGCGCGCTGGTGATCACTACCCCGGTCGGCACCGGATCGCTGAACAGCGCGCCGTTGGCCGCACTCGGGCCGAGGTTGGTGATCACGATCGAGTAGACCAGGGCGCCGCCGGGAGACACGGTCGCCGGCCCGGCCTTCACCGCCCGCAGGTTCGCCACCGGCGTCGGCGTGACCGTGGCAGTCGCCTCATCGTTCTCCAGCGGTCGGGACGGCGAGAAGTTGTTCGGTGTCGAGTTCGGGTCGAACTGGTCGCTCGCGGTGACCTGCGCCACGTTCAGATACGAGCCGGACGGGTTGACCCGCGCCACCAGCGACAGCGTGGCCGAATTGCCTGCCAGCAGTGTGCCCACCGTCCATACGCCAGTGGCCGGGTTGAATCCTCCCTGGCCGGGTGCCGCAGACACAAAGGTGTAGCCAGCGGGCAGCTGATCGCCGACCCGGACACCGGACGCCCCATCCGGTCCGTTGTTGGTGACGACGATGGTGAAGGTGACGTTGCTGCCCACCGGCGGGGTCGCGTTGCTCACCACCTTGGTCAGGGACAGGTCGGCCACGCCCTGCGGTACGGTGACCTGCGCGGTGTTGTTGGACAGGTTCGGATCGAATTCGGTCGCCGATACGGTGCCAACGTTGGTGATCGTCGGTGGCGCGCCCGCCCGGCTGACCGAAATCACCAGCGTCGCCGATGCACCGTTGGCGACGGTGCCGACTGTCCACTGCCCGCTGGCCGGGTTGTACGAGCCCTGAGTGGCCGAGACCACCGCGTTGAAGGTGAGGCCAGCCGGCAGCGGATCGTTGACCAGCACCCCGGTCGCGGTATTCGGCCCGGCATTGGTGACGGTCAACGTGTAGTTGTACGGCACTCCGGGCAGCGGGTTCGGATTGCTCGATGCCTTGGCCATCGCCAGATCAGCAGCTGCACGCACCGGGGTGATCGCGGTCGCAGACGGGGTGTTGACCGCGCCGCCACCCGAGGCCTGCGCGGTGTTGATCACCTGAGGCACTGCCGCGGCAGTGACGTTCACGGTGAGCGTGATCGCATTGCCACTGCCACCGGCCGCGATCACGGTGCTGCTGCTGCAGGTGACTGCCTGGCCGACCGCGCCGCACGCCCATCCGCTGCCGGTTGCCGACACGAAGGTGAGGCCTGCGGGCAGGGTATCGGTGACACTCAGCGTACCCACGGTGGCAAAGCCGCCGCTGTTGCTGACCGTGATCGTATAGGTCGCCTGGGCGCCGGCAGTGAACTCGGCGCTGCCGGCGACCTTGGCGATGGCGAGCGTGGTCGGCGTCAGCACCGTCAGCGGCGCAGAAAAGCCAGCCTGCGAATTTGCCAGTGGCTCGTCGCTGCTGGTGATGCCACCGGCCGGCACCGTGTTGGTGTAGGTTCCCGCCAGCGGTGCGGTGACGTTGACCCGCACGATGCACGACCCGCTGGCCGGGATCGTTGCCCCGGACAGGGTGAAGCTGGCCGCGCCAGCCAGCGCAGTCACGCTGCCCCCGGCGCAGGTGGTCGTTGCCGCCGGCAGCGCAGCCACGACCATCTGCGCCGGCAATGCCGGCAGGTTGTCGGTGACGCTGGTCCCGGTGACCGCGAAGCCGTTGACGTTGTTGAGGGTCAGCGTGAGCTGCGACACCCCGCCGGCGGGTGTCGGATTCGGATTGAACACCTTTACGCCAGTCATCGGCCGAACCACGACCGTTGGCGCGGTGGCGCTGTTGTTGCCCGGCGTCGGATCCGGGTTGAAGCCGCTGGTCACAGCGGCGGTGTTGATCACGTTCTGGGCAGCGGCGGCAGTCGCGGTGGCCACGATGGTGAGGGTGACCAGGTTGGTCCCGACCGGCAGCTCGTTGCCGGCGGTCGAAGGAATCACGCAGCTGACCACCTGCCCTGCCGCAGTACAGACCCCGTTGCCGGTGACACCGACGAACGTGCCCGAGACAAAGGTGAATCCGGCCGGCAACGTGTCGGTGACGGTGACCGAGCGCGCCGCGCCCGGGCCGGCGTTGGACACCTGCAGCGTGTAGGTGGCGTTTCCACCGACTGCGACCCGCGGCGCGCCAGTCTTGGTGATCGACAGGTCGGCACCCACCCTCGAGGTGGCATCGCGCGACACGCTGTTGTTGGCGGTGTTCGGGTCGGGAGTATTCGAGCTCGCAGTGGCGGTGTTGGTCTCGGTACCGAGGCCATTGGCAAGCAGCCGATAGGTGACCGTCGCGATCTGTCCGACCTGCAGGTCGCCGAAGTCGCAGGTCACACTGTTCGGCCCGGGATTGAATGTGCAGGTGCCGGCGGTGGTCGAGAGCGAACCGACGACGAAGGTGAACACGCCAGCGGCCGGTGGCAGTGCATCGAGTACCGCGCCGTTGCTGGCGCGCGAGGGGCCGTTGTTGGTCACCCGCACGGTGAAGGTGGTTTGCTGCCCCTGTGCCACCGGGTCCGGACTGACCGTCTTGTTCACCACCAGGTCGGCGCTTCCCGGCGTGATCGTGTTGTCGACAGTCGCCGTGTTGTTGCTCGCGTCCGGGTCGGTCGCGCCGGTCACCACCTCGGCGGTTGCGGAATTGGTGATCGTGATGTTGGTGACGCCGTTGTTCACCGGGAACACGCGGATCACCGCGGTCTGCTGCACATTGGCCGCGATCGACGCCCAGGTGCAGGTGACCTGGGTCACTGGTGGAGCATTGGTCGTGCAGACGCCCCCGCCGCTCACCGACTGGATCGAACCGAACACCACCTGCGCCGGCAACGTGTCGACGAAACGCACCTGGCCGGAGGCCACGCCGTTGACCGGCGCATTGTTGTTGCGGATGGTGAGTGTGTAGTCGAGCGGCAGTCCGGCCTGCAGTGTGCCCGGCGGGTTGGCGGTCTTGGCGAGCTGCAGATCAACCGCAGCCTCGATCTGCGTGTTGATCGTGGCCGAGTTGTCGTTGAGGTTCGGGTCGCCGACATCGGGCGAGATCACGCTGGCGGTGTTCGGTCGGGTTGCCGGAAACGGCCCGTTGTCGCGCGCCCGGATACGCACCGTGATCACCGTCTGCGGCGCGCCGCTGGCGATCGTGCCCAGCGGACAGGTGAGGCGCCCGGTGCCACTGTTGAACGAGCAGGCCGGTCCCGCGGGCAACACGGTGGCATCGATGAAGCTCGCGTTCAGCAGATCATCGGTGACGCTCACATTGGTTGCGGCGTTCGGGCCGAGATTGTCCACACGCAGGGTGTAGGTGAGGATTGCGCCCCACTGGGTGGTGCCGCTGTCGGACTTGAGGATGCGCAGGTCGGCCAGGGTCGCGGTGCGAGTGAGCGTGGTCGCGCCGCACCCGGTGGTGCCGGCAATGCCGCCGCCCGAGACGGCGGTACAGGCACTGTTGGTGATCGCGTCCGGCCCGACACCGAGCGCTTGCACCACTGCCGTGTACTCGATCGCCGGGAAGTCCGCACCCGGCCCGAACGGCGCGCCCAGCGTGCGGGTGCAGGTCAGCGTGCGAGTGGGCGCATCGACGCTGCATGACCAGCCAGGTGACAGCACTACAGTTGGCGCGCTAAGCGAGGCAGGCAGGGTGTCGGTGACCGTCACCGTCGCCCCGGTGGGAATCGGCACATTACCGTTCGCGCGCGGGGTCACCCGATAGCGCACGGTGGTGCCGACACCCACGACGCTGGTCGGTGGCGCCGGAATCAGCACCGACTTGCCGGTCGTCATGTTGTTGTTCTGTGCTGCCGCACCGCCGTTGGTGAAGGTGGAACTGTCGTTCGCCGGATTCGAATCGATCAGCACGCCACCGATCTTGGACACGGTTGCAGTGTTGGTGATGGTCGCGTTGTCGGTCGCGGTCACCCGAAGCGTGATGTCCGGCAGCGTGGTCGCCGGGCTGCCGACCACTGCGGCCGGATGCTCGCAGGTGAGCGTCGGCGCGGCGAACACGCATGACCAGGGCGCGGCCGCGGTCACCGACACGAAGGCGAGATTCGCGGGCAGCGTGTCGACCACCCGGATCAGGCCGTCGGTCGTGGACGGGCCGTTGTTGCGGGCGCGCAGCATGAAGTTGAACGGCACGCCGACCACCACCGAACCCGGGCCGGTCTTGTCGATCGACAGGTCGGTCCCGGCCGCCTGCACTGTCACCGACTGGGAGGCGGTGTTGTTCGACAGGTCGGGGTCCGGAGTGGCCGAAGCGATGGTCGCGCTGTTCGGCTGGACGCCGACGCCGGTGGCGGTGGTCTGGTAGCTGATCGCCGGCAGCGCGCCGGTGCCGACCGGACCCGGGCGGGTACAGGTCAACGTCGGCGCGCTGAACGAACAGGCCCACCCGGCGCCACTCGCCGAGCCGCCGACAAAGGTCAGGCCGGCCGGGATCGTATCGGTGACCGTGATCGGGCCCGCCGCCGGAGACGGTCCGAAGTTGGACGGGTTCAACGTCCAGTTGACCGCGCTGCCCTGGGGGACCGGGCTCGGCGTGCCCGTCTTGGCGATGCGCATGTCCGCGCCCGGCTGGATCGGCGTGGTCAGATTGAAGTTGTTGTTGACCGGTACCGGGTCCGAGGTCACCGTCGACTGGATGTTTGCGCCGTTGGTGATGTTGCCGTCGACCTGGGGCCGGATCTGCACGGTAAACGTCGGCGTGGTCGCACCGACCGCGAGCGGCCCGGGCCGGTCGCAGGTGAGAATCCCCGGCGCCCCCCCGTTGTGCGAACAGGTCCAGCCGTTCTCGGTGTAATTCGCGGCGCCTGCGTAGACCGAGCCCACCGGCAGTGTCTCCAGCACCCGTATCGTTCCCGCAGCCGGGAACGGCCCGGCATTGCTGCCACTGACTGTGTAAGACAGCACCGCGCCGGCAATGAACGGGCCCGCCCCGACGGTTGCCTTGGTCACCGACAGATCGGCACCGACGGTGACCGTCGTCTGCTCGGTTCGATTCGTGTTGTTGACCGGGTTGGGATCGACCTGCGCCGCGGTGGCGGTCGAGGTGTTGGTGATCACGTTGCCCTGACCGACGATGTCGGCGGCATTGTCCGGCCGCGCGTTGAACACCACGTCCAGCGTGTCAGCGAGACCGACCGCCGGGAACCCGGAACAGGTGTAGGTGCGCGGCGGCGTGGTCAGCGCGCAGCTGACCCCGGGCGGCGTGGTGATCGATACCAGACTCGTGCCCAACGGAAGGGTGTTCACCAGCGACACGCTGGTCGCCGGATCGGGACCGTTGTTGGTGATGCGCACCGTGTAGGCGACGACCGCTCCGGCAATCACCGGATCCGGGTTGTCCGACACCTGGACGATCAGGTCGGCCTGGGCGAGTGCCTGCCCGGCCGCGCCGAGCAGGCCGAGGCAGAGCAGCAGCGCGTGCAGAAAACGGCGCAAGCGAACGCTCATCTGCACTGACACCCCGAACCTTTGCGCGTGGTGGCACCGACCGACCGACATATTCGATTCAGCAAAGCAAGACCCTGGTCGTCAACGCGCGCACCTGATATAAGCCCCGCCCAACTGCAACCGTCCAGCGATCGCACCCGGTGTGCACCCTGCAGGCAGATCCGCAGGCACATCACAACATAGGAAACATCCACCAACCGCGGACGAGTCTAGTGCAGACCGGCACGCAGCGTCGCGCAATAGTTGGCAGGCGATCCAGTGAAACCTGCGCAGCAAGGCGTCACCGATACAGCCCCTGCTTCGACAACCAGTCCTGGATCAGTTGCGCGATCTCGCCGTTATTGCGGTCCATCATCATCATGTGCGAGTTGCCCCGGATACCGGTCTTGGGCAGATCCACCACCTCGTAGCGCGCGCCGGCGCGCCCGGCAGCTTCGAGAAACTTCACGCCGTTGGCGCGAATGGTCGGCCAGCGTGCATCCTGCTCGATGTAGTCGCCATAGACCGCGAGCATCGGTACGTCCTTGAGTCGCTCGACCTGTTTCGGGTCACCGACCCCGGCTGGCTCGACCAGGACCAGCGCGCGCACCAGATCGGGACGCGCCTGCGCAACACGGAAGCCGAACTGACCCGCCTGCGAATGCACCAGCACCACACACGGACAGACCTTCTCCACCAGTTGCAGATAGGCGGCGATGGTCGGCGCATCGGTGGTGGTCCAGCGCGGCACAATCTGCCGGGTGAAGTTCATGTAGCCGTCGATCACCGGGAACTGGTTGCCCGGCAGCACCTTCGCCCGGGACAGGTCGCGATTGAACGACTTCTCTCCGGTGCCGATGCGGAAGCGCTCGAACGGATTGTCGATGGTCAGAAACACCGGGTCGCCAGGCAGGATGTCCGGAAACATCGCCCAGCCGGCACGGCCGCGCTCGACTGCGTCCGAGTTGTAGACCGACCAGCCGCGGCGCAGGAACCAGTTCAGCCAGCCCTCGCGCCCGTCGGGCGTGGTCTCGTAGGTCACCCCGCTCAGCCCGCCGCCATGCCACATCAGGATCGGCACCGCGCCGCGCCGATTGGCCGGAATGAAGTACTGCACATACATCTGCTCGACCTGATAGATGCCGTTCGGGTCGACCCTGGCCGGTACACCGCCCGGGGTGAACAGCACTTCTTTCACCGGCCGGCCCTTTATTTCGACTTCCCGCCCGCCGATATGAAAGGAACCCATGTCCTGCAGCGCGAACGGCGCCTGGGACGCGCAACCGGCCACCAGCAGTATCGATGCAGCGCTGCCGAGCCGCGCAACGATGCGCGCAACCGATGTCCAACCATTGACGATCGACATGAAACCTCCTCCGCCCTTCGGGCTGTTTAGTTGTTGTTGTCTGCCTGCATCCTGCGGTGTGACCCTGCGCGGGGTAATCGGACACCCCGGGAGCAGAGCATGATCGGTCTGACCATCCCGCTCATCTTCATTCTGGCGATCGCGCTGGCCGTGGTCTACGCCTTGTGGCAACAGGCGAAACGCCAAGCCTTCATCCGCGAGACGCTGCTGCCGCGCGGGCTGCTCGACTCGTTTATCCTGCCATTTTCCGAACTCGCGCTCAAGGACCGGCAACTGGTGGCGCGCGGGCTGCGCAAGTTCTTTCTGGCATGGGTCAGGGCCGGAAAACAGCCGGTCGCGATGCGCTCCCGCGTGGTGGATGCGCTATGGCTCGCGTTCTCCCGACAGCAAACCGGGTACGCGCGCTACTGCAGGCAGGCGCTCGGCCGCACGCTGCCGCTGACACCGACCGTCGCCCTGAGCCAGGCCCCGGAGACCAACGCTGCGCTTCGGCGGTGCTGGTGGCATGCCTGCCGCGAAGAGAACATCGACCCGCGCAAGCCGACACGGCCGCCGCTGCTGTTCGCCCTGGATACCAAGCTCAAGATCCGCGACGGCGTCTACTACTTCACCGACGACTTCGCCCGCAGGCGCAAGGTCGAGCGTTCCGACGACAGCGGAAACGGCAGCAGCGTGTCGTACGACAGCGAGCGAAGCTGGACGCCAGAGGACCTGCAAGCCGCCAAGCTTGGCGAGGTCGACCGGGTCCAGGCCGGCGAACACCGGCACCGCTGCCAGCGCCTGCGCCGCGGCTATCGGCTCCTGTCCGTCATTCATCCATCCGTTCGTTCGTTCGATCGGCGGTAGCCAACCCTGCTCACAAGGACCGCATCAATCGACTCGCAGGCCGAGATCCTTCACCACCCGGGACCACTTGACCCGCTCGCTTCGGATGAACGCCACGAACGCCTCGGGCGTGCTGCCCACCGGCTCCATGCCATCGCGCAGCATGCGCTCGCGCAGCTCCGGCGTCTTCAGCGCCTTGGCCACCTCGCCCTGCACCCGGTTGACGATCTCACGTGGCGTCGCG
This sequence comes from Burkholderiales bacterium, assembly GCA_038205245.1. Classification (GTDB taxonomy): domain Bacteria; phylum Pseudomonadota; class Gammaproteobacteria; order Burkholderiales; family CAIKXV01; genus CAIKXV01. The sequence continues at coordinate 18,842 of JBBRCD010000003.1, forward strand.
GCCGGGGCGGCAAGGCCGTTGAACGAGACCGACTCGAACCCGGGAAAACCGCTCTCGGCGATGGTCGGCAGATCCGGCAGGGTCTGAAAGCGCTGGGCGCTGGTGATCGCCAGCGCGCGCAACTTGCCGGCGTTGACCTGCGGCATCGAACTGACCACCTGGTCGAACATCAGGATCACATTGCCGGCCACCAGGTCCTGGATCGCCTGCGGGCTGCCCTTGTACGGCACATGCACCATCTTCAGTCCGCTGGCGGCGTTGAACAGCTCGGCAGTCATGTGGGTACCCCCGCCGATGCCGGAGGAGGCGAAGGTGAGATCGCCTGGGCGCTTCCGCGCGATGGCGACCAGTTCCTTGAGGGTGCGAGCCGGTAATGCCGGGTTGGCCACCAGCACCAGCGGCAGGCCGCCGAGCTGGGTGATCGGGGCGAAATCGCGCTCCGGGTCGTAGGCCAGCACCTTGTACAGATACTGGTTGATCGACATCACGCCGGTAGTGGCAAGCAGCAGCGTGTAGCCGTCCGGGGGCGCCTTCGCCACCAGCTCGGCACCGATATTGCCACCGGCCCCGGCCCGGTTGTCTATCGCGAACGACTGACCGATCTGTTCGGTGAGCCGCTGGCCGATCACCCGCGCGGTGACATCGGTCGAACCGCCCGGAGAAAACGGCACCACGATGCGGACCGGTTTTACCGGCCAGGCCGGTGCTGGCTGGGCGGCCGCTCCGGCGGACACCAGAACCGCAATCGCGGCCGACACAATGCGAAACGGAAGCGTCATTACAGGCTGCCTTTCTGATTTTCGCTGCGGGTGGTCCATCTACTGGCGTACCGTCCATGGACGAAAGAAGTCGACCCGGTCGATCGAACTGACCAGCGCGTCGAGCACCAGGCGACCGCGCAGCACACGCAGCTTTATCTTGCTGCCCGCCGGTCCGGCCGCCCACAGCTTCTCGTAGAACTCGCGCGGCGTGGCCACCGGCTCGGCCGACACTGCGATGATCACATCGCCCTCACGGATGCCCACGCGCTGCGCTGGCGAACGCTCCATCACATGGGCGACCACCACCTTGTGCTCGTGCTCGGCGGTGTAAACGCCCAGCCAGGGACGCGCCGGCGCCGGGTCGCGGCCATGGGCGATCAGATCGGCCAGCAGCGGCTTGAGCAGATCGATCGGCACGAACATGTTTCCCGGCAGCGCGGTGCCCTGGTCGAGGGCATCGCCGACCCAGAGCGATGCGACACCGACCAGTCGCCCGGTCGCATCGACCAGGGCCGCGCCGCTGTGTTCGGAACGGCCGGGCACGGTGAACAACGCCTCGGCGAGCATGTACTCCCAGTAGCCGACGAACGGCCGGCGCGACACCACAGTAGCGGCGCTGGCGCCACCTGCAGCCTCGTGTGCGACGAAAAACAGCGGCTGCATCTCGCGCACCGCAGACGACTCACCCAGACTGAGCGGCTGGTCGGTCACCGGCCCGCTGGCACGCAGCAGTCCGAAGCCGGTCGCATGATCGAAGCCGACCACGGTCGCCGAGAGGATCCGGTTGTCATGCGTGATCACCAGCACCGACTGTGCCTCGATGATCAGGTAGCCGATGGTGACGATCAGCGTCCCGTCAGCGCCCACCAGATCGCCGGCGTCGATCGCGATGCCGGTGCCCTCGCGTTCGGTACCCAGGGTCTGCCCGGTGCGTGCATCATCTATCGTACGCACACTGAGCTTGACGACGGCACGCGCCACCGGCGCGGGAAATGCGCGTGTCGCCGTCGGATCGTTCGCTGCGCGCCACGCAGCCAGACTGGCGAGGAACAGCGGCACGCTGACCGGTGGCGCCAGGGGCAGCGCGGGCAGGGGGATCGATTCCCCGCCAGTGGAGTTGGATGCGTTCTGCACGCCGCTACTTTACCTCGTACCGGCCCGGCATGGCGTGGCTGCCATGCGATCGGCGCCGCACCGGCGTTACTCCGGCTTCACCCCGGACAACCGTACCAGCTTGCCGAAGCGATCGATCTCGCGGACGAGAAACTGCGCCAGTTCGGCCGGCGTGCCCCCAACCGGTTCGGCGCCGTCGCGCTCCAGGGCGCTGCGCATGTCCGGATGCTTCAGCGCGCGCACCACCTCCTGCCAGGCGCGATTGACCACCGGATCGGGGGTCCCCGCCGGGGCAAACAAGGGATACCAGATCGGCATCTCGTAACCGGGCAGCGTCGCGCCCAGCGTCGGCACGTCCGGCCAGGCTGGCGAAGGCCGGGCACTGGTCAGGCCGATCGCGCGCAGCTTGCCCGCCTTGACCAGTGGCTGGGCGGTGAACAGGCCGACGAAACCGAAGTCGACCTCGCCGCCGAGGACCGCACCGACCGCTGGCGCGGAGCCCTTGTACGGCACATGGGTGAGCTCGACGCCGGCCTGGGTACCGAGCAGCACACCGGCGAGGTGAGTGGTGGTCCCGGATCCGCTGGACGAGTAGTTCAGCCCGCCCTGCTTCGCCTTTTTCGCCAGGGCAATCAGCTCGCGCGCCGAGCGGGCCGGCACCGACGGGTGGGTGATCAGCACCAGCGGTGCAGTCGCCACAAGCGACACCGGTGCCAGGTCCCGGGTCGGGCTGAACCCGAGCTTCGCGTACAGGCTCACATTGATCGCGATCGCCGAGGTGGTGATCAGCAGCGTGTAGCCATCGGGCAGTGACCGCGCGACGAACTCTGCGCCGACATTGCCGCCTGCGCCCGGCCGGTTCTCCACCAGCACAGGTTGACCGAGCGACTCGGTGAATCGATTGCCGAGCAGCCGGCCAATGACGTCCGGGCCACCGCCTGGCGCAAACGGTGCCACCAGCCGGATCGGCTTGGCCGGCCAGGACTGCGCGTTCGTCCAGGGCGCGACCAGCGCAAGCGCCAGCAGCAATACGAATGGCACTGGCTGATCGATCGGGCGTCGCATCGGCTGTCGCGCCGGATAAAGCGTCGGGGGTCGCATCGAGTGTCGCATCAACTGTCGCATCGGGTTTTTCTCCTCCTCACTGGCTGTTTTTTGGGTGGGTGCCACAGTGTAGCGCCATGCTATCGTCGCCGCGCCATGCCCAGACCCCTGCCGCCCTTCGATCGCACCCTGCTCATTCCGGGTGAACTCGCCAGGCTGCGTCCGCTGTCGACGCCGGCGAAGATCCAGGACTTTCTCACCGATCGCCTGTCCTGCAATCACGAACTCGCCGGTGACACCTGCCTGTCGGTGCGCGCCGTGCTGCGCGAGAAACACGCCCATTGCATTGAAGCCGCGTTCGTCGGCGCCTGCGCGCTCTGGCTGCACGGCGAGCCGCCGCTGCTGCTCGACCTGCATGCCGAGGGCCACGACTACGACCACGTGATCGCAGTGTTCAGACGTAATGGCTGCTGGGGTGCGCTGTCCAAGAGCAATCACCTCTGGTACCGCTGGCGCGACCCGGTGTACCGCAGCCTGCGCGAGCTGGCGATGTCCTACTTCCACGAGTATGTGGACGGGTGCGGCGACAAGACGCTGCGCAGCTACTCGCAGCCGCTCGATCTCTCGCGCATCGATCCGGCGTTATGGATCACCAACGCCGGCAACTGCTGGGAGATCGTGCCGCTGCTCGACCGGCTGCGGCATACCCGGCTGCTGCCGGCCGGCCAGCGCCGCTGGCTGCGCAGGCGCGACCGGTTCGAGCGCAAGGGCAATGCACTGGTCGAGTATCCCGAGCCGTAAAGCAGTTGGCGTTGGGGACAGACCCTGAGGGTCTGGCCCCTGATTCGAGCCATCGGCGTTGGGGACAGACCCTGAGGGTCTGGCCCCTGATTCGAGCCATCGGCGCTGGGGACAGACCCTGAGGGTCTGTCCCCCTACCAGCCGCGCGAACTCACCACGGTGTTGCGCAGTACCCCGATACGCTCGAGTTCGCATTCGATGACATCGCCGGGCTGGCAGTAGCCCTTCGCCGGCACCAGAGGCTCGCCGCCATCGCCACCGATCCACTTGCCACCCAGTTCCGCGTCGGTGGACCAGGCGGTACCCCCGGGCGTGCCGGTGATGATCACCATGCCAGGCTTCAGGGTGAGGTTGATCGAGAAGAAGTGGATCAGCTCGGCGCAGGACCAGATCATGTTGCCGGTCGAGGCCGACTGACGCAGCTCGCCGTTGATTCGGGTACGCAGGCGAAGCGCCTGCGGGTTCGGGATCTCGTCTGCAGTGGTGATCCACGGACCGATCGGTGCTGCGCTGTCGAACACCTTGCCACGGCCCAGTTCGTACCAGGTCGAGCCGTCCGGTTTCCTGCGCACCTGCCGGTCGCGCGCAGTCACATCGTTGACGATCGTATAGCCGAACACATGCTCCAGCGCCCGCTCTACCGGGATATGCCGTCCCGGCTTGCCGATGACGATCGCCAGCTCGGTTTCACAATCCAGCTTGGTGGTCAGCCGTTCATCATGAATGATGTTTGCCTCGGGGCCGATCACGCAGTCGGCGGTCTTGATGAAGAACTCCGGCTCCTTGCCCGAGATCGGCGCCGCCGCCTTCTCCTTGTTGTGATCGTGATAGTTGCTGCCGCTGCACAGGATGGTCGAGGGCAACAGCGGGGGCGCCAGGCGCAGCGTCTTGAGCGCGCGCACTGCAGCTGCGGGCGGCTGCGAGATCAGCCGGGCCGCCAGTTCTTGCGCCGGGGCGCCGGCGCGGATGAACGATACACAGTCGGTGAACCATGCCGCCTCGGGCGCCTCGGGCTGGTCAAGCGCGCGCAGGGCGTCGACCACCCCGGCGCCATTGATCAGCCCGAGCCGCTCGGTCCCGTCCTCTAAATACGTCAACACCTTCATGCTGAAATCCTCATGTTGTCCTGGCACGCACCCGGTGTTGCCAGCCCTACTCCAGCTTGCCCATGCGCCGCACCACTTCGGCCAGCCGCTTCGAATCGCGCTGCAGAAACTCGTCGAACTCCGCACCCTGCAGATGCAGGATCGGGGTCTCGATGGTGGCCATCGTCTTGCGGAACGACTCCTCGCCGACCGACTCCTTCACCACCGCACGCAGCCGGGTGAGTATGTCTGCTGGCAGCCCGGCCGGCGCGAACAGACCCGACCAGATGTAGAACTCGGCGTCAAAACCCAGCTCACGCATGGTCGGGACTTCCGGGAACGCCTTCAGTCGCTGCGCACCCCATGAGCCGAGCATACGCACCTTGCCGGCCTTGGCATGCTGACTGCCGACGCCAGGCGCCTGCGCGGTCACCTCGACCTGTCCACCCAGCAGTGCGGTCATCGACGGACCACCGCCCCCGAACGGCACATGCAGGAGCTGAATACCGGCGGCCTGCCAGAGCATCTCCATCGCGACATGGGTCGCGCCATAGATGCCGGAAGTACCGAAAGTGATCTTGCCCGGGCGCTCGCGGGCGTCCTTCACCAGATCGGCCACGCTCTTCCACGGACTGTCGGCGCGCACCAGCAGCACGGTCGGATCGGCTGAAATCAGCGCGATCGGCACGAACTGGTTCACCGTGTAGGACGGTGCGCGGCCATTGAGCCGGTCGGCTTCGGGAATCACCAGGATGCTCGACAGCGCCATCAGCAGCGTATAGCCATCCGGCCGCTGCTTCGAGGCATAGGCCATGCCGACGCCACCGCCCGCACCAGGCCGGTTCTCTATCACGATCGGCTGCCCGAGCGATTTCGTCATCGCTTGTGCCAGAGGCCGGCCGGTGATGTCCGCAATGCCGCCGGGCGGGAACGGCACCACCATGGTGATCGGACGGCTTGGATAGGGCGCAGCCGGCTGCGCCAGCGCGAGCGACGCGCTCGCAGCCAGCGCCAGACCGGCGGCTCGAATGATGGACAGACTGCGCATGGCTCACTTTCCTCCGTTTACCGGTCGACCCGGAAGACTGCGCCTCCTGGGGTGGCCGACCGTCGGGCGGGATTATGCCGTGTCCGCGCTGCCGTGCACGGCCGAGCGGGCCATGTCGGCGATCGACCGCGCATCGACCCCGAAGAACGCGCGCAGTGCCTGCCGGGTGTCGCTGCGGCCGAAGCCGTCGGTACCGAGACTCACATAGCGGCGCGGGGTCCACGCGCGGATGAGGTCGGGCAGCGCGCGCACATAATCGGTCGCGGCGATCACCGGCGCGTCGCTGCCTCGCAGGCACTGCTCTACCCACGGTGTGCGGCGCTGCTCGGGATGCGCCCGGTTCCAGTCGTCACAGGCCAGGGCGTCCCGGCGCAGTTCGGTGAAGCTGGTGACACTCCATACCTCGGCGTTGATGCCGTGCTCGCGCTCCAGCAGTTCAGCGGCGGCCAGCACTTCGCGCAGGATGGTGCCGCTGCCCAGCAGCGTGACCCGATTCACAGCCGGCGCCGCATCTGACGACACGGCCGGCGGCGCATCCGACGACACGGCCGGAGGCGTATCTGGCAGCGCTTCTGGCAGCGCATCTTGCGGCGCTCCCGGCGCACTGGCGTTGTACTCGCGCACCCGGTGCATGCCGCGCAGGATGGCCTGCTCTGCACCCGCCGGCAACGCGGGCTGCGGGTAGTTCTCGTTCATCACGGTGACGTAGTAGAAGACATCCTCCTGTACTTCGAGCATGCGGCGCATGCCCTCGCGCACGATGGTGGTCACCTCGTAGCCGAAGCAGGGATCGTAGGCGACACAGTTCGGATAGGTCGAGGCGATCAGGTGGCTCGTTCCGTCCTGGTGCTGCAGGCCTTCGCCCGAGAGTGTGGTGCGCCCCGCGGTGGCCCCGATCAGAAAGCCGCGCGAGCGCATGTCGGCGGCGGCCCAGATCAGATCGCCGATGCGCTGAAAGCCGAAGATCGAATAGAAGGTATAGAACGGCAGCATCGGCAGGCCGTGGGTCGAGTAGCTGGTCGCCGCCGCCAGCCAGGACGAGATCGCCCCGGCTTCGGTGATGCCTTCCTCCAGGATCTGCCCGTCGCGCGCTTCCTTGTAGTAGACCAGCTCGTCGCGATCCTCCGGTTCGTACAACTGGCCGACGGCGGAATAGATCGCCACCTGCCGGAACAGCGACTGCATGCCGAAGGTGCGTGCCTCGTCGGCGACGATCGGCACGATCCGCTGGCCGATCGCCGGGTCCTTGAGCAACTGGCCGAGCATCTGCACGAACACCATCGTGGTCGACTGCTCGCGTCCGTTCGACCCCTCGAGCAGCTTCGTGAAGGTATCGAGCGCGGGCACCGGCAGCACCGGCGCCGCACTGATCCGCTCGGGCAGGTAACCCCCGAGTGCGGCGCGCCTGGCATGCAGGTAGCGCATCTCGGGACTGTCGTCGTCCGGTCGATGGAAACGAAGCTGCGCCACGTCGTCCCTGGAGATCGGCAGCGCGAAGCGGTCGCGAAAGGCGAGCAGCGCCTCCTCGTCGAGTTTCTTCTGCTGATGGGTGCCCATCCGGCCCTGGCCCCAGTGGCCCATGCCATAGCCCTTCTTGGTCTGGGCGAGGATCACGGTCGGCTGTCCGCGATGGCGCAGCGCTGCGTGATACGCCGAATGGATCTTCACCGGGTCATGCCCGCCGCGCCTGAGCCGGTCGATGTCGGCATCGGTGAGATGGGCGACCAGCTTCTGCAGTTCCGGATATCGGTTGAAGAAGTTCTCGCGGTTGAACGCGCCATCGGTCGCCGCGTACTTCTGGAACTCGCCATCGACCGTCTCGTGCAGACGGCGCAGCAGCACATCGTCATGGTCGCGCGCGAACAGCGGGTCCCAGTCAGAGCCCCAGAGCAGCTTGATCACGTTCCAGCCGGCACCGGCGAACAGGCCCTCGAGCTCCTGGATGATCGAGCCGTTGCCGCGCACCGGACCGTCCAGGCGCTGCAGGTTGCAGTTGACCACGAAGATCAGGTTGTCCAGACCCTCTCGACTGGCCAGCGACAGCCCGGCGAGCGACTCCGGCTCGTCCATCTCGCCGTCACCGACGAAAGCCCATACCTTGCGGGCGGCGGTTGCGAGCAGACCGCGATGCTCCAGATAGCGAAGGAAGCGTGCCTGGTAGATCGCGTTGATCGGACCCAGGCCCATCGAGGCACAGGCGAACTGCCAGAACTGCGGCATCAGCCAGGGATGCGGATACGACGGCAGGCCGCGGCCGCCGGTTTCGCGCCGGTAGTGATCGAGCTGATCCTCGCTGATCCGGCCTTCCAGGAAGGCCCGGGCATAGACGCCGGTGGCCGAATGCGGCTGGAGATAGACCAGATCGCCGTCCTGCCCGGCACGGAAGAAATGATTGAAGCCGACCTCGAACAGGTCGGCTGCCGAGGCATAGCTCGCGATATGGCCGCCCAGCTCGGGATGCGCGCGGTTGGCCCGCACCACCATCGCCAGGGCGTTCCAGCGGATGATCGCCGACAGGCGGTTCTCGATATCCAGGTCGCCCGGATACTGTGGCTGATCTTCCAGCGCAATCGAATTGCAGTACGGGGTGTTCAGCACCGGCGGCAGCGGTACCCGCTTCGCGCGCGCGAGCTCGAACAGTTTTCTCAGCAGGAACGTGGCCCGCTCGGCGCCTTCGCGCGCAATCGTCTGCTCGAAGGCCTCCAGCCATTCCCGGGTCTCGTCCGGATCCAGGTCAGGCGGCGCGACCCGCAGGAAGGCGCGCGCTGCAAGGTCGGTGAGATTGGTCATGGGCGGCACGCTCCTGCGCGATTCGGTTCACCACCATGGTAATGGTGGAGCACTGGAAGTTGCTGCCGAACAGGCGTGTCAGAAGTGCTTTTTACGGCATATCATGCTGCATTCATCCGTTCTGTTGAAATAACATGCCGCCAGCACTGCCCCGACCATCGTCACCCCCGACGCGCAGAGCCGCGCTCGATCCGACCGACCTGCGCATCCTCGACCGCCTGCAGCAGGACGCGCGGATATCGAATGTCGACCTCGCCCAGGCGGTCAACCTGTCGCCCTCGCCCTGCCTCGCGCGGGTGCGTGCGCTGGAGGCCTCAGGGGTGATCGATCGCCATGTCACCCTGCTCGACCCGGCCTCGGTCGGCCTGGATGTGATCGTATTCATCCAGGTCGCGCTGGAAAAGCAGGTCGAGCCGATGCTGGACAAGTTCGAGAAGGCGGTGCGCGACCGGCCCGAGGTGATGGAGTGCTACCTGATGACCGGCGACTCGGACTACCTGCTTCGGGTGATCGTGCCCGATGTGCGTGCGCTCGAACGGTTCATCGTCGATGTGCTGTCCCGACTGCCCGGCGTGGGCAACATCAAGTCCAGTTTGGCGCTCAAGCAGGTGAAGTATCAGACCGCGCTTCCCTTGCGCGCGGCCGCCGGGGAGACGCAGGCGCGGCCAGCGGATTTTCGCACCCCCGGTCGCGCTCCCGGCCACACCCCCGGCCAGAGTCCCAGCCACAATCCCGGTCCGAGTCCTGGCCGCAGGCGCTGACCAGGAAGCCCTTGCACTTCGCCCAGGTCAATCGGTGGCGCGTGCCCCGGAGCGCTTGACCAGTTCCGCGTATTTCGCCACCTCCTTCTTCAGAAACGCGGTGAACTCGACCGGGGGCATGAACACGCCTTCGGCGCCGTCGCGCTCGAACGCCGCGCGCACATCCGGGTGCGCATGCACCTTGCGCAGTTCCTCAACCCAGCGGTCGACGATCGGGCGGGGCGTGCCGACCGGCAGCCAGGCGCCGTACCAGATGTCGGTATCGAAGCCCGGAAAGAACGACGCCATGGTCGGCACGCCGGGCAGCGCCGCAGCCGGGCGCGGCGTGGTCACGGCGAGCGCCCGCAGCTTGCCAGCGCGGATATGCGGCAACGCACTGATGCTGGCGACGAAACCCATGTCGACCTCGCCGCCAAGCAGTGCTGCGATCACCGCGCCCGCGCCCTTGTAGGGAATATGGGTCAGTTCGATGTTGGCTGAACTCTTGAACAGCTCGCCCGACAGGTGGCTGGTGGTGCCGGTGCCATTCGAGCCGAAATTGAGCCCGCCCTTGCGCTTCTTCGACAGGGCGACCAGTTCCTTCGGCGACTTCACCGGTACCAGCGGATGGGTGACCAGCGTCAGCGGCGCACTGGCCAGAAAAGCGACCGGCTGCAGATCGTTGAACAGGCTGTAGTTGAGCTTCGGGTAGAGCGAGACGTTCACCGCGATCGAGTTGGTGGTGACCATCACGGTGTAGCCGTCAGCAGGCGCCTTGGCGGCAATCTCGGCGCCGAGGTTGCCGCCAGCGCCGGCCCGGTTGTCGACCGCGACGGTCTGCCCGAACGATTCGGACAGGCGGGCGGCGAACTGGCGGCCGATGATGTCGGTGCCCCCGCCAGGCGCGAATGGCACCACCATGCGGATCGGCTTTGTCGGGAACTGCTGCGCAGAGGCAGTCATCGGGACCAGCCCGAGCGCGGCTGCGATCAACGCGCTGAAGCAACGCGAGTGTCTGGACACGGTATCTCCTTCGAAGGGTACTGATCGGGGGGGCTTGAACGCCACCTTGCAATACTGACCAAGGATGGTGCACGCGAGCGCTGCGCAAGGCAAGCCGATCGTCTGCCTCAAGGGGGGACAGACCCTGAGGGTCCGTCCCCTCGCCGCTACTCGAGCGCACTCGAAGTTCGAACTCTGCCGCAAGCGGGAGGCCGGGACAGACCCTCAGGGGTCAGGTCTGTCCCCTGGTCGCTACTCGGACGCCCGTGTCCCGCCGCGATCGAACAGGATCGACCGATCGACCTGGCGGATGTCGGTCTTGCCGCAGAACGCCATGGTGATGTCGAGTTCCTTGCGGATGATCTGCAGGCAGCGGGTCACCCCCGCCTCGCCCATCGCGCCCAGACCATGCAGGAAGGCGCGCCCGATCATCGTCGACTTCGCGCCCAGCGCCACCGCGCGCAGTACATCCTGCCCTGAGCGGATGCCCCCATCGAACCACACTTCGATCCTCGGCCCGACCGCATCGACGATGGCAGGCAACGCTTCGATGGTCGACGGTGCGCCGTCGAGCTGGCGTCCGCCATGGTTGCTCACGACCAGCGCGTCGACCCCGGCATCGACCGCCAGACGCGCGTCTTCCGCATCCATGATGCCCTTGACGATGAGCGGCCCACCCCAGCGGCGCTTGATCCATTCCACATCGTGCCAGCCGAGCGTCGGATCGAACTGGGCGCTGGTCCAGGAAGCAAGGCTGGAGGTGTCGCCGACCCCCTTCACATGACCGACGATATTGCCGAACTGTCGGCGCGGTGTGCCCAGCATGTTGAGGCACCAGCGCGGCTTGGTGAGAAGATTGAGCAGGTTGACCAGGGTCGGCCTGGGCGGCGTGGACAGACCGTTCTTCACGTCCTTGTGGCGCTGGCCCATGATGGTCAGGTCTAGGGTGAGCACCAGCGCCGAGCAGTTCGCCGCCTTCGCCCGGTCGATCAGCCGTTCGATGAACTCGCGATCGCGCAGCACATAGAGCTGGAACCAGAACGGCTTGCTGGTGCGCGCAGCGACATCCTCGATCGAACAGATGCTCATCGTCGACAGCGTGAACGGCACGCCGAACTGCTCGGCGGCACGCGCAGCCAGAATCTCGCCATCGGCCCACTGCATCCCGGTCAGGCCGGTCGGCGCCAGCGCGACTGGCATCGACACCGGCTGGCCGACCATCGTCGTCGCCAGCGAGCGGTTGTCGATGTCCATCGCGACCCGCTGGCGAAACTTGAGCTTCTGCAGATCGGTCTGATTCGAGCGATAGGTGCTCTCGGTCCAGGCCCCGGAGTCGCAGTAGTCGTAGAACATCCGCGGCGCGCGCTTCTCGTGCAGGACGCGCAGGTCTTCGATGTCGGTGATCACGGTCAAGGCGGATCCCCGGTCAGTTGACCACGCGGCCGGCACGGTAGCGCAGCAGCGACTGCAGATCGGGCTCCACACCCAGGCCCGCTGCGGCCGACATCACCCAGTGACCGTCTTCGATCAGCGGTGCCGGTTGCGCCAAGGCATCGCGCAGCGGATTCGGATTCGAATCGACCTCGAGCAGGCCCTCGCCGCCGACTGCAGCAAGCAGGTGCGCCGAGGCATTCAGGCCGATGCCCCCGCCCAGGTAGTGCGGGCAGTAGACGAGCCCGGCGGCGACGATCGCTGAGCCGACATCGAAACAGCCGCTGATGCCACCCCACTTGATCACGTCCGGTTGCACGTAACTCAGCGCGCCGCCGGCCAGCGCCGCGGCGAACTCGGCCCGGCCACGCAGGTTCTCGCCTGCAGCCAGCCGGATCGGCGAGCGCTCGGCGAAGCTGCGCCAGGTCTGCACCGGCGTGTCCGCTGGCATCGGTTCTTCCAGCCAGAGCGGATCGGCTTCGGCCATGCGCGCGGCCATCGCCAGTCCGGTCTCCAGGTCCCAGGCCTGGTTCGCGTCGATCATCAGGGTCGCAGCAGTCCCGAGCGCGGAGCGCAGATCGCGCAAATTGCCCAGGTCCCGGTCCAGGCCGAACCCGACCTTGAGCTTGAAAGCGCGAAAGCCGAGGTCACGCTGCGCCAGGGCGACTTCCACCGGGCGGGTGGGATTGATGCCGCTGGCGTAAACAGGCACCCGTGCTGACACCCGCGCTGGGACCCGCGCCGCCCCGCCCGCCGCCCCATCCGCCGCCCCGTCTGCAGGCAGGCGCGCCGCGGCCTCGGGGTTGAGGCAGCGCCACAGCGGCAGACCGGCGCGGCGCGACACCAGATCCCAGGCGGCGATATCCAGGCCGGCGATCGCCTGGGCGAACGGTCCCGGCTCGTCGGTCTGCAGGACCAGCACCCGGGTGCGCCGGGTGAGGTTGTCGAACAGCGCAGCTGGCGATTCATGCGCGCTCTCGAGGGCGAGTGGTGCGAGGACTTCCTCGATCAGCCGCGCACGATGCTCGGCGCCATCGGGCGGCCAGTTGGAGAACACTTCACCCCAGCCGTGCGCGCCCTCGGTGTCCTCGATGCGTACCGCAAGAGCTGCACGGCTCTTCATCATGCCGAATGAATTGCGCACCGGTTCGGCGAGCGGTACACGCCAGACGAAAGTGTCGACGCGGGCAAGGCGAAGCGTGCGCTGGGTCGTCATGCGTCAACTGGGGAGGGTCGGGAAGACGGCAGCAGATGATAGATCGCGAACGCCCCGTCGGCGTCGCTCCAATAGCGCCGGCAGACATAGCCTGCCTGGGCGGCCAGCGCCACGAACTCACTGGGCGCGTACTTGTACGAGTTCTCGGTATGGATCGTTTCGCCGGCCCGGAACTGGAACAGGCGCCCGCCAACCCACACCTGCTGGTCGACCCGGCTCTCCAGATGCATCTCGACCCGGCCCAGGGCGGCATCGTAGCGGGCACGATGGCGGAACCGCTCGAGTATGAAGCCCGCGTCGAGCTCGGCATTGAGGCGGGTGAGCAGGTTGAGATTGAAGCGGGCGGTAATCCCCTGCCGGTCGTCATAGGCCGCTTCCAGCCGCGCGGCGTCCTTGCGGGTGTCTACCCCGATCAGCACGCTGCCCCGGGCGCCGATCCAGCAGGCGACCCGCTCCAGGAAGGTACGGGTCTCCTGCGGTGTGAAGTTGCCGATCGTCGAACCGGGAAAGTACAGGGTGCGTGGTTCATCGCCCAGCGCAACGTCATTGGGCAGGCGCTCCAGAGCAGTGTAGTCGGCGTGGATCGCCACCACTTGCAGCGCCGGGAACTCGCGTGCGGTCTGTGCTGCGCCCAGCTCGAGCATCGAGTGCGAAATGTCGATCGCGACATAGGTCGAGGGCGCGGTCGACCGGATCAACAGCCGGGTCTTGATACCGGCGCCACTGCCCGGTTCGATCAACGTCCCGGCGGTCGGCAGCGATCCGGCAATCTCCTCCAGGTGCTCGCTCAGGATCGCCGTTTCGGTGCGCGTCACGTAGTACTCGGGCAGTTCGCAGATCGCCTCGAACAGTTCGCTGCCCAGTGCATCGTAGAACCATTTGGCCGGCAACGACTTCTGGGTCAGCGACAACCCGGCATACACGTCCTCGCGCAGGGAAGCGCCGACGCCGGCGGTCGGGACGAACACGAGGTTGGCGGGCGGGGCGACCATGACGGCCCGAATGGTACCTGCTCGGTCAGGGTGGCGGGAAACGCGCAACGCTGATCTTCCGCCTCGCCATCGCCGGACAGACCCGGTTCAGTCAACCCGCATCAGGCCGGCCAGCCAGAAAGACGCGGTTCCGACCCTGCGGCCGGGCCGCCGTGCTGACCGCTGGCCTGCGGTCAGATCAGGCGCAGCGCGAAGCCACTTTCGATCCAGCGGCGGATGCGGGTCGCATCTCCGATGCGCGAGGAAATGCCGTCGGAGTCGAGCAACACGAAGATCATCGGCTCGCCGTTGATCTTCACCTGCATGACCAGGCAGCGGCCCGCTTCGCGGATGAATCCGGTCTTCGACAGGCCGATCTCCCAGTCAGGCCTCGCCACCAGCTGATTGGAATTGTTGAATTGCAGCTGAGCCGCCCGATTGCCGGGCGTGTCGACCAGCGCACCTGCGGTGGTGCTGAACTGACGGATGGCCGAAAAATCCATCGCTGCACTTACCATCAGCACCAGGTCCTGCGCCGTTGCCACGTTGCCGCTGTGCAGGCCGGTCGGGTCTTCGAACCGCGACTGGTGCATGCCCAGAGCGCGCGCCTTCATGTTCATCTGCGCGATGAATCCGTGATAGCCGACCGGCGAGGTCCGTGCCAGCGCTGCGGTCGCGCGGTTCTCCGAGGACATCAGCGACAGGTGCAGCATCTCGCCGCGCGTGAGCCGGGTGCCGGCAGCCAGTCTGGATGGCAGACGCCGGGTGGCGTCGATGTCTTCCTCGCTGATGGTGATCAGCTCGTCCAGCGGCTGGTTGAAGTCGAGCATCACCATCGCGGTCATCAGTTTGGTGATCGAGGCGATCGACCGAACCTGGTCGACGTTGCGCGAGAACAGCAGCTGGCCGCTGTTCTGGCCCATCACCAGCACTGCGCTGGAGCGCAGCACCAGATCGCCCGGCGCTTCTGCCGAGTGCAGCGTGTCGGGACGCACCCGCATCGATACCGGGGTGGCGCGCATGCTCGTTTTCATCACACCGCCCTGGCCCTGCGCCGGGATGGTCACCCGGACGCGCTTGGGCTGCCCGGCTGCCGCCTGGCGCGGGCGGGGGGCACGTGAAGCCGCCGACTTGCCGGACGAGACCTTCCGGGCTGACGGTTTCGCCTGAGCGGGACCAGCCGCCGACCGAGTGGCCTCGGGTTTCTTGGCGGCAGATTCGCGCTGGGCGTGGGCCTGGGACAACGGCACGGAGGCGATACCTGCGGCAATACCGAGGGTCACCAGCAATCTCTGGAACGGACGTATCGTCACTATGCTGACCCTCTTGTTGTAGACCCAACCCTGTTCGATGGGCAATTATCGACAGCCCTAGCGTGAACTTTAGGGCACTCACCGCCACGAATTCCCGGATTAGATAACGAAAACCGTGGCTTGGCAACAGTCCTTGAGACTCGGTCTAATCTCAATGGGCTCCGTTCACTGAGTCGAAGCCCCGGCAACCGGGCTTTTCCCACCGACAGACAGGGCTGGATCGGTCCGCTCCTGCTGCTGCAACGCCCACATCTGCGCATACTGGCCGCCGGCGGTGAGCAAGTCACGGTGGGTGCCGCGCTCGATGATCCGGCCCCGATCCATCACCAGGATCTGGTCCGCGTCGATGATCGTCGACAGGCGGTGCGCGATCACCAGCGTGGTCCGGCCGCGCGCGATCTGTTCCAGTTCGCCCTGAATCGCCTGCTCGGTCTCGGAATCCAGGGCCGAAGTGGCTTCGTCGAAGATCATCACCTGCGGATTCTTCAGGATCGCCCGCGCGATTGCCACCCGCTGCTTCTCGCCGCCCGAGAGCTTCAGTCCGCGCTCACCGACCGCCGATTCATAGCCTTTTGGCAGCGACTCGATGAACTGGTGAATGTGCGCCGACTGGGCCGCGCCTACCA
Source organism: Burkholderiales bacterium (assembly GCA_038205245.1). Taxonomy (GTDB): domain Bacteria; phylum Pseudomonadota; class Gammaproteobacteria; order Burkholderiales; family CAIKXV01; genus CAIKXV01. The sequence continues at coordinate 34,783 of JBBRCD010000003.1, forward strand.
CCTCCTCCGCCGAGGCCGAGGGTCGCCCATAATGGATGTTGTAGCGGATCGAGTCGTTGAACAACACCGTGTCCTGCGGCACGATGCCGATCGCCCCACGCAGGCTGGGCTGTGCCAGCCTGCGCACATCGATGCCACCGACCGATATGCTGCCCGCCTGAACGTCATAGAAACGGTAGAGCAAGCGCGCCAGCGTGGACTTGCCCGAGCCGCTGTGGCCGACCACCGCCACCTTGGCCCCAGCGGGCACTTCGAAGCTCAACTGGTGCAGGATCTGGCGCGCCGGGTCATAGCCGAAATCGACCCGGTCGAAGCGGATCGCCAGGCTTCCGGCCGGCAGCGGCAGGGCGTCCGGGGCATCCTGGATTTCGCGATGCTGGCCGAGCAGAGCGAACATGCGGTCCATGTCGGTGGTCGCCTGCTTGATCTCGCGGTAGGCCATGCCGAGAAAGTTCAGCGGGATATAGAGCTGGATCAGCAGCACGTTGACCAGCACCAGATCACCCAGCGTGAGTTCCCTGGCCGCCACACCCTGCGCCGCGAACACCATCAGCACGGTCACCCCGGCGGCAATGATCAGGCTCTGGCCGACGTTGAGCAGGCCGAGTGAGGCCTCGGTGCGCAACGCCGCGGACTCGTAGCGCTCGAGGCTGCGGTCATAGCGGTTCGCCTCGTACTCCTCGTTGTTGAAGTACTTCACCGTCTCGTAGTTGAGCAGGCTGTCGACTGCGCGCGTGTTGGCTTTCGAGTCCAGTTCGTTGGCCTCGCGCCGGATCGCGCTGCGCCACTCGGTGACCCAGATGGTGAAGAACACATAGAGGCCGACAGCGATGAAGGTGACTGCCGGAAAGCGCCAGTCGAACTTGGTCAGCAGCACCGCAGCCACCAGAGCGAACTCCAAGATCACCGGGATGATCGAGAACAGCATGTAGTTGAGCAGGGTGCTGATGCCCCGGGTGCCACGCTCGATGTCGCGCGACATGCCGCCGGTCTGCCGGTCCAGGTGAAAGCGCAGGCTCAGGCTGTGCAAATGCCGGAACACCGACAGCGCGACCCGACGAATCGCCCGCTGCGCGACGCGCACGAACACCACATCGCGCAACTCGGCGAACAGCGTGGTCGACATGCGCAGCAGGCCGTAGGCGAGCAGCAACGAGAACGGCACCATCAGGACTGCACGCTCGGGCGACAGCGAATCGACGATGTTCTTCAGCACCAGCGGCACGCCCACGTTCGCGACCTTGGCGATCACCAGCAGCGTCATCGCGGCGGCCACCCGCCAGCGGTACTCCCAGAGCAGGGGCAGCAACAGTTGAACGCGCTCCCAGTCGAAGAAGCGCGCCGGTTTCGCGCTGCCGGTGCCGTCTGCTGCCTCGGGCCGCCTCGAGTGCGCCCCATGTGCCATGCCGCTGCTCATGCCTTGCTTGCCACCCTTGATGTTGTTCCCCCGGGCCCGTAAAAAAAAACGGGCACCGGTGAGGGTGCCCGAAATCCAAAGGAGGAGGATGAAAACAATGAGCGATCACTTGCCCGCTGCCTTCGACATCCATGTAAGCGAATAGCATGCCACCCTTTAATAAAACCACGAATCAATGCGTTACCGTCCGCACTCACTGGGCCATCCGCGGCCTTTGCACCTCGAACGTCCACGATGCCGGCGCGGCGCACCAGGATGGCACCGCCGTTGACGCCGCCTCGCCCCCTGCGGCAGGTCACCGCTGGGGTGCGGCCTGATCTTCGACCGCGGCAGCGGCAGGAGTCGGGGTCGGGGTCGGGGTCGGGATCGGGATCGGGGTTGCGGTTGCTGCAGGTACGATCGGCGCTGTCGGCCTCGGCCGGCGTTCGAACCCGGCGGCCACCGGCGCCCAGTAGGCGGCGGCAAGCAGCGCGCCCCACAGTATTGCGGCCACGCTGTCCATCACATAGCCGAAACCGGACAGCAGGAACGGCCCGGACATCGGCGTCGGGATATAGATCAACACCGTTGCCCACAGCGTGAGCCCGCGCGCCCAGCGCTGGAAGGCCAGCATTCCGAGCAGGCCGATGCACAGCGCCATGAACGCCACCATCGACACCACTGCAGCGACAGACTGCAGCATGCCGGCCGATACCAGCGAAGTGGAGGCGAGCCATGCCTGCAGTTCCGGCGGCAGCAGGCGCGGGTCGTGCCTGGAGACGAACATGGCCACTGGAATCAACAGCGCGTTGAACAGGACCAGCAGGCGAAACTCGGTTCGGGTATGCATTTCGATCCATATTGAGGACAACCGGACCGAAGCATGCCATGCCTCCCCGCCGATCACCGCCGGCATGCGTCTGCAGCATCGGCGATTACAGGCAGGGGACAGACCCGATTGGGGTCAGTCCCCGCGTTCGCACTAGAGATAGTCGCTTCGCGCCCCGTAGCCGGCCCAGCCGAGCAGCGCCCGGACCAGACCATAACTCATCCAGCCAGCCGCCCTCGCCAGCAACCCGCGCTGGTGGCCAGCGGCGGTGACCGGCCGCGCGCCGCCCTGCATCGCGTCCTCCAGGCTGGTGCGCAGCCGTGCGGCGAACGCGCGGTCACGCACGACGACGTTCGCCTCACGCGCGAGCAGCAGCGACATCGGATCGATGTTGGACGACCCGACGGTCGACCATTCGCCATCGATCACCGCGACCTTGGCATGCATGAAGCTGCGGTGATACTCGAAAATCTCCACGCCAGCGGCGAGCAGTTGGTGATACATCGTGCGCGACGCATGGCGGAACAACACATACTCTACGCGCGCCTGCAGCAGCAATACGACGCGTACTCCGCGTCCAGCGGCTGCGATCAGCGCATGGCGGAACTCGATGCCAGGCAGAAAGTAGGCATTGGCGATCAACACCTCGTTGCGGGCAAGCGCGATCGCTTCCAGGTAGGCGTCCTCGATATCGCGCCGGTGGCGAAGCGTGTCACGGATCACCAGAGCCGCACTGATCGGCCCCGCAACCGGGGGCATTGGCCGCACAGCCGCCGGTATCTGCTCCGCGGTGGCGTGGTCGGGCCAGCGATCGGTCCAGCGCTCGTGCAGGTAGGTGCGGGCGACCCCCTCCCAGGTCCGGCGAGCCAGGCTCAGTATGTCGGCGGTGATCGGGCCGCGCACCTGTACCGCATAGTCCCAGCGCGGCGGTTTCTGGCGAGGGGTATGCATGTCGTCGATGAGGTTGATGCCACCGACGAATCCATCCACGCCGTCCACCACTGCGATTTTGTGATGCAACCGGCGCAGGCGGCTGCGCTGGAACTCGAACAGCGACACCTGCGGCCGGAAGAACAGCAGTTCCACACCGGCCGTGCGCAGGGCCTCGCGCATCGATCTGGGCATCGTTCGCCCGCCGAAACCGTCGATCAGCACATGCACCTGCACGCCGCGGCGGGCGGCGCGCTTCAGAGCCTCGGCGACACTGCGTCCAGCCTGGTCGTCTTCGAATATGTAGGCCTGGACATGGATTTCGCTGCGCGCCTGGTCGAAGGCGTCCTCGAGCGCCGCGAAGTAGGCACCGCCGCCCTCCAGCAACTGCACTTCATGGCCTTCGACGAAGCGGGTCAAGCGCCGGCCTCCCCGGGGTTCAGCGAATCTGGACAGCAGGTCAGCCGCGGGTCAGTGTGGCCGACAGCGGGGCATGGTCGGACAAGCCCGCCCAGGCGCGGCCGTGATGGACATGGGCATGACGAACCTCGAACCCGCGCACATAGATCCGGTCCAGGGTGAACACCGGCATGCGCGTCGGGAAGCTGCGCGCCGGATGGCCGCGGGTGACTTCGAACACCTCGGCCATGCCGAGATCGGTGACCAGCGAGTCACTCGCCTCCTTGCGCCAGTCGTTGAAGTCCCCGGCGATCACGAGGGGGGATGCCGTGGGCACCAGCGTCTTGATATGTTCGCACAGTGTCTTCACCTGCAAGCGGCGGCCACGCGCGAACAGACCCAGGTGCACGTTCACACAGTGCAGACGGTGCGCCCAGCCGGGCACGTCGATCTCGCAGTGAAGCAGGCCCCGGCTTTCAAAAAAGTAGGCGGACACATCGATGTTGTCCCACTTGGTGATCGGGTAGCGTGACAGGATCGCGTTGCCGTGGTGCCCATCGCTGTACACCGCGTTCTTGCCATAAGCGAAATCGCTCCACACCGAGTCAGCGAGGAACTCGTATTGCGAGCTCGCCGGCCAATGCTCATAGCGCGCGGCATGCCGGTCATGCCGGCCATGGACCTCCTGCAGGAACAGGACGTCAGCGGCCAGCGTATGCAGTTGCGTCCGAAGGTCACGCAGCATCAGCTGCCGGGTGATCGCGCTGAAGCCCTTGTGGATGTTGTAGGTGGCCACCCGCAGGATCGACGTCTGAGCGCGCGGCGGCACGTTCAGGGGATCGAGCGTGGCGTGTCGTTCGGCCTGCCGGGGCACCGCGGGCAGTTCGGTGATGGCCGTCTCGCCTGCCGGACCGGCAATCACCGGTTCACTCGTGCATCGGTGGTCCCGGCAGCATCCCCCGGCACAGCCGCGGCGCGTCGCAGCATTTCCGCGTCATCCCCATCGAGCGCGCGCTGAAGCTGGCGCGTGAGCACCGCGCGCACGATCACCCTGGGTACCGGGACTGGCATTGAAGGCGGTCCGAAATAGCCCGAGTGCGCAAGCCGCACCGACTCAGAGGGACTGGCCGCCGCATCGACGCCGGCTGCCGGCCTTGTCTCGAGTCGCCATTCGCCGCGCATCGCTTCGACATTGCCGGACACCATCTCGATCCTGATCGCGGTCTGGGGGGTCTCCTCGACCTGCATCACCAGATCGAGCCGCAGGCTCACCCTGTAGGCCGGGACTATGACACCTCGAGCATGCGGGTGAGCGCGAGCCGCGCCAGGCCAGCCTCGCGTTCCGGCACGCTGATCCGGTTCACCACCCGGCCCTCGGCCAGATTCTCCAGGCACCAGGCGAGGTGCTGCGGATCGATACGCGCCATCGTCGAACACATGCAGACCGTCGGCGACATGAACTGTATGACCTTGCCCTGCCCCTTGAACTGGTCGGCGAGGCGGTTCACCAGGTTCAGCTCGGTGCCGACCAGCCAGCGCGTGCCAGGCGCACTCTGCGCAATCGAGCGGATGATGAAGTCGGTGGAACCGACATAGTCGGACAGCTTGCAGACATCGAACCGGCACTCCGGGTGGCTGATCACCATGCCGGAAGGGTTCTGTTCCCGCCAGCGCAGGATGTGCTGTGGCTGGAACATTTGATGCACCGAACAGTGGCCTTTCCACAGCAACACCTTCGCCATCTTGATCTGCTGCGCGCTCAGGCCGCCCATCGGCTCGTCCGGATCCCACACCAGCATCTCGGACACCGGGATGTCCATCAGGTAACCGGTCCACCGTCCAAGATGCTGGTCCGGGAAGAACAGCACCTTGTCGCGCCTGGCGAACGCCCACTCCAGAATACTGCGCGCATTGCTCGAGGTGCAGACGATGCCGCCGTGCTCGCCGCAGAACGCCTTCAGATCGGCCGCCGAATTGATGTAGGTGATCGGGGTGATGTGCTCGTCCGGGTCGAGCACTTCGGCGATCTCGCGCCATGCCCGCTCGACCTTCGCCAGGCTCGCCATGTCGGCCATGGAGCACCCCGCCGACAGGTCGGGCAGGATCGCGACCTGATCCGGTCCGGTCAGAATGTCGGCGACCTCGGCCATGAAATGCACACCGCAAAATACGATGTACTCGGCCTCGGTGTTGGCGGCGAGGCGCGCCAGGCCGAGCGAGTCGCCGGTCAGGTCGGCATGCTGGTATACGTCGGCGCGCTGGTAATGATGACCGAGGATGGTCGCGCGGCTGCCCAGCCTCGCCCGCGCCGCGCGGATGCGCTGCTGGCAGGCGTCGTCTTCCAGGGTCTTGTAGCTGTCGAACGACAGCAGCTCGGTCGTGGTCATTTCCATCCTCCCGTGGCGCAGTTGGGCGGCAAAAAAGTTGCAATCAACACTGCTGGATACGAAGCCCGGGACGCAATCACTGCGCCCGGCAATCGAGACTTGCGTGCAGCCAAATACGTCGAACACAATGCGAATCGGGCGAGAAAGTTAACACAACACGCCTTGCTGGGACATCAACCGCCCTCTGTTGGTTCCTTCAGCCGCCGAATCGCCTCCGCGTTGCTCGCGGAGAACACCCGGCCGGCCGCTTCATCCCGCGGCAGCCACTCATATCGGGTGTGTTCGCGCGCAGACAAGGCCACCGGGACCCGCGCCGGCAGGGTCAGGCCGAACACATGCTCGACATTCTCGGTGACGCCGGGCCCGTAACGGGCCCGCCAGTGCAGATAGATCTCGTAGCGATTCGAGTACTGCCAATCCACCAGACAGCCGAAGCCGGCCTCGATACCCGTTTCTTCCAATACCTCGCGCCGGGCGGTCAGGTCCAGCGGTTCATCGACCCGGTCCAGGCTGCCGGTCACCGACTGCCAGAACCCCGGGCGGTCTGCACGCTCGAGCAGCAGGACCTCCAGATTGCGGGTGTGGATGACCACCAGCACGGAAATCGGAATCTTCCAGGAAGTCGCCATCGGAAAGTGGGCTTCGCGCGCTGCGCCTCAGGCTGGCAGGCGGGTCAGGGGCGGGCTTCGTCGAATGCGGGCAGGGCTTCCAGGCCGAACTCGTCTGGGTGATCGGTGGCCACCAATACCCAGCAGGCGATACCTCGGTCGCGCCAGGACTCGACCGCGTCATCGAGCAGTTCCACCATCGTCTCGAACGCCTCCGGGGCGGCGCCGGCCGCCGACGCCGCGCCATCGATGCGCAACATCAGACCTCCGCGCGCAGCATCGCGCGGCTCGTGCCAGGCGTTGTCGCGCAGGCACTCATCCAGGGCGTCCCAATTGCCGCCAAAATACTCAGGCAGGCCGAGCGCATCGGCGAACGCGTCCAGGACGGCCCGCTTGCTGCCAGCATGCTCCAGGTCGACCACCACGGTCAGCAGTCCGGCAGCGCCGGCAGCGGCGTACCAGCGTTCGATACCGTGGTCCGGGTCGCAGGCATAGAGTCCGGCACGCCCAGGATCGTGCAGCAGCGCGGCAAACCGGTCGCCCGAGGCGGCGCCCTCAGCGCCACCGGCGGACGGATCAAGACCGGACGGATCACTCACGGACGCGCCTGAAACTGTCATAGTGATCGTCGGTGTAATAGAGCTCGCCCGCCTGACCAGCGACGATTCGGCGTGCGCCCCGGGTACGCACGCCGGGAGTCTTCACCGTGTATTCGCGATAGTAGCCACGTGCGCGCATCGGCAACCGCTTCTCGCGATTGGCGAACACGATGCCGTCGCGATCGAAGGGAAACGGCCCACCGGCGCGGATCAGGACCAGGGTGGCACGCGCCTCCGCCGGCAGCGCAACCAGTGCCACCTCGGGCAGGCCGGCAGCATCCACGCTGCGCGTCGACGTGTCCCGAGCCTGGCCGGTAGCCGGCAGGGCCAGTGCCATGGCCAGCGCCGCCAGCACCGCCAGCACCGTGATGGCGACGGACGCCAGCGTCACCCAGGGCGCGGGTCTGCGGCCCGGCTGCAGAAGGTCCACTACCGAACCTTGATATGCAGCTCGCGCAACTGCTGCTCGTCAACCGGCGATGGCGCCTGGGTGAGCAGGCACTGTGCGCGTTGGGTCTTGGGAAAGGCAATCACGTCACGGATCGAGTCGGCACCGGCCATCATCGCGACGATCCGGTCAACGCCGAAGGCAATGCCGCCATGGGGTGGCGCGCCGTACTGAAGCGCGTCGAGCAGGAAGCCGAACTTCAGGCGCGCTTCCTCGCGGGTAAGGCCGATGGCCGCGAACACCTTGGACTGAACATCCTCGCGATGGATACGCACCGAGCCGCCGCCGATCTCGGAACCGTTCAGCACCATGTCATAGGCCTTGGCCAGCGCCTTTCCCTGATCGGCTTCGAGCAGGTCCTCGTGCCCGTCCTTGGGCGCGGTGAACGGATGATGCATCGCAGTCCAGCGCTTCGAATCCTCGTCGAACTCGAACATCGGGAAGTCGACTATCCATAGCGGCGCCCATGCCCGGCCGTCGACATGCCCTTTCTCGTGCCCGACGCGCAGCCGCAATGCGCCCATCGCGTCATTGACCACCTTGCCGCGGTCGGCACCGAAGAAGATGAGGTCACCACTCTGCGCGCCGGTGCGCTCGATGATCGCGGCGAGCGACTGCGCGTGCAGGTTCTTCACGATGGGCGACTGCAACCCCTCTTCGTTCAGCTTCGAAGCGTCGTTGACCTTGATGTAGGCAAGACCACGCGCGCCATAGATCTTCACGAACTCGGTGTACGCGTCGATCTCGCCGCGGGTCATCGACGCCCCGCCGGGCACACGCAACGCGGCCACCCGGCCGCCGGGCGCGGTCGCCGGGCCGGAGAACACCTTGAACGCGACATCGCGCATAACATCGGTCAGTTCGGTGAGCTCGAGCGTGACCCGCAGGTCGGGCTTGTCGCTGCCGTACCGGTGCATCGCCTCCTGCCAGGTCATCCGCGGAAAATCAGGAAGATCGATATTCACCACTTCCTTGAACACGCTGCGGATCATTCCTTCCATGATGTCGTTGATCTCGCGCTCGGTAAGGAACGAGGTCTCGACGTCGATCTGGGTGAATTCAGGCTGGCGATCGGCGCGCAGGTCTTCGTCGCGGAAGCACTTGACGATCTGATAGTAGCGGTCGAAACCGGCCACCATCAGCAACTGCTTGAACAATTGCGGCGACTGCGGCAGCGCGAAGAACTCGCCATGATGCACGCGCGATGGCACGAGGTAATCGCGTGCACCCTCGGGAGTGGACTTGGTGAGCATCGGCGTCTCGACATCGATGAACCCCTGCGCATCGAAGTAGCGGCGCACGGCCATCGTGAACCGGTAGCGCAGCCGCAGGTTGTCCTGCATCTGCGGGCGGCGCAGATCGATCACCCGGTGCGTGAGACGGACCGTTTCGGACAGGTTTTCGTCGTCGATCTGGAATGGCGGGGTCAGCGCAGGATTGAGGACCTCGATCGACTTCGCCAACACCTCGATCTGCCCGCTGACGATGCCAGCGTTGGTCGTGCCTTGCGGGCGCCCGCGCACCCTGCCCTCGATATGCAGCACGAACTCGTTGCGGATCCGGTCTGCAGCGGCGAACGCCTCGGGCGTATCCGGGTCGATCACCACTTGCACCAGACCTTCGCGATCGCGCAGGTCGATGAAGATCACGCCGCCATGGTCGCGACGACGATGCACCCAGCCGTTCAGATGCACGGTCTGGTCGAGATGGCGTTCGGAAATCAGGCCGCAGTAGTCGGTTCGCATCGATCTGTCTGTCAGTAAGTAAGTAAGTAAGTATTCGAACAGGTATTCGAACAAGCGTTCGAATCAGTCTTCTGGTTTCGAGGGCGCAGCAATGAAGGCGCGCGATGATGAGGTGTCAATGATGAGGTGGGACTGGCGGCCACAGCCGCTGTCGCGCGATGTTCAGGCGCCAGAGCGCGGCGGCACGATGCCCATCGAGATGATGTACTTGAGCGCCTCCTCGACGCTCATCTCCAGTTCGATCACCTCGCTGGCAGGCAGCAGCAGGAAATAGCCTGCCGTCGGATTCGGCGTCAGTGGAATGAAAACGCCGACCGAATCGCTGGGCAGGTGCGCGGCCACTTCACCCCCAGGCTTGCCGGTGACGAAGCCGATCGTCCACGAACCCGGCCGCGGGAACTGCAGAAGCACCGCCTTGCGGAACGACTGTCCGTTGCTGGCGAGCAGCGAGTCGCTGACCTGCTTCACGCCATAGTAGATGGAACGCACGACCGGGATCCGGGCGAGCAGGCCTTCCCAGAACCCGATCAACCGCTGTCCGAAGTAGTTCGCAGCAATCACGCCGGTGAGGGTGACGATGGCGAGGGTGAGCAGCACGCCCATGCCGGGAATGTGGAAACCCAGCCATGACTCGGTGCGCCAGGTCTGCGGCAGCAGCGCGAGCGACTGATCCAGCGTGCCGACCAGGAAGTCCATCACCCAGAAGGTGATGCCGATCGGAATCCAGATCAACAGGCCGGTGATGAAGTAACGGCGAAGGTTCAAGGGCGGTCACTCAGTGTCGACAGTCAGCACACCGCTCACTGCCCAGGCGGCTTGCTGCCGGCGGTCGACGCCGCTGCCGGCACCGCCGACGAGGGTTTGCTGCTGGCAGCGTCGGTCGCTTTGCTCTTGGCGGCCGCCCCCGCCGAATCGGACTTGGTGTCGGAACCGGCGTTGGTCCTGGACGTCGAGTCAGCAGACGTCGAGTCAGTGGATGTCGACCCAGTCGACTTCGAGTCAGAGGACTTCGAGTCAGAAGACGTCGATTCAGCGGACGTGGATTCAGACCCGGCACCGGACTTCGAATCGGACTTGGACTCCGGCTTCTTGCCGCCGTCGCGAAAGTCGGTGACATACCAGCCCGAGCCCTTGAGCTGGAAACCAGCCGCGGTCACCTGCTTCTCGAGGCTTGGCTTACCGCAGGACGGGCAGTCTGTAAGGAGCGCCTCGCTCACCTTCTGCAGGGCCTCGTGCTCGAAGCCGCAGGCGGCGCATCGATAAGCGTAAATCGGCATTGCGCACTCCGAAGACAAAAATGGAACGGAAACGAAGAATTGAAAAAACCCAAGCGAATCAATTATACCGTGCGCACCGGCAGAAACCGTGCCATGAATCATGGTGGCGTTGCGACAGACGTTGCGACAGACGTTGCAACAGACGTTGCAACAGGCGTTGCGGCAGGCGTTGAACCAGGCGGCGCGCTCGAGGCTCGACAGCCCAGCACACCGGCTCGTGTATCCTCGGTCGATTGTCCTGGATGACTGCACGATGAAACTCCTGGTGCGCTGGCTGATCAACGCAATCGGGCTGTGGGTGGCCACCGAGATCGTGCCCGGCGTCGATGTGACCGGCTGGCAGCCGCTGCTGGTCGCGGCGCTGTTGCTCGGGCTGGTGAACGCGGTCATCCGCCCGGTGCTGGTGTTACTGACCCTGCCCGTCACCCTGCTCACCCTGGGCCTGTTCCTGGTGGTGATCAATGCCGGCATGCTGTTGCTGGTCGCCTGGCTGGTACCCGGGTTCTCGATCGCCAACCTGTTCTGGGCTGGCGTTCTGGCCGCGCTGTGGATGTCACTGTTCGGGCTGCTCACCCAGGCCGCGCTGAAGACATGAGCGCTGATATGGAACCTGCCGATATGCCGAAAAAACCCTCACCCCCCGCCGTCGATGGTGAGGATCACCTTGGCACGATGCTCGCCCGCGCCGCTGCAGCCGCGCCGGTTGCCACTGCAGTGGCCTGGCCACTGTCGGCAGACGCCCTGGGCGGGCCGCTGGACGCCGCCGCCCAGCGGCTGATCGACCCGGTGCTGATCGGACCCGCCAAAGAGATCCGGGCACTTGCCGAACGCGAGCGGCTCGATCTGGGCCGCCATCGCCTGATCGAGGCCGCCGATGCAGGGCAGGCGGCCCTGATCGCCGCGCATCTGGCCCGCGACGGCAAGGTAGGCGCGATCATGAAGGGCAGCCTGCATACCGACGAGTTGATGGCGGCAGTGGTGGCCCGGGAGTCCGGGCTGCGCACCACGCGCCGTATCAGTCATGCGTTCGTGATGGGCGTACCCGGCCATCCACGCCTGTTGATCATCACCGACGCGGCGGTGAACATCGCACCAGACCTGGATGCCAAGCGGGATATCGTGCAAAACGCCATCGACCTGGCGCGCGCTCTCGGCATCGCGCAGCCGAAAGTCGCGCTGCTGGCGGCAGTCGAGACCGTGAACTCGAAGATGCCGGCCACCATCGATGCGGCGGCGCTATGCAAGATGGCCGATCGTGGGCAGATCGAAGGTGGCGTGCTGGACGGTCCATTGGCTTTCGACAATGCGATGTCTGCAGAGGCGGCGCGAGTCAAGGGCATCGTTTCACCGGTGGCCGGTTCTCCCGACATCCTGGTCGCGCCCGACATCGAAGCGGGCAACATGCTCTACAAGCAACTGGTTTTCTTCACCGCTGCGTTTGCCGCCGGCATCGTGCTGGGCGCGAAGGTGCCGGTGATCCTGACCAGCCGCGCCGACAACAGGACATCGCGAATCGCCTCCTGCGCGGTCGCGCAGCTGATGGCGCGCGCTCACCCTTAGCATGATCTGTCCCCGATGAAGGATGCCGTCCTGACCTTCAACGCCGGGTCATCCAGCCTCAAGTTCGCGCTGTTCACCTGCGGCGCGAGCGGGTTGTCGCCGCTGTTCCGCGGGCAGATCGAGGCCCTGAACCAGGACCCGCACCTCGCCGTACGCGACGCGCAGGGCAGGCTGGTCGCCGACGAGCTGGTCGCCCATGAGGGGGACGTGGAACTGTCGAACACTGCGGCGCTGGACCATCTGCTGCGCTGGATCGACCGCCATGACGACGCTCTGCGACTGCTTGCCGCCGGCCACCGGGTGGTGCACGGGGGACGCGACCTGCGATTGCCGCGCCTGATCGATGCCGGGCTGCTGAAACAGATCGAGGCGCTCTCGGTGCTGGCTCCGCTGCACCAGCCGCTCAACATCGCGCCGATCCGGGCGCTGAGCGCACTGCGCCCTCATCTGCCCCAGGTCGCCTGCTTCGACACCGCGTTCCACGCCACCATGCCTGAGGTCGAGTGCCTGCTGCCGCTGCCGATTGCAATGCGCGATCTGGGCCTGCGCCGTTACGGGTTTCACGGCCTGTCCTATGCTTACATCGCCTGCCGGTTGCCGGAACTTCTGGGCGCGCAGGCCGACGGTCGGGTGATCGTCGCCCATCTGGGCAACGGCGCCTCGATGTGCGCCATGCGCGAGCGGCGCAGTGTCGCCACCACGATGGGCTTCTCCACCCTGGATGGACTGATGATGGGCACGCGCTGCGGCACGCTCGATCCGGGCGCGATGCTGCACCTGATCCAGCATTGCGGTTACCCACCGGCGCAACTGGAGCATGAGCTGTACCGGCAGTCCGGGCTGCTCGGCGTGTCCGGCATCTCCAACGATATGCGCACCCTGCTCGCCTCGAGCGCGCCCGCCGCGGCGCAGGCGGTTGATCTGTACTGCTACCGGATCGTGCGCGAACTGGGCGCGCTGGCAACCGCGCTGGGTGGTCTGGATGCGATCGTGTTCACCGCCGGGATCGGCGAGAACTCCCCGCTGCTGCGCGAACGGGTGCTGCGCGCGGTGCAGTGGCTCGGGGTGGATCTGGACGCTGACGCAAACGCCGCGCAGGGGCCGCGACTGAGCACGGCAACCAGCCGCGTCTCAGCGTGGGCGATTCCGACCAATGAAGAACGGGTCGTTGCCGAGGCCACGCTTGCCTGCCTTGCGCAGAGCCGGACTGGCGCGACGTGAGCTGCCGTAATCCGCCCGCCCGACCCGCCCGACCGACCCGCCCGACCGACCCGCCCGTCCGACCCGCCAGATCAGACCCGCCAGATCAGTTGCCTTGCCCGCGCCCGCGCACTACGCTGCACATCATTGACCACGCACCACACTACATACGGAGTCGCGCCAGATGACCTCACCCCATCAGCTCACCGCCATCGAGGCCGGCCGGCAGATCGATGCCGGCACGCTCACCTCCGAGGCACTCGCCCGCGACTGCCTGGAACGGATCGCCGAACGCGAACCCTCGATCGACGCCTGGCACCATCTGGCGGTGGACGCCGCCCTGGCCCGTGCGCGCGAGCTTGATCGCGGACCGCGGCGCGGACCACTGCACGGCATCCCGTTCGGGGCAAAGGACATCATCGACACCTTCGACATGCCGACCGAGTACGGCTCCCCGATCTACAAGGGCAACCAGACTGCGAACGACGCCGCCTGCGTCGCCCTGATGCGCGAAGCCGGCGGCAATCTGTTCGGCAAGACGGTGACCACCGAGTTTGCCAACATGTTCCCGGGCAAGACGAAGAACCCGCATGATCCGCAGCGCACGCCCGGTGGGTCGTCCAGCGGATCGGCCGCCGCGGTAGGCGCGCAGATGGTGCCGCTCGCGCTCGGCACCCAGACCACCGCATCGACGATACGTCCCGCCGCCTTCTGTGGCGTGGTCGGCTACCGGCCGAGCTGGGGTGACCTCAGACTGTCCGGCGTGCGCGAGGCGGCCGGCTCGCTCGACACGCTCGGATTGATGGCGCGTTCGATCGAGGATATCTCGCTGCTGCGCGACGTGCTGCTAGGGCGCACCTGGGAGCCGCTGGAGGGCGAACCGCGGGTGCCGCGCATCGGCTTCTGCCGCACTGCCCTGTGGCCGCAGATCGAGCCGGCCGCGGCCGTCTTGCTCGAGGATGCAGCCCGCCACCTCGCCGCCGCGGGTGCCGTGGTGGAGGACGTCGACCTGCCGCCCGGGTTCGGCCAAATACTCGATGCCCACCGCTGGGTGTCGAGCTTCGAGTTCAGCCGCAACTTCCGCCACGAAGTGGTCAACCACTGGGAGCTGATCAGCCAGACCCTGCGCGACGGACGGCTCAAGGACGGCCTCGGCTGCACCTGGGAGCGCTATGTCGAGGCGCGCAGCTTCCTCGACACCTGTCGCGGGCAGCTCACCGGCGTGTTCGCCGACTACGACCTGCTGCTGACTTCACCCTGCAACGGCGAGGCACCGATCGGCATCCAGACGACCGGCAATCCCTATTTCTCGGCGATCTGGACTGCGCTGCATGTGCCCTGCCTTACCGTACCCGCGTTTACCGGCCCTAATGGCATGCCGATCGGCGCGCAGCTCATCGGCCGCCCCCGTCACGACCGGCAGCTGCTCGATGCGGCGCGCTGGGTGTGGCGGTCAATCGGGTGAGCAGGGCAGAAAGGGGACAGAGCCGGCGAAAAGGAAAGGGGACAGACGCTCAGGGTCTGTCCGCATTGATCGACGCGGTCGACACGTTGCTCACCAGCACGGTGTAGCCGTCCGGCGGGGCACGGGCCACGATCTCCAGCGCGATGTTGCCGGCTGCCCCGGAACGGTTTACCACCACGGTCGGCTGGCCGCGCGCCTCGGCCAGCGGGGCCGACTACAACGGCGCGACGATATCGGTGCCTCCGCCTGGCGCGAAGGGCACGACCAGACGGATCGGCCGCTGCGGCCAGTCTCGCGCCGCCGCCTCGCGGGCCTGGGCATGGACGCTGGAAGCCGCTGTGTTCAGCAGCGCGCACCCCGCCAGCGCGACGATGGTGATTGCGGCACCGCCGCGGCGGCGCGCGGCCGACCGTGCGCCATCCCGGCGCAGGGAGGAACCATCGTATCTCCTCGCGTGCAAGTCGCGACGAGCGCCCTTCTTCGAGGACGCTGTCGTGGCAACCGAGCCACGTCTTTGTCCGCAATGCGGCCAGGCGTCAACCGGGCTTGCCACGCCAATGCGCCCCCAACACCCCCCTCACTGCGCCACCCAACTGCGCGAGCCGACTGCACAAGCGAACTGCGCAAGCGAACTGCGACACGAATGATAGAATCGCGTCTGACGGAGGATGGACAATGAACTTCGAACTGTCTGGGGATCAACGGCTTTTCCAGGACGCGGTGCGTGGCTTCGCCGAGCGCCACCTGCGGGCTGACTCCCTGAAGCGCGCCCACGCGGCAGAACACCCGTTCGATGTCGGCCGGCTGATGGCCGAGCAGGGTCTGCTCGGAATCACCATTCCGGAGGCCGATGGCGGCCAGGGCGGCACGCTGCTCGATGCGGTCATCGCCATCCAGGAAGTCGCCAAGGTCTGCCCGCGCAGCGCTGACGTGATCCAGGCCGGCAACTTTGGCGGCATCCGGGTGTTCGCCGAGTACGGCACGCCGGCGCAGAAAGAGAAGTACCTCAAGCCGTTGCTCGCCGGCGCCAAGCTGCTCTGCCTGGGCATGACCGAGCCCGAGGCCGGCTCTGCGGTGACCGATCTGAAGACCGCGGCCACCCCGGACGGCGCCGGCTACCGTATCAATGGCACCAAGGTGTTCAACACCCACAGCCCTTATGCGGACATCTACCTGGTGTATGTACGATACGGGCCGGGCGTGAACGGCATCGGCTCGGTGCTGATCGATCGCGGTGCGGAAGGCTTTCGTATCGGCAAGACCTCGAAGTTCCTGTCCGGTGAGGAATGGGCGCAGCTCTACTTCGAGAACGTTCACGTCCCGCCGGAAGACGTATTGCTGAAGGAAGGTGGCTTCAAGAAACAGATCGCTGGCTTCAATGTCGAACGCATGGGCAACTGTGCGCGTTCGCTCGCCTACGGCCAGCTCGCGTTCGAGACCGCGCGGCAGTGGGCGATCGACCGCAAGCAGTTCGGCCGTCCGCTGTGCGAGTTCCAGGGCCTGCAGTGGCAGTTCGCCGAGATCAAGATGCGCCTGGAAGCGGCCCAGCTCCTTCTCTACCGGGCGGCCCTGTCCGGCGAAAACGGCATTCCGACCCAGATGGATACCGCCATCGCCAAGCACACCTGCAATCAGGTCGGCTTCGATGCCTGCAACTTCGCCATGCAGGTGATGGGTGGCATGGGCTACAGCGATGAGTCGCTGATCGAGTACATGTTCCGCAAGACCCGCGGCTGGATGATCGCTGGCGGCTCGATGGAGATCCTCAAACAGCGAATCGCCGAAGGTGTGTTCGGGCGCAGCTTCGACCAGCGTCCGCCGAAGGTCGGCTAGCCATCGTCGTCACCGCACCAACACCGATGGCGCAGGCCGATGCTTCGCCATCGGTCGCGCCCGATAAGCCATGACCTCCCTTTCTGAAGCACTGTTCGCCCCGAAGTGCGTCGCATTGATCGGCGCCTCGGGAGACGCGACCAAGAACACCGCCCGTCCGCAGCGCTTCATGCGCAGGCACGGCTTCACCGGCACCCTGCTGCCGATCAACCCGGGGCGATCGACCATCCTCGGCGAGCCTGCCTATCCGACCCTGGACGCCGCTCAGGCGGCGGCAGACCGCCCGATCGACCATGTGTTCATCATGACCCCGGCGGACACCGTGCTTGCCATCGTGCGCGACTGTGTTCGGCTGAAGGTGCCGGTGGCCACCATGTTCAGCGACGGCTTTGCCGAGCGCGGCGAACTCGGGCGCAGACTGCAGGGCGAAATCGTGTCGGCCGCACAGGCCGGCGGCCTGCGTCTGCTCGGCCCGAACGCGATCGGCGTCATCGACACCCATGCCAACTCACCGCTCACCTGCAATGCCACCTTCGAGGGCGATCTTCTGATCCGCGGCAACCTGGGCATCGTCTCCCAGAGCGGCAGCATGATGGGCTCGGTGATGTCCCGGGCACAGGCGCGTGGATTAGGCTTCTCGCGTCTGGTCTCGGTCGGCAACGAGTGCGACATCGGGGTCGGCGAACTGGTCGAGATGCTGGTCGACGATCCGCATACCAGCGCGATCCTGCTGTTTCTCGAGACCTTCCGCGATGCGCCCCGGCTCGCCGCTGCAGCACGTCGCGCGCATGCCGAGGGCAAGCCGGTGATCGTCTACAAGCTGGGACGGTCGGCGATCGGCCAGGAGCTCGCGGCCTCGCACACCGGGGCGATGACCGGCGCCGACGATACTGCCGATGCCTTTTTCCGGGCGAACGGGATCGTCCGGGTGAACACGCTCGAAGGCCTGCTGGAAACTGCCGCGTTGCTGATCCGTTTTCCGCTCTCGAAACGTCCGGCCGCGGCGCGGCGCCGGGTGAGCGTGGTCACCACGACCGGTGGCGGCGGCGCGACGGTGGTCGATCAACTCGGGCTGTATGACATCGAGATCGTGCCACCGAACGCGACGGTCATCGCGCATCTGGCGGAAAAGAACATCCATGTCGGCCAGGCGCCGATGGTCGATTTGACCCTCGCCGGCACGAAAAAGGAGATCTACAGCGCGGTCCTGGAGGCGCTGCTCGCCTCGGACGACTGCGACGCAGTGCTTGCCGTGGTCGGCTCGAGCGCGCAGTTCCATCCTCAACTCGCGGTCGAGCCGATCCTCGGCGCTCGCCCGACCAAGCCGTTGTTGGTGTTCATCGCTCCGGCTGCCGAGATCTCGCTCGACCTGCTGCGCGCCGGGCAGGTGCCGGCGTTCCGCACGCCTGAGAGCTGCGCCGATGCCCTGCGCAGCTATTTCGACTGGCAGCCGCCGGCCGCATTGCCGGTCGCGGCTGCTGGCGTGCTCGACGCAGCCCGGCCATTGCTCGACGCCGCGCGCGGCACCACGCTCAACGAGCGTGACGCGAACGCGGTGTTCGCCGCCCTTGGCATCCCGGCGGCCGCCTCGCAGGTGCTGACCCGGCCGGACGAGCTGTCATCGATCGACTATCCGGTCGTCGCCAAGGTGCTCTCGCCTGATGTGCTGCACAAGACCGATGCTGGTGGCGTGGTGCTCGGCATCCCTGACGCGGCGCGGCTGAAGGACGCCTGTGGCCGCATCCTGGACAACGTGCGCGCGAACCACCCGCACGCCCGGATCGACGGATTGCTGGTGCAGAAGATGGAGCGCGGCCTGGCCGAGGTGATCCTGGGCTACCGGCGCGACCCGCTGGTCGGTCCGGTGGTGATCGTCGGCGCTGGCGGTACGCTGGCCGAAATCTACAAGGACTACTCGATCCGCTGTGCCCCGGTCGACTACGCCGAGGCCTGCCGGATGATCGCCGAGGTAAAGGCGCTGGCGCTGGTGCGCGGCTATCGCGGTCTGCCAGAAGGCGATGTCGATGCGCTGGCTGCGGCTGTGGTTGCCTTTTCCGCATTGGCTCAGGACACCCGGGTACTCGAGGCCGAGATCAACCCGCTGCTGGTCAAGCCTGCTGGCGATGGCGTGATCGCAGTCGACGGACTGCTGGTGAGCGGCCCCTGACTCGCCAGGTCTGAACGTCGCCAGGTCTGAACGTCGCCGGGTCTGAACGTCGCCGAGTCTCAACTGCGCTGAGTCTGAACCCCACTTTGTGATAACCGGGGTATCGGAACGAACCGCGCCGCGCTAGCATGCTGGGTCTCAGCGGCTGATTACATGCTTCGTGGATGTTCGGCTCGCTGCGCGTTGAAAGCGTGGGTGCCGATGGCTGTGCTGCTGAAGAACGGGCCGGACGAACTCCAGCACTGGGTCGAAGACCTGGGCAGACGTCTGCTCGACCCTGCCGTGGACGCGCTGGCCCCACCGCTGGCCGGCGTGCGCCTTCCCCGGCCGGCACGGGCATTCACCGAATTCGCGGTCTCGGGCCTGCCTCCGCGGGACGACGACGACATGCTGGCGATGTTTACGCTCGCGCGAGCCGGCATCCGGATTGCGCATGTCGTCACCTCGCCCTGGTACTTCACCTTCAGCCGGGACATCGCCAGGCGCGCACGCTGGGCTGCCGACTGGCAGGCGTCGCGCAGGCCGCTCGGGCAAGGCGAGGCAGACAAGGCGCGTGGCGACTTTGCCCGTCTGACTGGCGCGCTGTTCGACCGCAGCGAAGGCTTCAGCGTGCACGATATCCTGGAGACACATGCAATCGTCGATGGCCTGCAGGCTTCGATGGCACGACCGACCCCGCTGGCACAGTATCAGCTCGCCCTCGAGCTATACCGCGAATCGCCCGCCAGTCTGGCGCTGATTTCGCACCTCATCGAGCAGTGCGGGGTGGACATCGCGCTGCCGCTGGCAACGCGCCTGTGCACGGTCGCGCTGAAGTTCCCGTTCCCGTCCATCGCGCTGCGCGATCTGCTGCACTCGGTCGAAGTCAAGCGCGAGCGTGCTGGCGATCTGGTCGCTATGGACGCCCAACGGTTCTTCGCGGCGTGCCGGCTGGACCCGGCCGGCTCTGCGAAGTCGACCCGGGAATTGCGGGTCGAGCGGCGCTCCAGCCGTGGGGCTGAGCCCGCCGACGGCCAGTCGGAGCGCAGGTCCAGCCCGGTTGCAGCCCGATCGACGAAACGGCAGACCGATCAGCCTTTGCTCGAGACCCGGGGTTGGGGCGAGACCATGCGCCAGTATTTCGACCGCTACGAGGCACTGCCCAGCACAGAGGACAAGCTGCTCTCGGCGATTCACCCGATGCGCCCGGTGGCCGCTGAAGCCACGGTTGACGCCAGCCCGCCGTTTCGCCCAGCCTGGGTGCTATACGCCGACGGCCAGATCGCCGACCTGAGAGCCGACGCCGGCGATCTGGCCGACCTTGCGCGCTGGGTCACGGCGGCGCTTCATTTGTTGGACGGATTGGCCTGGCTCAGTCAACCGGCGGGCAGCCCCCCCCGACCTTCGCCCTCACCGTAAGCCGGGGCCCACCTCGGCCAATGAACGCGGGCGCGTCACCGCTGCCGCTGGATAAACTCGATCACCCGCTGCATCGTGGGCGTGTCGTCATCGAACCCGCCATGGGTAGTGCTGGTGCTGGTTTTCCCGGGCGCCTCATGGATCACGGTATTGCGAGGTGTGGTGAGTCTGTCGAAATACTTCTGCATGCCAAGAATCGGCGTCCGCTTGCCGCCTTCGAACGATTCCGACACCAGATAGAGCAATGACCGGCGGTAGGGTCCACAGGTCGGATCCTCCTGCTCGGCCTTGTCGGTCAGGTGGAACTGCTGATAGCGCCGCACTGCCCCGTCGTCCAGCCGTTTTCGAATCGTTGCGTCGAACAGGCGCGTGGTAACTGCGGGTGCCATGAAGCTGACCGATTCGAACTTCATGCCAGCAGCCGCCAGACGATCGGCGATGTAGCAATGCACGATGCTGCCCGCCGAGTGCCCAACCAGATGGAAGCGCACCGGTTGGGTGGCATTCTGCGAGGCGGCGAACGCCTGGTAGAGGAGGATCGCGCCGGAATCGGCATGGGCCGGATCGCTGATCGCCTCGGCGTTCTGCTTCATCTCGCCCCACAGTTGCGTGCCCCAGGAGGCGAGTGCGCGCTCCAACCGGGTGTTCCACCAGCGCCCGATGCTGGCCCAGAACCCGTCACCGGCACCGGTTGTCCGGGGCACATAGCGCAGATGATCTGACAGGCGGTCGACCACGGTGCTCAGGAAATCGGTCTCCCACATCAGGACCACCGGGAATATCTTCCGGTCGTACAGCGCAGGCACCCAGCGCGCGGCAGTCGCCGCCGCAGCGCTTTCGCCGACCAGTCCGCCATCGGCATAGACGCATACGTCGATCGGACCACTGCCCAGCCGCCAGCGCCTGCGCGCCTCGGCCAGATGCACGCCGACCAGGGCCTCGATGTCGCCAGGCGTGGTACGGAACTGGCCGCTGGTCGACAACTTGCCGTTGTTCTGCATGTTCACTATGAACGGCGAGATCTCCCGATCGCGCAAGGTCGTGTTGAAGGACACCTTGACATGCCGGCGATCGTCCAGGCGCAGGGTGACATTGCGGGCGATCTCCATTCGCTCCTGGGTCGAAACGCCCAGTTGCGCGACCCAGCAGTCCATCGCGTTGGCAAGCCAGTCCCGGTAAGTGAGGATCGCGTAGCCATAAGCGCCCCAGGCGGTATCCCAGGAGTTCTGGATCAGGAAGCCCTGGTCGTTGTAGCCGACAAGCGCGATCGCGTGCCCGCCTGCGCTGCCTGGCTTGTACGGGATTACGAACAGGTTCTGGTCGAACGATTTCGGGCGGGCTTTCCAGATTCCCTCCTTGCGCCCGCCCGCATTGCCAGCGTCCCAGCCCTTGTGGGTATCGGTGCTCGCATAGACGATGCCGACCTCGTTCAACGCGGCATGAATGTCGGCAATCTGCTTGATGTCGATTCGGTAGTAGGCCCCGAGGGGTCGGGTGACCGCATCCAGCCACCAGTCGTCCGCGGGGTCCTGGGTTGCCGGCGGCATGCTGCCGACACCGGTCGTCCACAGGCGGTCTGCGCAGGCGCCATGCTTCTGCCAGCCCTTGAGTGCGGCGCGCAACGTCGAGCCCTCGTCCTTCGATCCCGGAAATTCATCGTAGCGGCGCGCCATCCAGTACAACATGTAGGGCGAGATCGCCGCGCCCTTGTCGCGGGCGGACCGGCGCAGCAGGTATTCGACCACCAGCGACAGCGAGAAGCCGGTGCAGGCGCTCGTGTCATGCTGATTCTTGACCGGCAGCGGCAGGTCTGGAAACAGTGACGGCCTGGGCGCCACGCCGACCGCGGCGCGAAACGGCAGATCGCGAAAATCGACTGCGTCGGGCTGCACATTGCGCACCCTGGGTCGCCTGGGTAGCGCTTTCCTGGCGGCCATGCTGTCCTCCCGGGTTTGCCGATCAGTGTGTGCGCAACGCTAGTCCTCGCTTCAGGGCGAGTCAATCCTGGGCTGCCGACATCCTGGGCTGCCGACATCCTGGGCTGCGGCCCGAGCGCTGGCTCGGCGCTGGCCATGGTTGGCTGCGTCGAAAGCGAGAAGTCGGACCTGATCATCATCGGCACCGAAAGTCCGAGCCGCGACACGGTGAACAGCCCGGAGTCACCACCAGCGGCGCTTCACGGAACGACATCAGATCGAAAGCAGCGCAGAATCACCCGCAGGATGAATGCGATCGAAGCAATCAAGGAAGTCGGCCGAGGCCGTGAGCCGGCGCGCGCCCTGGATCGCGACCAGGCGCAGGCGATCTTCGGGCAGATGCGGGGCGGCAGGAGTCGGCGCTCGCCCACCGCGAGCGGGTGCCCGCGCCGATCCAGGCAAAGGCCGACTGCATCATGCGTGGCGCAGCCACTTCGAGCATGCCGCGCCCTGCCATGGAGGAAAGCCTGAGATGAGCGAGTCACTGCACCTGGTCTGCCCGCACTGCCAGTCAATCAACCGCGTGCCTGAGGCGCGCCTTGCCCAGGCGCCCAAATGCGGCCAATGCCATGAAGCGCTGTTCACCGGCCAGCCGACGGCGCTCACCGAAGCGACCTTCGACCGGCAGATCGGGCGCAACGACATCCCGGTGCTGGTGGATTTCTGGGCACCCTGGTGCGGTCCATGCCGGATGATGGCGCCCCACTTCGCGCAGGCGGCCGCACAACTCGAACCGCGGATGCGTCTGGCCAAGGTGGACACCGAGGCCGAGCCCGGACTCGGATCCAGACATGCCGTGCGCAGCATCCCGACCCTGGCGCTGTTTCGCCACGGCCGCGAGGTCGCCCGGCAGGCGGGCGCGATGCAGCTTCAGGATATCGTGCGTTGGGCGGGCAGCCAGGACAGTTGAGGCGGTCGCTACGGCCTGCGCGGAATCTCGCCCGCCTGCCTGCTCGGAGTGCTTCACGAACCATCAGCGGCAGTGTGCCGGCAAGCAGGATTCGCCGGACGTTCCTGCACCATGACGATATCGTCAGTGGATCGGCTATCCTCCCGCGTTCGCCGGTCAGCGGCTGTTGCCACCGACCGGTCGTCCGTTACCTGCTTTCCATCGACCTGGGAGTGTTTCTCCATGCCTACCCGCCGCGATCTGCTGATCGGAACGACCGCCTTTGCCTCCGCCTATGTTGCCGGCACGATGATGCCGTTGTGGGCACAGAACGCCCCCAACTTCGGCGTGCCAACCCCGCCGGTGGTCGGCTTTCGCCGGATGAAGATGGGTGATGTCGAGATCATCGCGCTCAACGATGGGGTGGTACGCCGTCCGCTGGCGGAGGAGTTCGTGCGCAACGCGCCGATGACGCAGGTGCAGGAGGCACTCAAGGCGCAGGCCCTGCCCACCGAGTTCATCGACATCCCGTACACCGCATTTCTGGTTGTCGCCGGCAATCGGCGCATCCTGATGGACGTTGGATTCGCCGACAACGGACCGTCGACCACCGGGCGCCTGGCGATGAACCTCGCGGCCGCCGGCTTCAAGCCGGAGGATATCGACACCGTGCTGATCAGCCACTACCACGGCGATCATATCGGTGGCCTGCGCAACAAGGCCGGCCAGCTCTCGTTCCCGAAAGCACGCATCTTCGTGCCGGCAGCCGAGCACGCCTTCTGGATGGACGACGCCAGAATGAACGCCGCCCCTGAAGGCGCGCGCGGTGGCTTCATGACTGCCCGCCGTGTGTTCGGCGGCCTGACCCCGGAGCAGCTGACGTTGTTCACCCCGGGTGGTGAAATGGCCCCGGGCGTCGCCTCGATGGCAGCCTACGGCCATACGCCCGGACATACGCTCTACACAGTACGCTCAGGCGGCCAGAGCTTCATCTTCGTCGCCGATCTCACCAATATCCCGCAGCTCTTTGCACGCAACCCGGACTGGGCGGTGCAGTTCGACATGAACGCCGAGCAGGCACGCGATGTCCGCCGCAAGGTGTTCGAGATGGTGGTCAAGGAGAACATGCTGACCGGTGGCTACCACTTTCCATTCCCGGCATTTGGCACCGTGAGTCGTCTGGGCAGCGGCTTCGAGTTCAAGGCGGTCGCCTAGCCCAAGTTTGTCACTTGGCACTACGACATCCAATGGAATCAACAAGTTAGGCCGGGATTGCGGCGCGTATGGCACTACTTCTGTGTTGTGCCGCGCGCTGTCGTGCTGAGCGCCGGACTGCCCTCACACGACCACTCGATGGCTACCGCCAGCCAGCGTGATGGGGGTCACGCGTGATGGGGGTCAGGTCTCCCTTTTCCCCTCCCGCTGCACGATTCGGCCGATCTGGGATACCGACAGATCCGTGAACCGACCAATCGCGCTCATCGTATGACCCCCGCCGCGGTAGGCAAGGGAGATGGCCCGATCGCGATCACCTTGGCACTGCTGCAGACAGCGCGCCCAGTCGATGCGCGGCTGGCGATGCGCGCGTGGAACTTCTCGATCAGAACGCAGCGCCGGGGCGGCCAGCGCCTGCATGCGTTCAACGAAATCTTCGTCGCCAAGGAACACTTGCGACCGCAAGGCTGCTTGCCAGAAGCTGGTGTCGTCGTCCCTGGCGCTGTCCACTAGAGTGGCATAGCGTCTTTGGGCCCACGTGCGATCGCGCGCGCTGGCCACAGGGCGGCCCATCAGGTAGCCGTACAGGCCGGCGCAATCCAGCCAGGCCGGTGCCGGCGCCGCGCCGATGTGGGCACGGTAGCTGGACCAAGCCCAGTCCTCGGGCCGCGCTACCAGCCCGGCGGCCACCGGGTTACGCTCGACGTAACGGCATAAGGCAAGCAAGTAAGCGTCGCGGTCAACGATGATGGCTTTGAACCGCCCCTGCAGCAAATGCCCCACCAATGCGTGGCGTCGGTTGAAGGCCTGCGTATAGACCCCGTTGAGATGCCGCATCAGGCGCGATAAGTTCGGCTGTCGCGTGTGCAGGACGAGGTGATAGTGATTACCCATCAGGCAGTGGCTGAGCACCTCGCCATCAAAGCGGTCAAGCGCCGTCCCCAACACGTCGAGAAAGCAGAGCCGATCTTCTTCGTCGCGGAAGATCGGTTCGCGCCGGTCGCCCCGCGACGTCACGTGATAGACGGCGCCTGCGAACTCGATGCGTAGGGGACGACTCATGGTAAGGAGTGTCGGGCGAAGAGAGGGGAAATGCAAGACCTGACCCCCCCGCACGGCACAAGACCTGACCCCCCGCACGGGCCAGCGTGCCGCCAGCCACAGCCGCCGCAGGGGCTGCACGCGCTGATGCCACTGGCTTCAACGGGCGAACGTGGTCTTGAGAAAGCCGACGATCACCTCGGCAGCCTTGGCACGATGCCCAGTGTTGCCCTCGACATTGGCACCGGTCGCGCTGCACAACTTCTTGCTCACCGCGCCGATCTGATCACCGGGGATGCGCTGGCCGGTGAACCGGTCGATGACCACGCCTGCTTCCAGGTCGAACTCGAGCGGACAGGTTTCCAGGACGCGCTGCGCGGCCGCAACGAAGAAGCGGCGGGGATCGTCTTCATCGAACTTGTGCCGGGCACCCGCGATGGTGACGAACTGCACTGGCGTACCCGCCTTGCCGATCTGCTCGGCGTATTCGCGGCAGGCACCGACAGGCGTGTAGTCGTCGGCATCGCCGTGTACCCAGAGCATCGGCGCCTTGCCATAGACGCCCGGGCGAACCGTGGTGCGGAACAGCCCGAGACAGCCGCCGGAGTAGACCGGTATGTGCGCGGCAAAGCGCAGACCGCCCGGCAGCTTCTGGCCGGCAACCACCCGCTCAAGGTTACTGCGAAACGCCGTGATGCCACCGCGCGAGAAGCCCATCACGGCAATACGCGAGGCATCGATACGCGGGTGCGTCGCCAGCAGCTGTAGCGCCGCGAAAGCGTCCGCGGTATCGGCGGCGAACGGCACGAGCGACTGGTCTTCCGCCGTCCCCTGCACGCCACGCGGCCCGAATGAATCCACCGACAGCACCGCGATGCCGGCGGCGTTGAACTGTCGGGGCCAGAACTCGAGCATCGCCTTGTAGATGCCACCCGAGCCATGAATCAGTATCACCGCGGGTACCTTGGCGTCGCTGCCTGCGGGCAGAAACAGGTGGCCGGTGACGTTCACGCCGTCCGCGCCTGGGTTGCCCTTGATCAACTCGCCGATGGTCTTCGGCGTCCAGCTGACGAAACGGTAGGTGCCGCTCGGCTGCCCGGCGGAGAAGTCGGTCACCGGGCTCTGGGCGGCGGCCAGCATGGCGAACACACTCAGCGCCCCGGTCATCGTCAAAACGAGCAAACGACGGATAGGGACCGGCACGGGCTGCACCAGGATACGCATACTTGAATCTCCCTTGGTCAGACTGACTGTCGAGGTCATGGTCGGATGCACGCAACTCACCGACAACGCCTCCCCAAAGCAGTCAACACCGGCAGTCAATACCGGCAATCAACACCCGCGATCAACACTCGATCAGTCCCGCGAACCCCAGCAGCCGCTCGCACCACGCGGCCACTGCGAGCACCCGGTCATCATCGCCCCGGGCGCCGACGATCTGAAGTCCAAGAGGCAGGCCGGTTGGTCCGAGTCCGGTCGGCACGGTGATCGCCGGCGTGCCAAGCAGGGTCCAGATCGAACAGAACACCGGGTCGCCACTGGTCTCGATGCCGGCCGGCGCCTCGCCGCGCGCCGGCGGAGTCAGCACGGCATCCTGCCCTGCGATGAATCCGGCGAAGTCATGCTGCAGCGACTCGCGCACGCCGAGCGCCTCCCGGTAGGCGGTGCCAGGGATCGCTGCCGCCTGGTCGAGATAGCGGTTCAGCCAGTCGCTGAGCAAGCCGCGGTGGGCCGCCTGTACCGAAACGAAGTACCGGCTTGCTTCGAAGCCCATGATCAGCCGGTGGACCTCATGCGCTTCACCGAACGCGGCTGGCAGGTCCTGCGACTCGACGCGCGCACCGGCTGCGACGAACCGCGCGCAGACACGCTCGAACTCGGCCTGCATTGCCAGGTCGGCAAGCGGCCAGGCCGGGGTGCGCACCGCGATCAATCGAGGGCGGACACTTGCAGCCGGCGCAGCCGGGATCCTGAATCCGGCCTCCGCCAGCACGCTGGACACCCGCGCAACGTCGGCGACGCTGCGTGAAAGGCAACCCGGCTGATCCAGCGTCGGGGCGTAGCTGAGCACGCCCTCGGCACTGAACGCGCCGAGCGAGGGCTTGAAGCCGACCACACCGCAGAACGCCGCCGGCCGGATCACCGAGCCGTTGGTCTGGGTGGCCAGCGCAACCGGCACGCAGCCGGCCGCCACCGCGGCCGCCGAACCGCTGGACGATCCGCCCGGGGTGTGCGCCGGGTTCCAGGGGTTGCGCGTCTCGCGCGGATGCATGAAGGCGAACTCGGTGGTCACCGTCTTGCCGAAAACATAAGCGCCGGCCGCCTTCAGCCGCGCGACCAGGCGCGCATCACGCGCTGGCATGCTGTGCTCATGGATCGGCGAGCCCATGCCGGTCGTCCAGCCCTGCGCGTCGATGATGTCCTTCACGCCGACCGGCACCCCGCTGAGCGGACCGGTACGATCGTTGCTCTCGGTACCGGCGACCGCTGACGCGTCGATCGCCTGCGCCTGTGCCACCACTCGCGCCGGGTCGATGCCGTTGAACGCATGGATCACCGGCTCGACCGCCAGAGCGCGCTCGAGGAACGCCCGCGCATGCTCGAGCGCACCGCCCTGGCGTGCCCGGGTCGAAGCGACGATACGATCGACGCTGTGCCTGACCGGTGAATCTGCAGGCACACCAGCCACCTTGCCGCTGGTGCTCACCGGTCAGCGCCCGGAAAAGCGCGCGCCACGCTTCTCCAGGAAGGCCAGAACACCTTCAGCGTAGTCCTCGGTGAAGCCCAGTTCGCGCTGGCCTTCAGCTTCCAGGGCGAGGACCGCCTCCAGAGGCTGCTCTACCCCGGCCTTGATGGCGGCCGAGATGCGCCGATACGACCGGGTCGGCCCCGCTGCGAGCCTGGTGGCGATCGCGGCGGCCTCTTCGGAGAGCGCGGCATCGTCCACCACCCGCCAGATCATGCCCCAGGCCTGCGCCTGCTCGGCGCCGATCTTCTCGCCGAGCAGGGCGGCGGCGTTGGCGCGCGCCGTGCCGATCAGACGCGGCAGGAAGAAACTCACGCCGCAGTCGGGCATCAGGCCGATCCGGCTGAACGCCAGCACGAAGCTCGCGCTCTTCGCCGCGATGACGATGTCGGCGGCCAGCGCCAATCCGACACCCATGCCGGCGGCCACGCCATTGACCGCGCACACCACCGGAATCGGCGAGTGATAGAGCTTCGAGAACAGCGGGTTCTTCGCCTCCAGGGACGCACCCAGATCATGCTTCTGTCCGGCAGGCATCGGCTTGCGATCGGTGAGGTCGACCCCAGAGCAAAAGCCACGACCGCTGGCGGAAAGCAGCAGCACACGCGCGCCGCTGTCCGGCGCCTCGATCCTGGCCATGGCGTCGAACAGCTCGTCCTGCATCTTCACGTTGAACGCGTTCAACCGGTCCGGGCGGTTCAAGGTGATGCGGGCGACGCCGGCATCGATCGAAAAGGCGATGGTTTCGTAACCCGTCTCGTAACCCTTCCCGGAGCGCGTCTCTTTACTCATGGTGAACACTCCATCAGGTCAATCGGCAGGGGCGAGCGCGAGCGCGCGCCTGGCAGCTGCGTACTCGAGCTTCAACCGGGCGACAACCTGGGCGGTGGGCTCGACCGCTTCGATCATGCCCACGCCCTGCCCCGCACCCCAGACCGTCTTCCAGGCTGGCGGGCGATCGTCGCGCTTTCGGTAAGCGCCGCCCGGCTCAGGCTGCGGCAGGTTGTCCGGGTCCAACCCGGCCGCTGCGATCGATGGCTTGAGATAGTTGCCGTTGACACCAGAGAACAGCGGAGTCAGCACGATGTCGGCGGCGGTCGAGTCGACGATCATGGCCTTGTAGGCGTCGGCCGCACTGGATTCTGTGGTGGCGATGAAGCGGGTGCCGATATAGGCGAGATCGGCGCCCATCACCTGGGCTGCGAGCACCGACTGGCCGCTGCTCATCGCCCCGGACAGTACGATCAGCCCGTCATGGAAGGCGCGCACTTCCGACACCAGCGCGAACGGCGACAGCACGCCGGCATGGCCGCCAGCGCCAGCGCAGACCAGGATCAGGCCGTCCACCCCGGAGCGCAGCGCGCGCCGGGCATGCCGGACGCTGATCACGTCATGCAGAACGAGGCCACCGTAGGCATGGATGCGCGGCACGATGTCGTCCGGCGCGGACAGTGACGTGATCACGATCGGCGCTTCGTTGGCGACAACCACCTCCAGGTCGTGCTCGAGGCGGCTGTTGGCCTTGTTGACGATCAGGTTGACCGCATACGGCGCGACCCGCTCGCCCGGATGCGCGGCCGCATAGTCTGCGCAGCCTGTCTTGATCTGTTTGAGCCAGCCGTCAAGCGACTCCTGCGGCCGCGCGTTGAGCGACGGTATCGCGCCAACGATGCCCGAGGTGCACTGGGCGATCACCAACTGCGGATTGGACACGATGAACATCGGCGCGCCGATCACCGGCAGCGCGAGCCTGCCCCTGAGCTGCGCTGGCAGCGTCAACGCCGCCTTCCTTCGCTCGCGGCAGGCGCGCGGCCCACCCCGGCAACGCGCATGCCGCTGGCGTCGCCATCGAGCGCCGGCGCACCGAAGAAATAGCCCTGCGCCCAGTCAACGCCCAGATCGCACAGCACCTGCGCAGTACTTGCCTCCTCGACGCATTCAGCGATCGTGATCAGCTTGAACTTCTGCGCGGTGGCGACGATCGTCTCCAGCAACTGCCGGATACGGGAATCACCAACCGCGCGCGCAACCATCCAGCCCTCGACCTTCAGATAGCCGATGGGCAGGTCGGCAAGGTACTGGAACGACGAGTAGCCGCTGCCGAAATCGTCCAGCGCGAGGTTGAACCCCGCCTCGACCAGCGGCTGCAGGTGCTTCTTCAGCGATTCCAGGTCGCCGCTCTGGCGTTCGGTGATCTCGAGCACATAGCGGCCATTGCGTGCCTCGGCAAGGCCGGACGACTTTGCCTGCACGATCAGCGCATCGACGCTCTCGCGGCTGGCCAGAAACTGTGGCGACAGATTGATGAAGTGGGTGAGGCGCAGCGTGGATTGCGAAGCTGCCAGCCGGCTGCTCGCGGCGGCGCCATGCTGCAGGGCGTGACTGGTGATCGCCTCGTCGATCGATGCCGAAAGCTGCAGCGACTCGGCCGCTTCGATGAACCGCGCTGCCGGGATCACGCTGTTGTCTGGCGCGATGATGCGCGCGAACGCCTCGTCACCGACCTGCACGCCAGTGCGAAGATCGACGATCGGCTGATAGGCGGGGACCACGCGCGAATCCTGCAACGCGCTCTGCACCCGGGTGCCTTCCCAGATGACGCTGTTACGGCGCCCCTCGGCCGCCCCGGCGCACAGCACCTTGTCCCGACCGCCCTGCTTCGCCTCATAGAGCAGCCCGTCGGCTTCGGCCAGCATCTGCGCAACTGTCTCCAGCGCGGGACGGTACACCGAGATGCCCAGACTGACGGTGAGCGGCAGTTCGCCGACACCGGTATCGAGCGGCCGCGCCTTCACCTGCTTGCGCGTACGTTCGCCCGCGACCAGCGCACCCGGGGCATCCAGGTCGTGGAAGCAGATCAGGAATTCCTCGCCGCCCCAGCGCGCCACCCAGTCGCCACCGCGCAGGTTCGACTGCACCACCTGCGCGATATGGCGCAGCGCCCGATCGCCGAGCTCATGCCCATGCTTGTCGTTGACCAGCTTGAAGCGGTCGATATCGACCAGCCCGATAGCAAACTTGCCGCGATTGCGTCTTGCCCGGTTCCACTCCAGCTGCAGCCGCGCCTCGGCCGCGCGCCGGTTGGGCAGCCCGGTCAGGTAGTCTTCCATCGCCAGCCGGGTGATTTCCTGCTCGGCCTGCTTGCGCTCTGACACATCGCGCCCGACCGAGACCCAGTGCTCGATCGCAGCACCGGCACCGGCGACCGGCACCACCGACAGGTCGATCCAGAACGGTTGACCGTCCTTGCGGTAGTTGATCAACTCGGCGCGCACTGGCTCACCGCCCTTGAGTGCAACGCGCATCCGGTCGAGCGCGGCACCGGGCGTGTCGCGGCCCTGCAGGAAGCGGGGGTGACGGCCGAGCACTTCATCCGCCTCGTAACCGGTGATCCGCCAGAAAGCGGGATTTACATAGACGATGTTGAACGCCGGGTCGGTGATCAGCACCAGATCGTCGGATGCTTCGATCGCTGCCGAGAGCAATCGGCGTTGAATGACCTCATCGTCCGAGGCGGAGACGTTGACCGCCATGAACTGGAGTTCATCCTGATCAGCCGCCTGCTGCATGAACGCGATGATGTCGAGCGTCACCGGCGCACGATCCAGGCCCAGCGTGCGTACCCTCGCGCGGCCAGGACGGCCGCTCTTCAGCGACGCCTCGACGATCTCGACCAGCTTCTCCTGCGCAATGAAGCGTCCCGCAGGCACACCGACAAGATGCCCGGGGTCGGTGCCCAGAAAGCTCGCGAATGCCTCATCGGCCTGAACGATCAACCCGTCGGCGATACGCAGCGAGAAGCGACCGACACGCATCGCGTCCAGAAACTCGCTCTGCAGCCGTTCGGTGAGCGTGCGTTCGCGCTCGCTGAAAACCGCGATGATTTCGGCCAGCGATTGATCGACCACGCCGACCGTCAGCCGGTCGGACTGCTCGAGCGCCTCGCCAACTGCCGTCCACATCTTGCCGACATCGCCGCGCGCGGCGGCTGACCTGGCGGCATCCAGCGCGCTGCGCACCGACTGGTCGAGCGCGGCAAGCGCAGACTGGGCTGGACCGGGCACCCCGGCGGCGCCGGGTATCGGCAGGGCCGGGGCTGGATTGGGCAACGGCATGCCTGCAGCGGCGGCGGCAAGAGCCTCCCTCAACACCCGTCGATGCGCGTCGAGCAGCCCGAGCAGAGGTGCGAACCGAAGCGAAGCCAGCACATCCGGGGCCGCCTCTGCCGATCGGTCGACGCCGGCCATCAGCGGTGTGGGATCAGCTGCACGCCGCGCCGCCTGCAGTCGCCAGGGCCGGCCGGGTGGGCAGCAACCGGTCGGCAATCCCGGCCTCGAGCACCCCGCGGCGCACCGCGGTCATCTCGGCCAGAATCGATACCGCGATCTCGGGCGGGCTCTTGCTGCCGATCGCCAGACCCACCGGGCCGAACAGGCGGGCGATCTCGGCCTCGGACAGGTCGAACTCGGCCAGCCGGCGCCGGCGCTTCTCGTTGTTGGCCCGCGAACCGAGCGCACCGACATAGAACGCCGGGGACTTCAACGCCTCCATCAGCGCCAGATCATCGAGCTTGGCATCATGGGTAAGTGCCACCACCGCGCAACGGCTGTCCGGCTCCATCGCGACCACCGTGTCATCGGGCATGGTTCTGACCAGATCGACACCCGGCAAATCCCAGCCGAAGACATACTCCTCGCGCGGGTCGCACACGGTCACCCGATAGTCCAGGGTACGTGCCATCTCGGCCAGATAGCGCGACAGCTGGCCGGCGCCGATCAGCAGCAGGCGCCAGAGCGGCCCGTGCACGGTGACCAGTTGCCTGCCGTCGAACTGGAGCACCGCGTCGCGGGTGCCGGGTGCGAGGCTCATCCTGCCGGTCTGCATGTCGAGTGTGCGCAGCGTCAGCTCACGACGGTCGCTGTTGGCGATCAGCTGCTCCAGCATCTGCAGGGGCTGCGCATCGAGCGCCGGGTCGGCCACCGGCTCGACCACGATCGCCAAGCGCCCGCCGCAGGGCAGACCGAACCGCTCTGCCTGCTCGCGGGTGACGCCATAGGTGAGCAACTGCGGCGCGGTCGGCGCCGCACTGCCGGTCAGCTTGGCGATCATGTCGTCTTCGACACAGCCACCGGAGACCGAACCGGACACCATGCCATCGTGGCGAATCGCCAGCATCGCGCCCACCGGGCGAGGCGCCGAACCCCAGGTCTCGACCACGGTGGCGAGGGTCACGCCGTGGCCGCTCCGGCGCCAGGCGATCGCCGAGCGCAGTACTTCGAGATCGACGCTGTCCATGTCGGCAGGCCTTTGCTTCAGAAAGCCGATAGTTTATCCCTTGCGCCCGGGGCTGTCCGCATTCGGCGAGCACTTCGGTGCGTAGCGAGCACTGCAGTGCGTTCTCCGGTGCGCCCTTCGGTGAGCACCCCGGCGCAGACGGCGGTGCGCCGCCTCAGCCGGGGGTGAACACCCCGACCAGCGCGGCAGTGATGCAGGTGGCAAGGGTGCCGGACACGATCGAGCGCACCCCGAGGGCAGCGATCTCGGCGCGCCGGTGCGGAATCATCGTAGCCAGTCCGCCGATCATGATGCCCACGCTGCCCAGGTTGGCAAAGCCGCACAAGGCATAGGTCATAAGCAGCTCGGAGCGCGGGGACAACGCCGCGGGTGGCAGCGCGGCCAGCTCGAGGTAGGCCAGCAACTCGTTGAGCACGGTCTTCGTGCCAAGGAGCGCACCTGCGGTGGACGCTTCGCTCCACGGCACGCCGATCAGCCAGGCAACCGGCGCGAACGCCGCGCCGAGAACACGCTGCAGGCTGAGCGGCGCGCCAGCCAGTTCAGGCAGCAGCGCGAGCAGGTGATTGACCAGGGTGGCCAGTGCCACGAACACGATCAGCATGGCGATGATGTTGATCAGCAGTGCGACCCCGTCCAGAGTGCCCCGGGTCAGCGCATCGGCCGACGAGGCGGCTTCGGACATCAGCCGCGGGATCGGGTCATCAGGCGCCGAGGGCGCCACCGGCACCATGATCACCGCCACCGCGATCGCCACCGGGGTGGCGATCACCGATGCCGCGATGATGTGGCCCAGGGCGTCCGGGAGTACCGGACCAAGCACGCTGGCATAGAGCACCATCACCGTGCCGGCGATGGTGGCCATGCCGCCGGTCATCACGATGAACAGCTCGCCCCGCGTCATGGTCTGCAGATAGGGCCGTACGATCAACGGCGCCTCGACCATGCCGAGCAGCGTGTTCGCCGCCGCCGACACCCCGACCACACCGCTCACCCTGAGCAGCCGGGTAAGCAGGCGCGCGAACAGCGCCACCAGCCAGGGCAGCACACGCCAGTGAAACAGCAGCGCGGACAGCGCACTGATCATCAGCACGATCGGCAACGCGCGAAAGGCCAGGATGAAGGTCGATCCGGTGTTGGATTCGACGAATGGCGACGGTGCGCCGCCCAGATACCCGAACACCATTGCGGTGGCGCTGCCGGTAGCCGCATCCAGCGCCAGCACCGCATCGTCGAGTAGCGAGAACAGACTGCGCACGAACGGAATGGTGATCAACGCCACGCACAAGGCCAGCCCGAGCGCAAGGCTGGCAGCGACCGTCCTCCAGGGAATGCGCGCGCGATCCTCACTGAGCGCCCAGGCGACGGCCAGCAGCCCGGCCAGGCCGAACGCACTTTGCAGCGAACCGCTCAGGCGCGCCGCCAGACGGTACCAGCGGCGCTATCCTCGAGCACCACGCCCTCAGCGAGCAGTTCGGCCCGGATCCGGTCGGCGGTGGCAAAGTCGCGCGCCTGCTTCGCCGCGGTGCGTGCCGCGATCCGCACCTCGATCGCCACGGCGGCCGCGCCCGGATCGGTCGCGTCGGCTGCGCCGGGCAACGCCTGCAGAAATCTCACCGGGTCGCGCTCGAGCAGGCCGAGAAGATTGCCGAGTGCCTTGAGCAAGGCGGCGCTTTCCATCAGCGCTTGCTGCGCGATTTGATGTTCACCCGGCAGTACCGCGTGCGAGTTGCCTTCGAGCCACGATTGCTTTGTCTTGTTCACCTCGGCAGCCAGATCGAACAGCACCGCGACCGCCTCGGGCGTGTTGAAGTCGTCGTCCATCGCCGCGCGAAACTTCGCCGCCGGCGGCTGCTCCCAGTCGATGGCGACCGGCGCGACCGGCAGACCCTTGAGCGCGGTGTACAACCGGGCGAGCGCCTGGCGCGCATCGTCCAGGTGCCGGTCCGAGTAGTTGAGCGGGCTGCGGTAGTGGGCGCGAGCGATGAAGAATCGCACCACCTCGGCGTCATAGCGCGCAAGCACCTCGCGCACAGTGAAGAAGTTGCCGAGCGACTTGGACATCTTCTCGTCATCGACCCGAACGAACCCGTTGTGCATCCAGTAGCGTACGAACGGTTTGCGGTTCGCCCCCTCGGACTGGGCGATCTCGTTCTCGTGATGCGGGAACTGCAGGTCCTGGCCCCCGCCGTGGATGTCGAAGCTGTCCCCGAGCAGCGCGGCAGACATCGCCGAGCACTCGATATGCCAGCCCGGCCGGCCGCGTCCCCACGCCGACTCCCAGAACGGTTCGCCTTCCTTGCTGCGCTTCCACAGAACGAAGTCGAGCGGATCGCGCTTGCCGGTGTTGACCTCCACCCGCTCGCCCGCGCGCAGGTCTTCGAGCGACTTGCCAGACAGCTTTCCGTAGCCGGGGAAATCGCGCACCGAGTAGTTCACATCGCCGTCCGAGGCGACATAGGCGAGCTTTGCCTGCGCCAGCCGGTCGATGATCTGCTGCATCTGCGGCACATGGTCGGTGGCGCGCGGCTCGAAGTCGGGCTTGAGCACACCCAGTGCTTCAGCATCTTCGTCCATCGCGGCGATGAAGCGACCGGTCAGCGCACCGATCGGCTCGCCGTTCTCCTTCGCGCGCCGGATGATCTTGTCGTCGATGTCGGTGATGTTGCGCACATAGGTGACCTGGTAGCCGCTGGCGCGCAGCCAGCGGGTGACCAGATCGAACACCACCATCACCCGGGCATGTCCGAGATGGCAGTAGTCATAGACGGTCATGCCGCACACATACATCCGTACCTGCCCCGGAACCAGCGGCACGAAAGGCTGCTTGTCACGAGCCAGGGTGTTGTAGATTCGAAGCATCTGGGTCCTGGGAGGATGCAGGCAGCAATGGTGAAAAGACCTGCCGCAGAGACTTGTCGCGAACCACTTGGCGCTGACCACTTGTCGCTGACCACTTGTCGCGGAACACTTGTCGCGGAACACTTGACGGACCGGGCTGCAACATCGGCGAGACAGCCACCGCGCTTGCCGGTCCTGACGCGACCCGGACTGGATTACTTTTCGCAACCGTGCTGGTAGAATCGGATCACTTCAGGAAGCGTCGTAAGCCTTTGTCCTGATTAAAATTTTTTCATCAGCCTCCAGCCAGAAAAATATAACATATGCAGTCGTTGCGAGCGTTGAATGCGGTGGGTATGGTGATCGGAGCCTCGCTGATCGCCGCGGTGTGCATCATTTCTCCGGCGCGGGCGGACGATCTGGTCGAGGTCCAGGCGCTGATCCGGCAGGGCAACCTGCCGCAGGCGACCGAGCGGCTGAACGCCTTCCTCGCGAAAAACCCCAAGGATGCGCGCGGCCGATTCCTGCGCGGATTGATCCTCACCGAACAGAAGCGTCCGGCCGAGGCGATCAAGGTGTTCACCGCGATCACCGAAGACTTCCCGGAACTGCCCGAGCCCTACAACAACCTCGCGGTGCTGTTCGCGGCCCAGGGCCAGTTCGATCGGGCTCGCCAGATGCTCGAGCTGGCGATCCGCACCCACCCGAGCTATGCCACGGCGCACGAGAACCTGGGCGATATCTACGCCAAGATGGCCTCGGAAGCCTACGACAAGGCGCTCCAGCTGGATCGCTCCAACAACTCGGTGCAGACCAAGCTGGAACTGATCCGGGAGCTGTTCTCGACCAATCCTAAGTTTCAGCGCCCGCCCCTGGCCAGGACAGATCCACCCAAACAGGTCGCGTTGGCCACCCAGACGACGAGCGCCCCGGCGACCGGTCTCACTGCCAAGGGGACGCCGCCAGCCGCCACCGTGTCTTCGACCGCCGGGTCGACACCGCTGGTCGTCCGCCCGGGCGACGCCGGCACCGGCAGGCCGGGATCGACGACTGCCGCCACCGCCGACCCGACCAGGAACGCAGCGCCTTCCACTCCAGCACAGACGCCCGCGCCGCCCCAGGCCGCGACCAGCGGCGACGAGATCATCAAGACAGTCGAGCAATGGGCCCGGGCCTGGTCGAGCAACGATGTGAACGGCTATCTGGCCTTCTACTCGAAAGAGTTCAAGGTCCCGGGTGGCGACAGCCGGGCCGAATGGGAGCAGTCGCGGCGCGATCGCATCGCCAAACCGAAGAAGATCGAGGTGCGGGTGCTGGCCCCCAAAGTCACCCCGCTGGGCGGAAATCGGGTCAGCGTCGTGTTCCGGCAGGAGTACCGCTCAGACACCCTCAAGTCGCAAACGCCCAAGACGCTAACGCTGGTACGGGCCGGCGACCGCTGGCTTATCGAGCAGGAGCAGGTCGGTCGATGAGGGCCGTCCTGGGCCGCGACGCATGAGCGCAACACCTTGAGCATGACCCCTCCCCGACTTCCTGGTCGCCTTTACGGTCCGCTTTACGGTCGCCTTTCCAGTCGACTGAGCGGCCTGTTGCCGCCGATGCTGGTGTTGACTCTGCTGGCATCGATCGGGGGCGCGCTGTTCCTGGCGCTTGGGTCGTCCGAACAAGTGCATGCCCTGGTGGGCGAGCCAGTGGGCGGCAAACACGCGGGCGGTAGCCAGGCCGATGCTGCCGAGCCGATTTCCGGGACAGTACGCACCACCACCGAGGTGGAGACCAGTCTGGTACGCGGCATCCTCGACGTGGCACGCAGCCGCCCGGACTCAGCGCTTGCCGAGATCGACCGGGTGCTGGAGGCCAATCCGAACTTCCGGCTGGCCCACCTGGTGCGTGGTGACCTGTTGCTGGCGCGCGCGCGCCCGCTGAGCGCGTTCGGAGACTCCGGTCCGCTGGCCGCGTCGGCCGACGGCATCGATCGCATCGACGATCTGCGCGCCGAGGCGCGCGCCCGGCTGACCCGCCTGTCTGCCGAGCCACCGACGAACAGGTTGCCCCGCCATCTGCTTCAGCTCGATCCGAACCAGCGTTACGCGATCGTGGTCGACAGCGCCAAGTCGACGCTCTATGTGTTCAAGCAGGTGGATGGTCAGGTCCGCTACCTGAAGGACTACTACATCAGCGTCGGGCGCAACGGCATCGACAAGCAGCGCGAAGGTGACAAGCGCACGCCACTTGGCGTCTACCATGTGCGCGCCAACCTGCCGCGCCAGAAGCTGCCGGACTTCTACGGCAGTGGCGCGCTGCCGATCAACTACCCGAACGAGTTGGACCGGCGCGAGGGCCGCACCGGCCACGGCATATGGCTGCACGGCGTGCCCGCCGACACCTTCGCACGTCCACCGCAATCTTCTGACGGCTGCGTCGTCCTGGCCAATCCGGACTTCGACGCGCTGCTGCCGCTGATGCAGATCGGCAGCACCCCTGTGCTGATCACCTCACGCATCGAGTGGGTCGACCGCGAGGCGATCACAGCGACACGCAGATCGCTGGAGCAGGCAGTCGAAGCCTGGCGGCGCGACTGGGAGAGTCGGGACATGCAGGCCTACCTGCGCCACTATGCGCCTGGCTTCAGCAGCGATGGCGGACGCGACCTCTCGGCCTGGTCGTCGCAAAAGGGCAGAGTGAACGCGAGCAAGACCTGGGTCCGGGTTGGACTGCGCAACACCAGCATGTTCCTCGACCCGAACCGCGATAATCTGGCGGTAGTGCAATTCGAGCAGTCCTATTCAAGCAACAATCTCAACCAGCTGATGCGCAAGCGCCAATACTGGCAGCTCGAGGGCGGTGTCTGGCGCATCGTCTTCGAAGGCAACGCGTAAGTCCACGCGAGCCGGAGATCATTTCAAGGGAGTCGATGTGCAGCGATTGATTCAGCGGTGGTTTTTGGTGCCGGTGCTGGCGATGATCCTGGGTGCAGGCATGACAGCGGCGGCGTTCGCACAGAACCCGAGGGTCGAGTTCATCACCAACTTCGGCCCGATCGTGGTCGAGCTGTACCCGGATCGCGCCCCGGAAACGGTGAAGAACTTCCTGCAGTACGTCAAGGAAGGCCACTACAACGGCACCGTGTTTCACCGGGTGATCCGCGGCTTCATGGTTCAGGGTGGCGGCTTCACCAGCGACTACAAGGAGAAACCGTCTCGCGAACCGATCAAGAACGAGGCCGAGCGCACCCTCAAGGGTGGGCTGCGCAATGAAGTCGGCACGCTGGCCATGGCTCGCACCCGCGACCCGCATTCGGCGACCGCGCAGTTCTTCATCAATGTCGCACGCAACGACTTCCTCGATTTTCGCGAACCCACGGTTGCCGGCTTCGGCTACGCGGTGTTTGGCAAGGTGATCAAGGGTCTGGAAACCGTCGACCTGATGCTGCAAGTGCCCACTGGTGCCGGCGGGCCGTTCAAGACCGACGTGCCGTCCAAGCTGCCGGTGATCGAGAAGGTCGTCATCCTCGGCGGCAAATAGCCATATCGATACAATCCGATGCGCGGGTCAGTGACCCGCGCTCGAACCCGACAGGAGTCGTCAGATGGTCAGACTGCATACCAGCGCCGGCGTGATCGGCATCGAACTCGACGCCGACAAGGCACCGCTCACCGTCGCCAACTTCATCGAGTATGTGAAGGCCGGCCACTACGACAACACGATCTTCCACCGGGTGATCGACGGCTTCATGATTCAGGGTGGCGGCTTCGAACCCGGCATGAAGCAGAAGAAGACCCGCGAGCAGGTGACCAATGAAGCGGACAACGGGCTGAAGAACGACAAGTACACCGTTGCCATGGCGCGCACCTCGGAGCCTCAT
The DNA here is from genome assembly GCA_038205245.1 of Burkholderiales bacterium. Taxonomy (GTDB): domain Bacteria; phylum Pseudomonadota; class Gammaproteobacteria; order Burkholderiales; family CAIKXV01; genus CAIKXV01. The sequence continues at coordinate 74,889 of JBBRCD010000003.1, forward strand.
TCGGCGTCGGCTCAGTTCTTCATCAACGTAGGCGACAACGCCTTCCTCAACTTCAGCTCGCCGACCCCACGCGGCTGGGGTTACTGCGTTTTCGGCAAGGTCACCGAGGGACAGGACGTGGTCGATGCACTACGTGGTGTAGCGACCACCTCGAAGGGTGGCCATCAGGACGTGCCGACCGATGACGTGTTGATCAGCAAGGCAGAGATCGTCTGACAGCGACAGGTCTGCCGATAGGCAGCGGCAGCCCGCGATGTCCGCTGCGATGTTTGCCGCGCACTCCACGCTGTTCGTCTCCGATCTGCATCTGTCGGCCGCGCGGCCGGATACCGCGCAGGCGTTCACCGGCTTTCTTGCCCGCCAGGCGCGTTCGGCCGCCGCACTCTACATTCTCGGCGATCTGTTCGACGCGTGGATCGGCGATGACGACCTGGCCGACCCCTTCAACGCGTCGATTGCAGTTGCGCTGCGGGCGCTCACCGCCACCGGCGTGCCAGTGGCGATCATGCACGGGAACCGCGACTTTCTGATTGGCACCCGGTTCAGCCAGGCCACCGGGGTCAGCCTGCTCGCTGACCCGACGTTGATCCAGCTCGACGGGCAGCGCACCCTGTTGCTGCATGGCGACACGCTGTGCACCGAGGACACCGGCTACAACGCGTTTCGCCGCAGCGTGCGCGATCCGGCGTGGCAGCAGGCTTTCCTTGCCCGGCCGCTGATTGACCGTCGCGCCGAAGCGCAGCGCCTGCGCGCACTGAGCGAGCAGGAGAAGCAGCACAAGTCAGCCGAGATCATGGATGTCACGCCCAGTGAGGTGCTGCGGGTGCTGCGCGCACACGCTTATCCGCGCCTGCTGCACGGGCATACGCACCGGCCGATGCGCCATCGGCATCCGGTCGATGGCAGGGTGTGCGAGCGCTGGGTACTGGCCGACTGGGCGGCGCAGGCGGTGGGGCTGGCAGCAACCGGCGGACAGATCTGCACGTTCTGAGGCAACGCGCATCAGGTTGCCGGGGCTGGTGGTCGAGGAATCAGGCTACACAAGGGCGTTCTCGACAGCGCATCGGAAGGTGGATTAGGATCAGCTCGCCGCTGGTCGTGCAACATCGCACGCTGGCGATCTCCCGCGGAGGACCGCATGGGTCACGAAGGCGAACTGCAGCGCATCCGGTGGACGGTGGACGACTACCACCGGATGGGCGAGGTCGGGCTGCTCGGGCCGGAGGATCGCGTCGAACTCATCGACGGAGAGATCATCCGCATGGCACCGATCGGAGCCCCCCACGCCTTCTGTGTATCGCTTCTGAATACGCTGCTCGTCCGGGCCGTTGGCGACAGCGCATTCGTCTGGATACAGAACCCGGTCATCCTGTCCCGGCATGATGAGCCGCAGCCCGATCTGCTGCTGCTGCGCCCGCCGCAGCACCGCTACCAGCAGGCGCTGCCGACTCCGTCTGACGTGCTGCTCGCAATCGAGGTGTCGGTCAGCACGCTGCGTTTCGATCGGGATATCAAGGCGCCGCTGTATGCGAAGCGCGGTGTTGCCGAATTCTGGATCGTCGACGTGCGCCGTCGTCGGGTACTGGTGTTCGATGGTGCTGGCGAGGATGGCTATGCGCGCTGCCGTGAGTTGACGGCAGCAGACCTGCTCTCGCCCGCCGCCTTGCCCTCGGTGCGCTTGACGGTCGACGACATCGTCGGCTGAACGCAGCTTAGCCCGCGATCGGCGATACGCCTCTCGCCGCCATAGCCCGCACCTGCGCACGCGGACGCCATCGGCCGGAAGGCAGTCGATGGCCAACCTGAGCCAGGGCTCAGCCGTTCAGCCCGCGCGCCAGATCGTTCTGAACGTCGACCATCGCCTCCAGCCCGACCGCGATTCGGATCAGCCCTTCGCTCACGCCGGCGGCGTCACGCGTGGCCTGGGGGATACGGCCATGGGTGGTGGTCGCCGGGTGGGTTATGGTCGTCTTCACATCGCCCAGGTTGCCGGTGATCGACAGCAACCGGGTGGCGTCGATCACCCGCCAGGCCGCCTCGCGACCGCCCTTGACTTCGAATGACACCACGCCGCCGCCGGACTTCTGCTGGCGCATTGCCAGCGCATGCTGCGGATGCGATTCGAGACCTGGGTAAAATACGCGCGACACCTTCGGCTGCTGCTCGAGCCAGGTAGCCAGTGCCAGCGCGCGGGCGCTGTGCGCTTCCATGCGCACACCGAGAGTCTCCAGCCCTTTCAGGCAGACCCAGGCATTGAACGGGCTCATCGTCGGACCGGCATTTCTCATGAACTGCAGCATCGGCGCCTGGATCAGCTTGCGGCTGCCAAGCACTGCGCCGCCAAGCACCCGGCCCTGCCCGTCGAGATACTTGGTCGCCGAGTGGATGATGATGTCGGCACCGAACTCGAGCGGACGCTGCAGCGCCGGCGAGCAGAAACAGTTGTCGACGATCAGCACCGCACCGGCGCGATGCGCGATCTCCGACAGCGCGCCGATGTCCGACACCTCGGTCAGCGGGTTGGACGGCGTTTCAACGAAGAACATCTTCGTATTCGGCTTGACTGCCTTCTGCCAGGCCATCGGGTCGGTCGGCGGCACGAACGACACTTCGACGCCGAACTTCTCGAAGAAGTTGGTGAACAGCTGCACGGTCGAACCGAACACGCCCTGCGAGATGATCACATGGTCGCCCGCCTTGAACAGCGCCATGGTGATCGCCAGGATCGCCGACATGCCCGAGGCGGTGGCCACGCAGCATTCGGCGCCTTCGAGTGCCGCCAGCCGCTCCTCGAAGGCGGTGACTGTCGGATTGGTGAAGCGCGAATAGACATTGCGCCCCTCAATGCCCTTCTGGAAGGCATCAGCTGCCTGCTGCGCGTTGTCGAACACGTAGCTCGAGGTCAGGTACATCGCCTCGGAGTGCTCGCCGAACTGGCTGCGGTGGATGCCGGCGCGCACGGCAAGCGTGTCCAGCTGCAGGCCGGAGAGGTCGGGCTGGGCAGGCTTGCCGTTCAAGGGGTCAGCGGGCGGTTGGCTCATGCAACCAGTGTGCCGCGCGGCACGCTGCACTGTCAAATGCGGGACACTGTCTGCCGGACGCCGCCCGATGCCAGCCGGTGCTGCAGTTCAACCCGGTCTGCTCAGGCCGGAGCACGCGGGGGCACGATGCCCGACAGCACACGCAGGTAATTGGCGCCGCGGATCTGCACGATGTCGGCGTCGCGGTAACCGTGGCGCTGCAGCCCTTCGACAAGATTGGCGAGATTCTCCAGCGTGGCCTCGAGAAAGCGGCCGGAGTTCTGAAAATTCGCGCAGGAGTCGCCGCCGATCGCGTAGACGCTAAGATCGATGCGATCCCGGATCGGCCGCGCGACGACAGCATCGTTGGGCGGCGCTGTCTCGCCGATCGACAGCCGGTGGACCTGCTGATAGACATCGCGATGGCCCTCCACCACACCACGTGTCTGCGCAGAAGCTCGGCCGCTGAACCCGATGTCGGCTCGGCCACCGCGATCACGCCAGACTACTCGGCCGACTCCAGGTTCAGGTCGAGCTGGCTGCTCGCCTCGCGCGAACGCTGGCGCTCACTGTCCTCGCGGTTGGCTTCCAGGCACTTCAGGTACTCCGGGGTGACGTCACCGGTGATGTAGTTGCCGTCGAAGCATGAAGTTTCGAAACGCTCGATGGACGGGTTGCCGGCACGCACGTCTTCAATCAAGTCGGCAAGGTCCTGGTAGATCAGCCGGTCGCAGCCGATCTCGCGCGCGATCTCCTCGACCGAACGGTCGGAGGCGATCAGCTCGCTGCGGGTGGGCATGTCGATGCCGTAGACATTCGGAAAGCGCACCGGCGGCGCAGCCGAAGCAAAATGTACCCGGCGCGCTCCTGCCTCGCGTGCCATCTGCACGATCTCCTGGCTGGTGGTACCGCGCACGATCGAGTCATCCACGATGAGCACGCTCTTGCCCTTGAACTCGGTACCCAGCGCGTTCAACTTCTGGCGCACCGATTTGCGGCGCACTGCCTGCCCTGGCATGATGAATGTGCGCCCGATATAGCGGTTCTTGATGAACCCCTCCCGGTACGGCAGGTTCAGATGCTTGGCCAGCTGCATCGCCGCCGGGCGGGAAGAGTCGGGAATCGGCATCACCACATCGGCATCCAGATTCGGGAACTCGCGCTCGATCTTGCGCGCGAGGCTCTCGCCCATGCGCAGCCGGGTGTCGTACACCGAGATGCCATCGATCACTGAATCCGGGCGCGCCATATAGACAAACTCGAAGATGCACGGCGCGAGTTCGGTACGCGCGGCACACTGCCTGCTCTGGAATACGCCCTGCTCGTCGATGTACACCGCCTCTCCAGGGGCAACATCGCGCATGCGGGTGAAACCCAGCGCGTCCAGCGCCACGGTCTCCGAAGCCACCATGAACTCGGTGCCCGCCTCGGTTTCCCGGCTGCCGATCACCAGCGGTCGGATACCGAACGAATCACGGAACGCGAGCAGACCGTAACCGGCGATCATGGCAACCACCGCATAGGCGCCCCGCACCCGCTTGTGGACACCCTCGACTGCCTTGAAGATCGTGTTCGCGTCCAGGTGAAAACCGGTCGCGTTGCGCGCCAGCTCGTGAGCCAGGACGTTGAGCAGCACCTCGGAGTCGGAATCTGTGTTCACATGACGCAGGTCGTCACGAAACAACTCGCGCTTCAGCGCCTCGGAATTGGTCAGGTTGCCGTTATGGCCGAGCACGATACCGAACGGCGAATTCACGTAGAACGGCTGCGCCTCGGCCGATGACCAGGCCGATCCGGCGGTCGGATAGCGCACATGGGCGATACCGATATTGCCAGCGAGTGTGCGCATGTTCCGGGTACGAAACACATCGCGCACCAGGCCTGGCCCCTTGTGCATATGGAAGGTGTTGCCCTCGCCTGTGACCAGGCCGGCAGCATCCTGACCACGATGCTGGAGCAACAGCATCCCGTCGTAAAGCTCCTGGTTGACCGGATTCCTGGCCACCATACCGACGATGCCACACACGAGACTCTCTCCCTTCGGCTAACACCCGTCACAGGGGGGCGACCAGGGTGGATTTCTCCCTCGCCGCCGACACGGATGTTTCCCTTGAGCTGGGGCGAGGCGCAGTATAGACCACCTGCTGCACTGCGTCGTAGCGGATCTTCCTGGCCATATCCGGCGGGAGCCAGGGCTTGACCACAAGGGCCAGCACTTCGAGTGGTGCCGACAGCATGGCGTCTCGCCAGCCCGGGCTCTCGGGCAACCGAGTCATCCCGGCCAGCAGCACGGCAGTGAGTACCACCAGGGCGCCGCGGGCCAGGCCGAACAGCAGGCCGAGCACCCGGTCGAAGAAGCCCAGGCCGGCGACCTTGATCAGTTCGACGATCGCCAGCGTGATCAGGATCATCACCAGCCAGGTGGCGCCGAACACCAGCAGGAACCCGGCCAGCATGCGCAGCGCATCGTTGGGAATCGCCTCGGGCAGCATCGGCGCGACCTGCGCCGCGAGCGTGCTGGCGGCGGCGAACGCGATGATCCATGCGGCCAGCGAAAGCACCTCGCGCACGAACCCCCGCAGCACCGCTATCAGCGCGGACAGCCCGATCACCAAAAGTACGCTGTAGTCGAACCAGGTCATCTGAGGTGGGTGCGCCCCGGATGCATCCCGGTATCGTCCAGGTCGTGTTTCAGTAGCGGCGCGGAACGACTACGCCATCGGCCACGCCGAGCGTCTTCAGACGTTCATTGACCTTGTCGGCGGCTTCGCGCGAGGGAAACGGACCGGCGCGAACCCGCGTCTTGTCCCCGCTCGGGGTCCTGATCACCTCGGTGTAGGACCGGACACCGGCCTTGACCAGAAGCGCATGCCTCTCCTTGGCCCGATCGACATCGGCAAACGCCCCCAACTGGATGACGAAGTTCTCGACGCTCCTGGCCGACGCAATCGGGCTTTCGGCGACTCCCGGCGCGTTGGATGACGAGACCGGCGCCACGTTGGCGGCTGGCGCGGCCAAAGGCTTTGCCTCGACCTGCAGAGCAGGCACGGCTGCCGGCGCAGGCTTCACCGCAGAAGCAACCGGCGTGTCCGGTGGCGGCCTGACCGCCCCGGCAACCGCGATCTTCAAGTCGCCCGGCGCGGCCGCCGAGGCAACCGACCCGCTGGCCTTCGCGGTTGCAGCCGGATTGTCCCGGGTCGCCGAGGCTGCCGCCTCCGCGGACGGGCGCTTCACCGGGTCGACAGGCACCGCCTTCGGCGCGTACGGCCCGGCATTGGGCGAGGGAATCTGGACCGCGACATCGTCGCCGATCGGGCGCGGCTCACTGTCCAGAATCATCGGCAGCATCACGACGACCAGCGTCGTGATGGCGATCGCGCCGATCAGTCGCCGGCGTGCGCGCTTGCGCAGCTTTATCTCTTCATCTGACGTGCTGCGTGCCATGCCTGGAAAGGATGTACCTGTATTGCAAACTGCGCTTTGGCTGCAGGAACCCGCGACGCGGGTACGGATCAGCCCGGGCTGGCCGGACGGGTTGAACTGTCGAAACCGGTTGGAGCGACTTCGGTGCCCGACGCGGATTGCACGGACTGCACGGACAGTACCGATAACACGTCGGCCACTGTGTAGAACGAGCCGAACACGACGATCCTATCACTTTCGCCGGCACGCTCTCGTGCCCGCCTGAATGCCTCGCTCACATCTGCGCACTCGGTGGTCGGATCAAGTGCCGCAGCGCGCGTCAGCGCGCTGCGCAGGACAGCGACACTGGCACCGCGCGGCGCATTGATCGGCGCGATGAACCATTCGTCGATACGCGCCTTGACCGCACGCACGACACCTTCGATGTCCTTGTCAGCGAGCATCGAGAACACCGCGAAGGTGCGCCCGCCACCCTGCAGGCGCGCCAGGCTTGCCTCGAGCGCTGCAGCGGCATGCGGGTTGTGGGCAACATCGAGCACGATGGTCGGCCGCCCAGGCAGCACCTGGAAGCGTCCGGCGATCTCGGCGGTCAGCAGCCCGGTGCGGATCGCCTCGGCGCTGACTGGCAGCCGGTCGGCAAGCTCGTCCAGCGCAGTGATCGCGGCCGCTGCGTTGGCGAGCTGATAGGCGCCGCGCAAGGCGGGAAACGGCAGCCCGTAGCGGGCTCGCAGTATCTGCTGCCCGGCCCCGCCGGCAGGGTCGGCATCGGCCGGCGCACCAGGTGCAGACCCGGTTCCGGGCGCAGACCCGGCGGCTGGGGCAGACCCGGCCCCGGGTGCAGGCCCGGCTTCGGCAATGTCCGGCGACGCATCGGCCATGTGGCGCGACGCGAAACGTCGGTAGCGCCACTGGCTTCCGTCCTGGTCGGTGTAATCGAAATCAGCGCCCAGCCTGAGTAGTTTCGCCCCGATGGCGGTCGCGTGCGCGATCAGCGGCGCCGGGGCATCGCGGTCGGCGCAGATCGCCGGGCGACCGGCGCGGTAGATGCCGGCCTTCTCGAAGCCGATCTTGTCCCGGGTGTCACCCAGGTACTCCATGTGGTCCAGCCCGATCGCGGTGACCACCGCCACATCTGCATCGATGATGTTGACCGCATCCAGCCGACCGCCCAGCCCGACCTCGAGCACGGCGACATCGACTTTCGACTCGATCATCCACCACAGCGCGCAAAGCGTACCGAACTCGAAGTAGGTGAGTCCGATCATTCCCCGGGCAGCTTCGACAGCCGCGAAGCCGCGGCACAGATCGGCATCGGCAATGTCATGGCGCGCCACGCGTACCCGCTCGTTGTAGCGCAGCAGGTGGGGCGAGGTGTAGCAGCCGACCCGGTATCCGGCGCGATCGAGGATCGCCTCCAGCATCGCGCAGGTCGAGCCCTTGCCATTGGTGCCGCCGACCGTGATCACCGGAAAGCCGGGCGAACTGCTGATCGCGTCCGGCCGCATCCGCTGCCAGACCTGGCTCACCCGGTCCAGGGTGAGGTCGATGCTGACCGGATGCCGGGACGCGATGTATTCGAGCCAGTCGCCCAGACTGCGCCCGTCGCTCTGTGGCAGACCGCCGGTGACGCTCACTTCGTCGGCAGCGGCGGCTGGCCGGTGAGCAGCGCGATCAACGCTGCCAGACGCGAGCGCATCTCCCTGCGGTCGACGATCAGGTCGATCGCCCCGTGCTCGAGCAGGAACTCGGCGCGCTGAAACCCCTCGGGCAGCGTCTCGCGCACCGTCTGCTCGATCACTCGTGGTCCGGCAAAACCGACCAGTGCCCCGGGCTCGGCGATCACCACGTCGCCAATCATGGCGAAGCTGGCAGACACACCACCCATCGTCGGATCGGTCAGCACCGAGATGAACGGCAGGCGCTCATCGGCGAGCACGGTAAGCACCGCGCAGCACTTGGACATCTGCAACAAAGACAGTACGCCTTCCTGCATGCGCGCGCCCCCCGAGGCGGCAACACAGACGAAAGGCATCTGCTGTTCGATTGCCGCGCGCACACCGCGAGCAAAACGCTCGCCGACCACCGAGCCCATCGAGCCGCCGAGAAAGCGGAACTCGAACGCCGCGACCACCACCGGGGTAGTGAGGATGGTTCCCTGCATCACCACCAGCGCGTCGTCCTCGCCGGTGACGCGAGTGGCAGCGGACAGGCGATCGGAATACTTCTTCGTATCCTTGAACTTCAGGCTGTCGACCGGGCGTACCTCGGCACCGATTTCGTAGCGTCCGTCGGCGTCGAGCAGCATGTCGATACGTTCGCGCGCGCCGATACGGTTGTGAAACCCGCACTTCGGACAGACCTGCAGGTTGTTGTCCAGATCGCTGCGGTAGAGCACTGCCTCGCAGGCTTCGCACTTGACCCACAACCCTTCCGGGACTGTTTTTCGCGCCGCGCCGTCCTCGCGTTTGATCTTGGGCGGCAGCAGTTTTTGCAGCCAGCTCATCGCGGCATCGACTCAGGCCCTGCCCGCGACCGGAACCGTATCGATCGCCTTGCGCATCTCGCGCAGGAACACCCCGACGTTGGCGGCCTCCTGCCCCGGTATCGATCCCTCGATCTCCTCGACGATACGGCTGCCGATCACCACGGCGTCGGCGACCTGCGCAATGGCGCTTGCACTCGCTGCATCGCGGATGCCGAAACCGACGCCGATCGGCACGGTCAGGTGCTTGCGCAGCAGTGCCATGCGGGAAGACACATCGCCCACCTGCAGATGCTTCGCACCGGTGACTCCGGTGAGCGACACGTAGTAGACGTAACCGTGGGCGAGCTTGGCGATCTCCCCGATGCGCGCATCGGTTGTGGTCGGCGAGAGCAGATAGATCGGGTCCAGGCCCGCCGACAGCAGCTTGTCGACGAAGCTGCGCGACTCCTCAGGGGGCAGGTCGACCAGCAGCACGCCATCGACCCCGGCCGCCGCCGCCCGGGTGGCGAACTGGTCGTAGCCCATGGCCTCGACCGGATTGACGTAGCCCATCAGAACCACCGGCGTCGTCGCATCGCGGATGCGAAAACGAGTGACTGTCTCGAGGATGCGCGCCAGGCTGGTACCCCGCGCCAGTGCACGTTCGCTGGCACGCTGGATGGTCGGCCCATCGGCCTGCGGATCGGAGAACGGCACGCCCAGTTCGATCACATCCGCCCCGGCTGCGGCCATCTCGTGCATCAGCCCGAGGGTCACCTCGAGCGATGGATCACCAGCGGTGATGTACGGAATCAGCGCCTTGCGGCCAGCTGCCGCAAGGCTGTCGAAACGTCCCTTGATGCGCGACATCAGAGCGTGATGCCGGCCAGTGCGGCGACGGTGTTCATGTCCTTGTCGCCGCGCCCGGACAGGTTGACCAGCAGCACCTGATCCTTGCGCATCGATGGTGCCATCTTGATTGCCTGGGCGAGCGCGTGGGCGGGCTCGAGCGCCGGAATGATGCCCTCCAGCAGGCACAAGTGATGGAACGCCTCGAGCGCTTCATCGTCGTTGATCGCCACATACTCGGCGCGACCGATATCCTTGAGCCAGGAATGCTCCGGCCCGACACCCGGATAGTCCAGCCCGGCGGACACCGAATGGGTATCCAGGATCTGGCCGTCCTCATTCTGCATCAGGTAGGTGCGGGTGCCGTGCAGCACACCCGGGCGCCCGGCCGACAGCGGCGCCGCATGCCTGCCAGTGTCGATGCCGGACCCGCCCGCCTCGACCCCGATCAGCCGAACCTGCGGCAGATCTATGTACGGGTGGAACATACCCATCGCGTTGGAACCGCCACCCACACAGGCGATACAGGCATCGGGCTGGCGGCCGATCAGCTCCGGCATCTGCCACTTGCACTCATGACCGACGACCGCATTGAAGTCGCGCACCATCATCGGGTAGGGATGCGGGCCAGCCACACTGCCGATGATGTAAAAGGTGTCTTCAACGTTGGTCACCCAGTCGCGCATCGCCTCGTTGAGCGCGTCCTTCAGGGTTTTCGAGCCGCTCTCGACCGGAATCACCTCGGCGCCGAGCAGCTTCATGCGGTACACGTTGGGCGACTGGCGCTTCACGTCCTCGGAACCCATGTAGACCGAGCACTTCAAGCCGTAACGCGCCGCGACCGTGGCGGTAGCCACCCCATGCTGACCGGCACCGGTTTCGGCGATCACCCGGGGTTTGCCGATCTTGCGCGCGAGCAGCGCCTGACCCATCGTGTTGTTGATCTTGTGCGCGCCGGTATGGTTCAGGTCTTCCCGCTTGAGATAGATCTGCGCACCGCCGAAATGCTCCGACCAGCGCCTGGCGTGATAGATCGGGCTCGGTCGACCGACATAGTGCTTCAACTCGTGCTTGAGTTCGGCCATGAACTCCGAGTCGTCGCGATATCTGAGATAGCACTCGTTGAGTTCGTCGAGCGCATGTATCAGCGTCTCGGCAACGAACACGCCACCATACGGGCCGAAATGGCCGCGTTCGTCTGGCAGGTCATACATCTGCACGGTGTACCTCCTCAATGAACCGCTCGATCAGCCGGGGATCCTTGACCCCCTTCGGTCCTGACGTGCGCTCGACACCACTGGACACATCGACTGCCCACGGACGCACATGCCTGATTGCGTCGTGGACGTTCGCCGGGGTCAGACCGCCGGAGAGGATCACCTGCTCGCGCATCGCCTCGGGGATCAGCGCCCAGTCGAAAGACTGACCGGTACCGCCATGAACTCCGGGCACGAAGGCATCGACCAGCAGCCCGCGTGCAAGCGGCCTGAACATCATCACCTCGAGTCGGGATTGTAGCAAATCGACCCCGGGCTTCACCCGGACGGCCTTGATGAACGCTTTGTCGAACTGCGCGCAGAAGCCCGGCGCTTCGGCCCCGTGAAACTGCAACAGGTCCAGCGGGACTGCGCCCAATGTCGCACGCACCTCATCGGCGGTCGCATCCACGAACAGCCCGACGGCGCTGACGAAGGCTGGCAGGCTGCCCGCGATCTGCGCCGCCTGCTGTATCGTCACGTGACGCGGACTGGGGCCGTAGAACACCAGCCCGATCGCGTCGGCACCCGCCGCAACGGCAGCACCGGCATCCGCGACCGTGGTGATGCCGCAGATCTTGACCCGGGTGCGCCGCCTCATCGCGCCACCTGGCATGCGCCCGGGACGCTCGACGGGTCTGCAGGAAGGTTCGCAGGAAGGTTCGCAGCCAGAGTCGCCGGCCGCGGCGCCGGTTGGAACACCGCTGGTGCGAACTGTGCGATGCGCGGTCCGGGCAGCGCCAGTTGCAAGCGCGGGTCGTAGCGCACCTCTGCCAGATACAGGCCGCTGGCCGAGAACGTAGCCGCAGCGCGGGTGCGGTCGCGGCCGGCGAGCAGCGTGCCCAGCCACCCGGCAGGCTCCCGACCACGGCCGATGCGAAGCAGGCTGCCGACGATGTTGCGGATCATGTGATGCAGGAAACCATCTGCACAGAACTCGAAGGTGAACAGCGACCCGGACTGCTCCACGGTCGCCCGGCGTATCTGGCGCACCGGAGACTTCGCCTGACATTCGGCGGCGCGAAACGCACTGAAGTCATGCTCACCGATCAGAGCGCCGAGCGCCTCCTGCATGGGCGCGAGCGCGACCGTTTCATGGTGCCAGCCAACCCGCCCGGCAAGCAGCGCAGGGCGTACCGGATCGCTTACCAGCAGGTAGCGATAGCAGCGTTCGATGGCATCGAAGCGGGCATGAAAGCGGTCCGGCACCCGCGTGGCCGCGACCACCGCGATCGTATCGGGGAGCAGAGCGTTCGCCCCGCGCACCCAGGCCTGATTCGGCCGATCGCTCTCGGTGTCGAAATGCACCACCTGCATCAGCGCATGCACGCCGGCGTCGGTGCGCCCCGCACACAGTGTAGACACCGGCGCCGACGCGATGCCGGACAGTGCCCGTTCGAGGGTGTCTTGTACCGACTGACCCGAGGGCTGGCTCTGCCAGCCACAGAAGGAGGCGCCGTTGTATTCGACCTGCAGGGCGATGCGCATCGGTGAAGGATAGCGCTAACCGACTCCCGGGGTCAGCGAAGACATCGCAGGACGACGCGATAGCGCGCCAACATGCACCAACTGCTGACCGCCTCAACCAAGCCGGGCAAGCATCGACTCGGCTTCCGCCTTCTGCTGGTCGTCGCCCTCGGCGATCACTTCGCGCAGAATCTCGCGCGCACCGTCCTTGTCGCCCATTTCCTCGTACGCCTTCGCGAGGTCATACTTGGTGTTGACGTCATTCCAGTGCTCGTCCTTGTTCGGGTTGCGTCCGTCGGATGCAGTGTCACCCAGATCGAGATCGACCCTTGGCAATGTGGTTTCCTGCCAGTTCTGCGGCAGACCGGCCGGATGGGTCATGTCGAAGGTCACCAGCTCGCCCGGGTTGGCCATGATCATCGTGGCCTCGGACATCGGCGGCAGCGTCGGCTGGCCTGCCGCTGCAGATGCTGCCGCTTCCGCGGCCTCTGCGCGCGCCGCTTCCAGCTTGAAATCGAGGATGCTGCCGGTCGGCGGGCCGGAATCGAGCAGCACGTTGGTTGCCTGCGACTGGAACATCGGGTCAACCACGACGCTGGACATCGGGCCAGTATTGTTACCTGCATCCAGCGAGAGGTCGGCCTCGGACGTCGCTGTACCGTCGGCTGCGGCTTCCAGCGGCAGGTCAGGCAGCATTGGTGCCGCGCTGGCGTCCACGGAACCGAAGTCGAGCGTGAAATCCATGTCTGCCGGAGGCGCCGCGACAGTCTCGCCCGGCGTACCGGCGATCAGCACGGTCGCGTCCGGGTCGTTCTGTGTCGTGGTGCCGCCCGACGTGGCAGGCTCGAAATCGAAGTCGACCGATTCGGGCGCCATCGCAGCGGTGTCCTCGACGGTGAGGATCTGGGTCTTGTCGTGCTCGATCGGGGCCCGCGCGCCGCCAGTGGTCACCGCGGCAGCAGCAGCAGCAGCAGCCAGCCCTGCTGCGCCAACGCCGGCGATGGTGGCCAGGTTGGCGCCGCTCGCATCGTTCGACGCCTTGCCGGCGGCGTAGAGCGGGTTGGACGGGTCGATCGACGCGCCCATCTCGGCCGCCTTCATCCAGTCGACACCCTGTCCGCCGGTACCGGCGAACAGGTCGGTCGCCACCGACTCGAACGACTTGGCGTCGCCGCGCTTCATGTAGATCTCGAGCAGCTTCAGATGCAGCTCATGGCGCGCCGGGGTGCGGGTGATCGCCTCGCGCAGGATGCCTTCGGCCTGGGCATCGCGACCGTAGGTCAGATAGACCTCGGCCTCGGCCAGCGGATCGACCTCCTCCTCTGGCGAGGCTGGCGGCCGCCCGGGCGAGGTCTGCAACACCTCGTCGGCGCCCACGGCAGCTTCAGCCGACGCTGCCTTGGCGCTTGGACCAAACTTGGGCTCGGTCGCCGTCGCGGTCTTCCCCTTCTTCGGCGCAGACCCATTCGCTTTGCGCTTCATCGCCAGCCAGACCAGTCCGAGCAGGGCAACCAATGCACCGCCCAGTTCCATCGCGTACTGTGTGACGAACGCGATTGCCTGATCGACCATGCTCGGCGGCGGCGGCGGGGGCGGCGCTACCGGCTTGGGCTTGGGCGCATCGACCGGGGGTTTCGGCGCATCGACTGGCGGCGCGACCGAGGGTACAACTTCTGGGGCCGGCTTCGGCGGAACCGGTTCGACCGTGGGCAAGGGTTTCGGCTCGGGCTTGACTGGCTCGGGCTTGACCGGATCCGACTTGACTGGCTCAGGTTTCGCAGGCTCGGCAGCCTTCGCCGGCTCGCCCTTGGACATCTTCTGCAGGTCAGCCAGCTGCTTGCTCTGGACATCGAGCAGGCGTTGGGCGTCCTTCAGCATTTTTTCCAGCGCAGCGACCCGCTCGTTGGCTTCGCGCAGCGACTTCTCGCGCGCGGTAGCGTCTTCTTCGCGGGCTGCCGTTGCAGCCTTCGGATCGCGTGCAGCGCCGGCCTTGCTCGCCTCGCCCTTGGACAATCGGAGTACATCGGTGCCGGGCGCTGGCGCCGGGACCTTCTCCTCGACCTTCGGCGTGATCTTCCCGGACACTGCCTGCCCACCCTCGGCAACCGGCGGGGCGTCCTGCACCGCGCCTGCCAGCCGCTGTCGATAGGCGTTGAAGTCTGCGGCCTGGGCGCGTACCTCTCGCGCCGCTTCCCCAGCAGACGCCGCAGCGGCGGCAGAAGCGTCCGGCACCCGGAGCACCGCGCCAGTGCGCAGCCGGTTCATGTTGTTGCCGTCAAACGCGCCCTTGTTCTCGCGGAACAGCGAGACCAGCATCTGGTCGAGCGACACGCCGGACGGACGAACCGACTCTGCAATCTTGCCAAGGGTATCGCCGCGCTGCACCGGCCCGTAGCTTTCGCCACCCGCCGAGGCAGACTGTGCCACCGAAGACTCTGCAGCGGCGCGCGGAGCACGCGGCGCCGGCTTGTCTGCCGGCGCCTTGACCGTTGGCGCAGGCTTGGCGGCGGCAGCCGCAGGCAACGCAGCGGGTGCCAGAGGTGTGGCGACCAACGGTTGCGCGTCGACGGCGGCCGGACGCGTTGCGGCCACTGGCGGGGACACCGTCTCGGGCGCTGTAAACCCGGGCGGGTCGATCAACATGGTGTATTCGCGCACCAGCCGGCCGGAGGACCAGATCAGTTCAACCAGCAGCTCCAGGAAAGGATCATTGACTGCCCGGACGCTGGTCGCACGCACCAGCATGGATCCATCGCGCCGCTGCTCGATGTTCAACCTGACCGAAGCGACGAACGCAGAGTATTCGAGATTCGCGCGCCGGTAGGCCTCGACGGTGGCGATCCGCGCCATCATCGTGGACAGTTCGTCCTTGGACGCGTTGAGTTCGATCTCGGCGTTGAGCGGCTGCCCGAGGCCGGAAAGCACGGTGATCCGTCCCAGGCCGGCGGCGTCAGACGCGGCGGGAAGGAGCAGGGAGAGCAACACCGCGCAGGCGGCGGGCCAGACGCGTAGGACGCTGGAGAAGCTTGTGCGCACGGACCGTCCTTCAGGACTTGTCGGAGTTTGAATTTAACATCATGGGTTTACGGATGCAAGCTCACCCTGTGTCTGATATTACGGCACAAGCGCGCGATTCCTTTGGGCTTTCGTTCGCGGGTGCCGCACAGCGGTGCACGCCTGTCGCGCAGTTACAACGCCGAACAGGTTATCGGCGCTCAACCGCCCGGCCTTGAGCAGCAATCAAAGCGGAGCTGGCACCGCCTACCGCCCAGCCGAGCGCTCGAGCAACAGGCGCAACATCCGACGCAGTGGTTCGGCGGCGCCCCAGAGCAACTGGTCGCCGACGGTGAACGCCGCCAGATAGGTCCCACCCATGGGCAGTTTGCGCAGGCGCCCGATCGGCACCTGAAGCGTACCGGTGACCGCTGTCGGGGTCAGGCGGGCAAGCGAGTCCTCACGCCGGTTCGGCACCACCTCGACCCAGTCGTTGCCGTGCGCCAGCAGCGACTCGATCTCGGCCAGCGGCAGGTCGCGGGCCAGCTTGATGGTCAAGGCCTGCGAGTGACAGCGCATCGCACCGATGCGTACGCAGACGCCGTCCACCGGCACCGGATCGGCAGTACGGCCCAGAATCTTGTTGCATTCGGCCATGCCTTTCCATTCCTCGCGGCTCTGCCCGTTGCCCAGATCCTTGTCGATCCAGGGCAGAAGGCTGCCAGCAAGCGCCTGGCCGAAATGCTCGGTCGGCAGAACGGCGCTGCGCAGCCGGCCGGACACGGCTCGATCGATGTCCAGGATGTTCGATTTCGGGTCGGCAAGCAGGTCCCGCACCTGGTCATGCGCCGCGCCCATCTGCGCCAGCAGTTCCCGCATGTTCTGCGCGCCTGCGCCCGAGGCGGCCTGGTAGGTCATCGCGGTCACCCATTCGACCAGACCCGCGCGGAACAGGCCGCCCATGGCCATCAACATCAGGCTCACCGTGCAGTTGCCCCCGATGAAGTCA